>NZ_CABVPL010000010.1 GCF_902499045.1 Burkholderia latens | reverse complement strand
CGACGGAGCTGCCGCCGCCGGCGCCGCCGGCACGACCGGCGTGCCCGCCGCCGGTGCGACGCTCGGCACCGCGAGCGGCACCGGCGCGGCGGGCGGCGTCGGCACGACCGGCGTCGTCATCTTCATCGGCTCGCCCTGCGGCGTCGGCGCGGGTTCGGGCAGCGGCGCGACGTGCTCGCTCTCGGCGGCCTTCACGGTCGCGCGATCGCGGCGCGCCGGATCGATCTTCAGGAAATGCTCGACGAGATTGAAGAAGCGCTCGTAGAACACGCCGGCGGGAATCGTCTCGCTCGCGGTCTTCACCAGCGCGTCGTCGCTGGACCCGATCGGCAGCGACAGCGAGCCGAACACGCTGAGCCCGACGCTCGCCGACGTGTTCGATTTCTTCAGCGTATAGCGATCCTGCACTGCATTCACGTACGCGATGCTCGACGAGCCGTCGGCGGTCGCATCCGCGCACACGACGTGAAACTCGATCACGACGTGCATGTCGTTGCTCGGCTGGAAATTCTTGCTGCCGTCGACTGCATCGTTGCGCGACGACGACACCACGTAGCCCTGGCTCAGCAGCGCGCGGCGCGCGGCCTCGCAGGCCGCGTCGGATTTCGAATGGAACGTGTGCGCATACGGGCTGCTCGTCGCGTCGAACTGCTCCTGCTGATAGATCGGCTTGGGCGGCGACGAGCACGCCGCCAGCACGGTCGCGGCCGCGAACGCGCACGAAACGGAAAACAGGCGAAATCGGTTGTGCATGGCGTCTTTCAGAAGGCTCGGCGAGATGCCGCGCGACGCGGCGGGGCGCACCGCACGGCTGCCGCGCAACGGCGGTGCCTGTGCGATCCGCGCGGCAATCTCGTATGGCCGGGGCGTCATTATAGTTTCGTTTGACGTCGCGCTCGTTTCAGCCGTCCGGCGCCGGCCGCGCGGCGGCGAGCAATCGCGACACGAGCGGATGGTGTTCGCCGCGCCGCGACCGGATCGCATGGATCTCCTCGGTCACGTCGCCGGCCCGGCCGAGCCGGCGCAGCCCGCGCAGCAGCGACGCGTCGTTCGCGCCGAGCTCGCCGAGCGGAAACACGCCGAGACCGCGCGCCGCGAACACGGCCATCAGCGCGCTGTCCTCGAATTCGCCGGTCACGCGGGGCACGATCCGCTCGCGTTCGAGCCACAGGTCCAGCCGCGCGCGCAATGCCGAATGAGCGGTCGGCAGCAGCACCGGCAACTCGGCGAGGCATTGCGGGAAGCGCTGCCTCGCGGCGGGCGTGACGAGCGACGCAGGGCCATACCAGTCGACCGGCGACGCGACGAGCCGCTCGCTCGTCACCCGCAGGTTCGACCCCGACGGCGCGCCCTGGCCGGCCAGCACCAGATCGAGGTGATGCAGGGCCAGTTCGGCAAGCAGCGCATCGTGCTCGCCCTCATGGCACAACAGCCGCAGCGTCGGCGTGCCCAGCACGGGCGCGAGCACCGCATGCGCGGCGAGCTTCGAGATTCCGTCCGCGAGGCCGACCGCGACGCGCACGGTGGGCTGGCTGGCCGCCGCGCGGACTTCGTCGGGAATCAGCCGGCCCATCTCGAAGATGGCTTCCGCGCGCGCATACGCGGCTTGGCCGGCGTCGGTCATCGCGACGCCGCGCCCGGCCGGGCGCAGCAACTGGTGGCCGAGCGACTTTTCCAGCTCGCGCACCTGCGCGCTGATCGTCTGCACGGCCATGTTGAGCCGTGCGGCCGCGCGCGCGAAGCCGCCTTCCTTCACGACGACCCAGAAATAGTACAGATGGCGGAAGTTGAGCATCGGATCGACACTTCGTAAAAACCGAATCAAAGATCAGATTGTCGCTGATTTTTACGAAGTCATGGACCGCCTATCATTTGGCTTTCCACTTTCGAAACGGCCCTTTTCATGGACTACCTGCTGACGCTTGCCGCCGACCCCGCCGTCTGGGCCGCGCTGCTCACGCTCGTCGTGATGGAAGTCGTGCTCGGCATCGACAACCTGATCTTCATCTCGATTCTCAGCAACAAACTGCCCGAAGCGCAGCGCGCCCGCACGCAGCGCCTCGGCATCGCGCTCGCGCTGGTGATGCGCCTCGCGCTGCTCGGCAGCGTCGCGTGGATCGCAAGCCTGACCGAACCGGTGTTCACGCTGTTCGATCACGCGTTCTCGTGGCGCGACGTGATCCTGCTGTCGGGCGGCCTGTTCCTCGTGTGGAAGGCGACCACGGAGATCCATCACCACGTGTCGCACGACGGCGACGGCGCGGGCGCGGCCGGCGGCGCGGCAGGGCTGACCATGTGGGCCGCGATCGGCCAGATCGTGATGCTCGACATCGTGTTCTCGATCGACAGCATCGTGACCGCGATCGGCATGACCGAGCACGTCCCGATCATGTTCGTCGCGGTGATCGTCGCGGTCAGCGTGATGCTGTTCGCCGCGCAGCCGCTCGCACGCTTCATCGACCGCAACCCGACCGTCGTGATGCTCGCGCTGTCGTTCCTCGTCGTGATCGGCATGACGCTGATCGCCGAAGGTTTCGGTTCGCACGTGCCGAAGGGCTATATCTACGCGGCGATGGCGTTCTCGGCATTCGTCGAAGGCATGAACATGCTGGCGCGGCGCGCGAAGGCGAAGCGTGCGGCGCGGGCCGAAGGTCGCTGAGCAAGCGGGCGGGCAGAGCTCCCGCCTTCGATCCGGATTCCAAACGAAAGGAGAAGCGCGATGAAATGTCCCGTCTGCAAGACGCCCGACCTGCTGATGGCCGAGCGTCAGTCGATCGAGATCGACTACTGTCCGACGTGCCGCGGCGTATGGCTCGATCGCGGCGAACTCGACAAGCTGATCGCGCGCGAAACCGGCGATGCGCCGGTGCGCCGCGACGAACCGCCGAGGCGTCACGACGCGCATGCGCGTGACGACGGCTGGCGGCGCGACGGCCGCTCGCACGACGACCGCTACCGGCGCGACGGCCAGCGCCGCAAGAAGTCGGTGTTCGACCTGTTCGATTTCGATTGAACACCGGATGCCGGACGCAACGGCGTGCATGCACCGCGCCGCGTGTCGAAAAAAAGCCCCGCGACGCGCGCTGCGTCGCGGGGCTTGTGTCATGCGCGGCGCTTCACGAACACCGCGCGGATGCTTACGCGTTGCCGGCCGTCACGTCGATGCGTCGCGGGCGCGTTTCCTCGCGGCGCGGAATCGTCAGCGTGAGCACGCCGTCGCGCAGGCTCGCGTCGATCCGCGACGTGTCGAGATCGGCGCTCAGCACGAACGTACGCGCGTAGCGCGGCGCGCGCACTTCCGCATGGCGCACGCGCAGGCCGGCCGGCGTGTCGATGCGCGTGTCGGCTTCGATCGTCAGCGTGTTGTCGTGCACCTTCACGTCGAGGTTCTCGCGCGGCACGCCGGGCAGGTCGGCGCGCAGCGTCACGCGATGGGCGTCCTCGACGATGTCGACCGCTGGCGTGATCGCGTGCCGGCGCGCGGTGTCCGCGGCCGCAGCCGCGGCCGGCAGGGCCGCACCGTTCTGGCGTTCGGTCAGGGTTTGGGGTGTATTCATGTCGTTCTCCTGAAGATTACTGAACGGTGATCGTGCGCGGCTTCGATGCTTCGCGCCGGCCGACGCGAATCAGCAGGCAGCCGTTTTCGTAACGTGCGGTGACGTTGTCGGCGTCCGCGTCCTGCGGCAGCTCGACCACGCGGCGGAATGCGCCGTGAAAGCGTTCCTGCGCATAGGTGCGCACATTGTCGGCGTCGTCGTGCGGAACCGGCTTGCGCTCGCCGCTGATCGTCAGCAGGTCCTTGTCGATCGACACGTCGAAGTCGGCCGCGGCCATGCCGGGCGCGAATGCGACGATCTCGATCGCGTCGTCGGTCGCGCCGACGTTCAGTGCCGGGAACGCGCTCGGCCGCACCGCGCGGATGCCGGCCGGAAGCTCGCCGAACAGGCTCGCCATCTGCCGCTGCACGCGGGTGAATTCGTCGAACAGGTCCTGGCCGAAATGGATACCGCTCATGAAGTTCCTCCGGAACATGAAGCGCGGCAGACGCGACGACGCGATGCCCGTGGCGGGCGCGGCGCGCGATTCTCCGCTGAGTCGAAAAAGGGGCGGTGCGTATGTCGGGCACCGCCTGGCAACGGGTAATTAGAGGCCGCGGCGGCGGTTTTCAAGAGCGAGCGCGCAACGCGCATTGGCGCGTGACACGGCGATTCGATGCGACAATCGTCGCGCCATCCACAGACCACGGAGACGGAACGGACATGGACATTCAACGCATCGCGATCGTCGGGGCCGGCGTGATCGGCGCGAGCTGGGCGGCTTTCTATCTGTCGAAGGGCTTCGACGTCGTCGCGACCGATCCTGCGCCGCAGGCCGACGCGCGGCTGCGCGACGCGCTCGGCGCATTCCTCGGCGAACGGGCCGCCGAACTGTCCGCGCGGTTGTCGTTCGATGCGGATCTCGTGCGCGCGCTCGACGGCGTCGATTTCGTGCAGGAAAACGGCCCCGAGCGGCTCGACCTGAAGCGCGCGCTGTACCGGCAGATGGACGACGTACTGCCCGCACGCGTGCCGATCGCATCGAGTTCGTCGGGCCTGAAGATGTCCGAGATCCAGACCGCGTGCGACAGGCATCCGCAGCGCTGCCTGATCGCGCATCCGTTCAACCCGCCGCATCTGATTCCGCTCGTCGAACTGGTCGGCGGCGACGCGACCGACGCGGCGGTTATCGCGCGCGTGAAGGACTTCTACGACGCGCTCGGCAAGCAGACGATCGTGCTCAACAAGGAGATGACCGGCCACGTCGCGAACCGGCTCGCGGCCGCGTTGTTTCGCGAGGTGTATCACCTCGTCGGCGAAGGCGTGGTAAGCGTCGCCGATGCGGACAAGGCGGTCGCGTGGGGCCCGGGCCTGCGCTGGGGGCTGATGGGGCAGTGCCTGACCTATCACCTCGGCGGCGGCGCGGGCGGGATCGCGCATTTCCTCGAGCACTTGTCGGGGCCGATCACGACGTGGTGGGACGATCTCGGCACGCCGTCGTTCGATCCGGCCGTCGATCGCAAGCTCAACGACGAACTGCGCGCGATCCAGGGCGAGCGCTCGATGCAGGAGCTGGCGGCCGAGCGCGACCGGCTGCTCGTCGAGCTGATCGACGCGCGGCGGCGCAGCTTCCTGCCCTGAGCGCTTGCGCCGGCCGCGCGTTTGCCGCGCGGCGCAGCGCGATCGGCCGCTATTGCTGCACGCTCGCCTGCGGTGCCGGCTGCGGCGTATGCGCGAGCCACGTCGGCTGCACGGCCTGCACGAGTTCGCGATTGCGCGCGCGCGTCGCGGCGTTCGGCGGATAGTTGCCGTCGTTGGTCGGCAGTTCGCCGTCGAGATAGGCCTGCTTCAGTTGCGCGACGACTTCCGCGCGCGTGAGGCCCTGTGCGGGTGCGGCGGCATCGGTTTGTGCGAACGCGGGTGACAGCAGCGCGGCTGCCGCGGTCGCGACGGCGAATCGCAAGACGTTCATGGTGTGCTCCGGTCAAGGGGACGGGACGTACGGCTGGCTGCCGTGCATTCCGATGGGCCCCATTGTCGCGAGCGGGTACTGCGCGGACGCTGACGCGTTCCGGGCAACGCCGTCAGTTGCACGTGAATGCTGTGGCGGAACGGTGGCGCGGGCGCGCGGTGAAAAGCGCGGAGCGCGATCGAAGACGACGTTACAGCTCGGCCGCCGCCGCGATCAGCGTCGCTTCGAGCGCCAGCGTCGAGCGCGATGCGGCCGCCGGCCGGTCGATCACGTATTCGAGCTCGCCCAGTTCGGGCAGCCCTGCATCGAGCCGCGCAAGCCCGGCCGGGATCACGTAACCGGCGAACGCGCTGACGCCGAGGCCCGCGCTCGCGGCCGCGCGCAGCACCGCGATGCTGCTGCTCACGACGGCGATCCGGTAGGGCCGGCCGACCGCCTCGAGCGATTCGAGCACGCGGCGGCGCGACACGCTCGGCTCCGGATGCATCGCGAGCGGCAGCACGGCCTCGTGGCCCGTGATCCGCGAATCGGGGCCGGTGCACCAGTACAGCGGTTCACTGCGGATCACGCGCCCGCGCCGGCTGCCGGCCACGCGCTTCGCGAACACGAGGTCATGCCGACCTTCGTCGAGCGCGTCGAACAGGTCGCCCGACAGCCCGGTCGAGATCGCGAGCTCCACTTCCGGGTTGCGCTGCACGAAGCTCGCGAGCGCGGCCGTCAGGTGCGCCGACGCGAAATCCTCCGACATCGCGAGCCGCACCTTGCCCGACAACGGCGGCCCGCACACCGACGTGACGGCTTCGTCCATCAGCTCGAGGATGCGCACCGCGTAGCGGAACAGCGCGTCGCCGTGCTGCGACAGGTGCACGTTGCGCGTGTCGCGCTCGAACAGCGGCCGGTCCAGCAGTTCCTCGAGACGGCGGATGTGCTGGCTGACGGTCGACTGCGACAGGCTCACGCGCTCGGACGCGGCGGTGAAGCTGCCGGACTGCGCGACGGCGACGAAGCTGCGCAGCAGCTCGGGCGGTAACGGACGCATTGCTAAATCCACTGAATCGGTTTCGACAACTTCATAAATGGCCGGATTTTGCGGCGCTAGTATCGGATCACGCTCCAGTGCGGCCCCCGCGAACGGGGGAGCACCGGATGCGTGGCCCGTGTCGGGCCGCCGGCTGCATCAATCAGTCTAAGCCATCCGGCGTCCGGCCCGAAACCGCATCATCCCATCGACCCCCGAGAACGCGCTCGCACGACGAGCCGCCGGGCCGCGGCGCACCGCCGCAGGAGACAGACAGTCCGCCCGGGATCGGCGTGCGGGCCTGGCTCCCGCACGCGTCAGGCGCCCGTCACGAAGAGACTGGAGACGACTCATGATCATCTACGGAACCGCGCTGCTGGCGTTCTGCCATCTGGCCGGACTGTTCCTCGGCGACCTGCTGGGCGCCGCGATCGGCGTGAAGACAAACGTCGGCGGCGTCGGCATCGCGATGCTGCTGCTGATCTGCCTGCGCCTGTGGCTGCACCGCCGCGGCTGGCTGCCGAAGGAGACCGAGGCCGGCGTCGGTTTCTGGGGCGCGATGTATATCCCGGTCGTCGTCGCGATGGCCGCGAACCAGAACGTCGTCGCCGCGCTGAAGGGCGGCCCGGTCGCGCTGCTCGCCGCGGTCGGTGCGGTCGCGATCTGCGCATGCTGCATCGCGGTACTCGCGCGCATGGGGCGCGACGACACGGCCTTCGCGGGCGTGCCGCAATTCGACGAACAGTGAAGGAGGCCGCCATGCTGCAGATGCTCGAAAAAACCGTCGCCCACAACGGGCTCGTCGCGTCGTTCGCGCTGGTCGGCCTGATCATGTGGCTGTCGTCGATCGCGTCGCGCAAGCTCACGTTCGGCCGCGTGCACGGCTCGGCGATCGCGATCGTCATCGGTCTCGTGCTCGCCTATGTCGGCGGCGCGTTGACCGGCGGCGAGAAGGGGCTGGCCGACGTCAAGCTGTTCGCCGGCATCGGCCTGATGGGCGGCGCGATGCTGCGCGATTTCGCGATCGTCGCGACCGCGTTCGAGGTGCAGCCCACCGAGGCGCGCAAGGCCGGCCTCGTCGGCGTCGTGTCGCTGCTGCTCGGCACCGTGCTGCCGTTCATCGTCGGCGCATCCGTCGCGCGCGCGTTCGGCTACACCGATGCGGTCAGCATGACGACCATCGGCGCGGGCGCCGTCACCTACATCGTCGGGCCCGTCACGGGCGCGGCGATCGGTGCGAGTTCCGACGTGATCGCGCTCAGCATCGCGACGGGGCTGGTCAAGGCGATCATCGTGATGGTCGGCACGCCCGTTGCCGCCAACTTCATGGGCCTGAAGACGCCGCGCTCCGCGATGATCTTCGGCGGGCTCGCCGGCACCGTGAGCGGCGTGAGCGCGGGGCTCGCCGCGACCGACCGCAGGCTCGTGCCGTACGGCGCGCTGGTCGCGACGTTCCATACCGGCGTCGGCTGCCTGCTCGGGCCGTCGCTGCTGTTCTTCACGACGCGCGCGCTGGTCGGCGCATAGCGGGGCGTGCGACCCGGGCGGCCGCGCGCGAGCAGCCGCCGTGCGCGGGCCGCGGCGGCCCGCATCCATCGCGGCGTCCTATCGCGGCGTCCTCTGAGTCGCATTCTCAACATCATCAATCGGCGGCGGCGCCAGGCTTAGAATGCCGCTGAACCATCGAAGCGGGAGAACTGTTCATGACGGGATGGAATCACGCGCGGCACGCGCGCGATGCACGCCTCGCGGCCGGCGCGGCCTTCGCGCGCGGCAAGCGGGTCGATGCGCGCGACACCGTCGCGTTGCTCGAAGCGGTGCTGCGGCCCGGCGATCGCGTGTGCCTCGAAGGCGACAACCAGAAGCAGGCCGATCTGCTCGCCACCGCGCTCGCCGACGTCGACAACGCGAAGATCCACGATCTGCACATGGTGCAGTCGGGCGTCGTGCTGCCCGAGCATCTCGACGTGTTCGAGCGCGGGATCGCGAAGCGGCTCGACTTCGCGTATTCGGGCCCGCAGTCGCAGCGGATCGCGAAGCTGCTGTTCGGCGGCAAGATCGCGCTGGGCGCGGTGCACACGTATCTCGAGCTGTTCGCACGCTACTTCATCGACCTCACGCCGCAGGTGGCGCTGATCGCGGCGGTCAGCGCGGACGCCGACGGCAACCTGTACACGGGCCCGAACACCGAGGACACGCCGACCGTCGTCGAGGCCACCGCGTTCAAGGACGGCATCGTGATCGCGCAGGTCGACCGCATCGTCGACAAGGTGCCGCGCGTCGACATCCCGGGCGACCGCGTGCATTTCGTCGTCGAGGCCGGCCGGCCGTTCTACGTCGAACCGCTGTTCACGCGCGACCCGGCCGCGATCACCGAGACGCAGATCCTGACCGCGATGCTCGCGATCAAGGGGATCTACGAGCCGTACGGGATCAAGCGGCTGAACCACGGGATCGGCTTCAACACGGCTGCAATCGAGCTGCTGCTGCCGACCTACGGCGCGAAGCTCGGGCTGAAGGGCAAGGTGTGCACGCACTGGGCGCTCAACCCGCACCCGACGCTGATTCCCGCGATCGAGTCGGGCTGGGTCGAGCAGATCCATTGCTTCGGCTCCGAAGTCGGGATGGACGACTACATCCGCGCGCGCTCCGACGTGTGGTTCACCGGCCCGGACGGATCGCTGCGCTCGAACCGCGCGTTCTGCCAGACCGCCGGCCTCTATGCGTGCGACATGTTCATCGGCTCGACGCTGCAGATCGACTTGGCCGGCCATTCGTCGACCGTCACCGCCGAGCGGATCGCGGGCTTCGGCGGCGCGCCGAACATGGGCAGCGACGCGCGCGGCCGGCGCCATCCGAGCGAGCCGTGGCTGAAGGCGGGCGCGGAAGCCGACCCCGACACGCCGGCGGCGCTCAGGCGCGGCCGCAAGCTCGTCGTGCAGATCGGCGAGACGTTCGGCGACAAGAACGTGCCGATGTTCGTCGAGAAGCTCGACGCGCTGAAGCTCGCCGACAAGCTGCAGCTCGATCTCGCGCCGATCATGGTGTACGGCGACGACGTCACGCACATCGTCACCGAGGAAGGGATCGCGAACCTGCTGATGTGCCGCGACAAAGACGAACGCGAGCACGCGATCCGCGGCGTGGCCGGCTATACGGAGATCGGCCGCGGCCGCGACCGCAGGATGGTCGAGCGGCTGCGCGAGCGCGGCGTGATCCGGCGCCCGGAGGATCTCGGCATCGATCCGCTCGACGCCGATCGCCGCTGGCTCGCCGCGCGCTCGATCAAGGATCTCGTGCACTGGTCGGGCGGCCTCTATGCGCCGCCCGCGCGGTTCCGCAACTGGTGAGGAAGAGGGCATGGAACAGTTGAACTATCGCTTCACCGCGCGCGGGCGCGCGAAGGGCGAACGGGCCGCGGCGCTCGTCGGCGTGGTCGCGTCCGGCAATCTCGAGGTGCTCGTCGAGCGCGTGCTGCCGGGCAATGAATGCGAGATCGACATCCGCACCGCGGCCGTCGGTTTCGGCGCGGTCTGGCAGGCCGTCGTGTCGGACTTCGTCGAGCGGCGCACGCCGGGCGGCCTGAAGCTGTCGATCAACGACGGCGGCGCGCGGCCCGACATGGTGTCGTTGCGGCTCGCACAGGCCGTACGCGCGATCGAGGGGGACGCATGACGAACCAAGTCATTCACGACGCGCCCGCGTTCGTCGCGAACGGCGCGAGCTGGTATGAAGCGTCGGCGCGCCAGCGCGTCGACGGGCTGCTCGACGCCGGCAGCTTCACGGAATTTCTCGGGCCGGGCGATCGCGTGACGAGCCCGCACCTGCCGCTGTTCGGCCTGCCGCAGCAGTTCGACGACGGGATGGTGGTCGGCCGCGGCACGCTCGACGGCAAGCCGGTATTCGTCGCCGCGCAGGAAGGCCGCTTCATGGGCGGCGCGTTCGGCGAAGTGCACGGCGCGAAGCTCACCGGGCTGTTGCGTGCGGCGCGCGAGCTCGGCACGCCGGTGCTGATCCTGTTCGATACGGGCGGCGTGCGGCTGCAGGAAGCGAACGCGGGCGAGCTCGCGATCGCCGAGATCATGCGGGCGCTCGTCGAAGCGCGAGCGGCCGGCGTGCCCGTGATCGGGCTGATCGGCGGGCGGGCGGGCTGCTACGGCGGCGGCGGGCTGCTGGCCGCGTGCTGCTCGGCGCTCGCGGTGTCGGAGCAGGGGCGCATCAGCGTATCGGGTCCGGAAGTGATCGAGACCAATCGCGGTGTCGAGGAATTCGATGCGAAGGATCGCGCGCTGATCTGGCGCACGATGGGCGGCAAGCATCGCCGGCTGATCGGCGGCGTCGATCGTTACGTCGCCGATACGCCGGACGCGTTTCGCTCGGCCGCGCTCGAACTGATCGGCCGTGCGCCGAAGTTCGACGCGGCGATGCTGCGCGCGGAGCAGGCGCGCCTCGAAGCGCGCGTCGAAGGGTTCGGCCGATGCAACGATGCACTCGACGTGTGGCGCGCGCTCGGCGCGGACGAGCCGGAAGCGATCCCCGGGATGCCCGACGACGAATTCGCGACGCTCGCCGATCAATTGCAGGAGCCGCAGCATGACGCTCGATGAACTACTGACCTCGCTGTTCCCCCACGGCCATTCGATCGCGCGCACCGGCGGCCTGCTGACCGGCCACGCGCAACTGGCCGGCACGCGCGTCGACGTGATCGGCGTCGCCGAGCGCCTGCCGTTCGGCATCGACGAAGCGCTGACGCTCGCATCGTGCGTGCTCGATACGATCGAGCGCGGCGGCGACACGCCGATTCTCGTGCTCGTCGACAGCGACAGCCAGCGGATGAGCAAGCGCGACGAACTGCTCGGCCTGAACGAAGGCTTGTCGCATCTCGCGAAATGCCTGATGCACGCGGAACTCGCCGGGCACCGGACGATCGGTCTGCTGTACGGGCATACGGCCGCCGGTGCGTTCATCGCGACCGCGCTCGCGACGCGCACGCTGCTTGCGGTGCCGGGCGCGGAGCCGGCTGTGATGGACCTGCCGTCGATGTCGCGCGTGACGAAGCTGCCGATCGACGTGCTGACGGAGATGGCGCGCTCGACGCCGGTGTTCGCGCCGGGGCTCGACAATCTGGTGAAGATGGGCGGGGTCGACGCGGTGCTCGATCCGGCGCGCGCGCTCGATTCGCAGGTTGCCGAATGGCTCGGCCAGCCGGCCGATCGCGGCGATGGCCGTGCGGCGCGCGGCCGGCCGGTCGCCGCGGACGTCGCGCGGCGCGTCGAGGCACTCGCGCGTGCCGCACGCTGACACACCGCTGCGCCGCCACACGCTCGTCACGCTGACGGCGGCCGGGTGGGAGGCGGCTTGCGCGCGCGATCCCGCGCTGGCGGCCGATCCGCTCGTGCAGGCGTGGGCCGCGCATGGCTGGCCGCTGATCGTGCGCCGCGCTTCGCCCGACGAAGCCGATGCGCGGCGCATCCCGCTCGGCTTGCCGCTGCCGCCGTCGGCGGGCAAGCGGCGCATTGCGCTGAGCGTCGCCGCCGACGCGCCCGCGTCGGTCCGCCCGCTGCCTGCGCTGGCCGACGTGCTGGCCGCAGCGCCCGCCACATGGCGCTCGACGCTGCGCGCGCTGGACGCGCTCGGCGCGCGCTGCGGCGTGCAGGGCCGCGTGTTCGGCAGCCTGGCGTGGCAGGCGCTGACGGGCGAGCGCTACCTGAGCGATGCGTCCGATCTCGACATCGTGTTCCCGCTGCCGGACGCCGCATCGCTCGCCGCGCTGCTCGACGGGCTGGCCGCGCTCGACGCGTGCGCGCCGATGCGCATCGACGGCGAACTGCTGCGCGACGACGGCGCTGGCGTGAACTGGCGCGAGCTGCATGCGCGGCTCCCCGAAGTCGCGGTCAAGACGGCGATCGCGGTCGAGCTGATGTCCGTCGACGCATTCACCGGAGCCGCGCGATGAGCGCATGGGCCGCCTGCCGCGCGCCGGCGCCGGCGCCGTCCGACGCCGAACGCATCGCCGAACTGGCCGAGCGCAGCCTCGTGCTCGAAATCGGCACGTATCCAAAACCGGGGCTCGTCAGTCACGTCGACACCGGCAGCCATACCGACATGGACGCCGCGACGTTCATGCGCAGCGCAGCCGTGCTGCGGCCGTACTTCGCGGAACTCGCCGACGCCGGCGCGCACGACGCCGACATGGCCGTGCTGCGCAAGATCGGCCTGCGCGCGGAATACGCGATGCTCGCCGCAACCGGCGGCGTGAACACGCATCGCGGCGCGATTTTCGGGCTCGGGCTGCTGTGTGCGGCGGCTGGCCGCCGCAGCGCGCCGGGCACGACCGCCGCAGCGCGCACGACGACGCTCGGTGCGTTCGTCGCGCGGCGCTGGGGCGCCGACATCCTCGGCGGGCCGCGGCTGCCCGACAGTCACGGCGAACGCGCGAGCCGCCGCTATGGTGTCGGCGGTGCGCGCCGCGAGGCGGCCGATGGGTTCCCGACCGTCTATCGCGTCGGATTGCCGGCGCTGCGCCGAGCAACGTGCGACGTGCCCGACGATGCGCAAGCCGCACGCGTCGACGCGTGCTTCGCGCTGATCGCCGCGCTCGACGATACGAACCTGCTGCACCGCGGCGGTCAGGCCGGCCTCGATTTTGCGCGGGCAACCGCGCGCGCGTTCGTCGCCTGCGGCGGCATACGCGCGCGCGACTGGCGCTTGCGCGCGGCGGCCGCGCACCGTGCGTTCGTCGCGCGCCGGCTGAGCCCGGGCGGCGCGGCCGACCTGCTCGCGATGAGCGTGTTCGTCGATGCGCTCGAGGCCGACGAGGACGCACGATGACGCTCGCGATCCTCTGTTCCGGGCAAGGCGCGCAGCGCGCCGACATGTTCGAGCTGACGGGCGCGGCGCCGCAGGCCGAAGCGCTGTTCGCGCATGCGGGCCGGCTCCTCGGCGACGATCCGCGCAACTGGGTGCGGAACGCGGAACCGGACGCGCTGCGCGAGAACCGGCCCGCGCAGCTCCTCTGCACGCTGCAGGCGCTCGCGGCGGCCGCGCTGCTCGACCCGGCGTTGCCGCGGCGTCGCTGTGTCGCCGGATACAGCGTCGGCGAAGTCGCGTCGTGGAGCGTCGCCGGGATGCTCGATCCGCACGACGCGCTCGACCTCGCCGATGCGCGGGCACGCGCGATGGATGCCGCGAGCGGCGGCGACGAACGCATGGCATTCGTGCGCGGACTGACGCGCGCGCAGCTGTCGCAGCTATGCGACGGCCGCGACGCGGCGATCGCGATCGCGAATCCCGGCGACGCGTTCGTGGTGGCGGGGCGGCAGGCCGACGTTGCGGCTGTGGCCGACGACGCGGCGCGCGACGGCGCATCGCGCGTCGCCCCCGTCTGCGTACGGATCGCGTCGCACACGCACTGGCTTGCAGCGGCCGTACCCGCGTTTCGCGCATCGCTTGCGGCCGTGAACACGCGCCGGCCGCTGCCCGGTACGCGCCTCTTTTCGGGGATCGACGGCGCATCGGTGCTCGATGTCGACGCGGGGCTCGACAAGCTCGCACGGCAGATCGCGGAGCCGGTCGAGTGGGCCGCGTGCCTAGCTGCATGCGTGGAGGCCGGCGCGACCGCGTTTCTCGAACTCGGCCCCGGCCGCGCGCTTGCCGAGATGGCCGGCGGCGCATATCCGGCGCTACCGGCGCGCAGCGTCGCGGATTTCCGCTCGGTCGACGGTATCGCGAGCTGGCTCGCGCGCGTGGCGGCCTGACGCGCGGGGCGCGGAAACGGCAGCAGAGCGGGCCGGAAGTTGGTCCGACAGCCGACCCGAAAACGCGCGCACCCCGCCGCGAAATCGAGTCCCGGACAAGGCCGACGAGCAGCCGTTCCGCGCCGGGTGTTGCGCCGGCGCAGCACCGTTTCAGCAGGCGCTTGCCACGCGAATTGGCATCGCTACAATGGCGCCCGCCATGAGACCAGCCGCCTTCCTTCTCGCCGCGCTCGGCTGCGCGGCGACCGCTCACGCGACCCACATCCCGTCCGATGCAGCATCGGTCGGCGCGTACTTTTCGTATGACAATGCGGCGGCGGACGCGACGGTCGATCTGATCGCCAGCGCGCAGCGTCGCGTGCTGCTGGCCGGCTACGACAATGTACCGCCTGCGGTCGCGGCGGCGCTGCGCGACGCGCGCTCGCGCGGCGTCGAGGTGCGCGTGCTGCTCGTGCGTGCGGCGCGCGCGGGCCGGTACAGCGGCGCCGGCTATCTGAAATCGGCCGGCATCGACGTCGCGATCGATTCGCGGCATGGCGAACCGGCGCCGCGCTTCGTGATCGTCGACGACAGCGTCGCGCTGAGCACGCTGTCCGGCGGCGCGGTCGCGCACGCGGAGACGATGAACGTGTTCCAGCGCGCGCCGGAGCTGGCGCAGTCGTACACGCAATCGTTCTGGCGCTTGTACCGGCAGGCCGCCGGGCTCTGACCGGTCGCGCGCGGACGACTGCTGCCCGTCCGATTTCTTCGCAATAATCCGTTATCGGCATACCGGCCACGCCGGTTTGACCCTGCTTGCATCGGCGCGGCCGATGAACCATGCTCGTTGGACGGGCGCCGGCGCGCATGTCGCGCATCCGGCGCATCGCAGGGAGCCGATCGTGACCGAGTATTTTGCCGATCGCGCCGACGCGGGCCGGCGGCTGGCCGGCGTGCTGCCGGACTTTGCGGGGCGGCGCGACGTCGTCGTGCTCGCGCTGCCGCGCGGCGGCGTGCCGGTTGCGTATCCGATCGCGATCGGGCTGCTCGCGCCGCTCGACGTGCTGGTCGTGCGCAAGCTCGCAATGCCGTTCGATCCCGAATTCGCGATCGGCGCGATCGCGAGCGGCGGGGCGATTCATCTGCAGCATGCGGCGATCCGCTCGATGGGCGTGACCGATGCGCAGCTCGCCGATGTGATCGCGCGCGAAACCGCCGAACTTCAGCGCCGCGACGCGCTGTATCGCGGCACGCGGCCGCCGCTGCCGGTCGACGGCAGGATCGCGATCGTCGTCGACGACGGCGTCGCCACCGGCGCGTCGATGCGCGTCGCGCTGCAGGCGCTGCGCGAACGCCATCCGGCGCGGATTATCGCCGCCGCGCCCGTCGCGCCGGCCAGTGCACGGCATGCGTTCGATGAACTGGTCGACGCGTTCGTGACCGTGTCGGAGCCGATGCCGTTCTTCGGGATCAGCCAGTTCTACGCGCGTTTCGACCAGACGAGCGACGACGAAGTCCGCGCGCTGCTCGATGCGGCCCGCGCACCGGACGACGACGGCCTCACGTCCGCCTGACCCGGCGCCGGCGCGTGCGCGGCTGCTCGGCTTCCGCGTGCGCGAAGCCGCGCTGCAGCACCGGATGGACGTCGGCGCGCCAGCGATCGCCGGTGAACAGCCCGTAGTGATCGCAATCGTCGATATCGACGCGGTGGCGTTCGCCGGCCGTGAGCCCGCCGCACATGTCGAGCGCCGCATGGGTCTGGCCGGCGCCCGTCACCGCATCGCAGCCGCCTTCGATGGTCAGCAGCGCGACGCCGCGCAGCGCGGCGGGCGCCACGCGCTGTCCGCGCACGTCCCACGTGCCGTTCGCCAGGCACATCCGCTGGAACACGATATCGACGGTATCCAGGAAATACTCGGCCGGCATGTCGAGCAGCGCCGTGTATTCGCGCAGCGCGCGGCGCGCGTCCGTCAGCGCCGTCAGGTCGAAATGCGTCGCGGCGCGCGCATAGTCCTCGATCAGGGCAAGGAATCGCTGCGGGTACAGCAGCGCGATCTCGCCTTGCTGAAGATAGGTCGGGAACACGTGGCGGCCCTGGCCCGGGAAGCCGGGCGGCACGATGTCGATCAGGTGGCGGCGGCACCACGCGAGCGAGCGCGACGCGGCGGTGGTGCCGAGCGCGGTCGGATTGACGCGCGCGTCGAGCGGGCCGCCGATCAGCGTGATGCTGGCGGGCGGCGGCAGGCCGCGCGCCGCGCGCAGCGCGAGCGCACCCAGTGCGGGAACCGTCGCCTGGCACACCGCGACGACGTGCAGCGGCCGGCCGTCGTGCACGAGCGCATCGACGAAGCCGTCGAGCGCCGCCACGTACTCGTCGAGCCCGAAGCGGCCGGCCGCGAGCGGCACGTCGCGCGCATTGACCCAGTCGGTCACGCACACGTCGCCGTCGGCGAGCAGCGCCTCGACCGTCTCCCGCATCATCACGGCCGCGTGCCCGGCGAGCGGCGCGCACAGCAGCACCGTGCGCGGCGCGCCGTCGCGCGCGAAGCGCCGCAACTGGCAGAACGGCGTGTGCGCGACGACCTGCTCGTCGACGGCCGGCCGCCGGATCTCGAAGCGCGGCGGCCCGACGGCCGGCCCGAGCAGCGGCTCGAACAGGTCGTCATAGCACGACGACGCAGCGTGCGGCAACGTCGCGGCGGGCCAGACGTCGAACGCGTGACGCGTCGCCGCGCGCCAGGCGCGCATCCATTCCCGCTGCTGCTCGACGACGGCATACCACATGGCGAACCTTGGGGCGGAAGGGGCGTGAATCTGCATTATGGTCACTGCGGCCGCGCAGCGGAGTATCGGAAACGCCACTGGCGGATGCACGTGAAGCATGCGACGCGCTAGGCGGCCGCACGCTGCGCTGCTACAGTCATCGGTCCTGTTCCCTCACATCCATCCAAGCGGAGCGTTTGCGATGAAGCTGATCGGCATGCTGGATTCCCCGTTCGTGCGCCGTGTCGCCATTTCGGCGAAGCTGCTCGACCTGCCGTTCGAACACGAGTCGGTGTCGGTGTTCCGGCACTTCGAGCAGTTCCAGACGTTCAATCCGGTCGTGAAGGCGCCGACGCTCGTGACCGACGACGGCGCGACGCTGATCGATTCGTCGCTGATCGTCGACTATCTCGACCATTGCGTCGCACCGGCGCGGCGGCTGCTGCCCGACGCCGCCGATGCACGGCTGCGCACGCTCGTGCCGGTCGGCTTCGCGCTGGCGGCCGCGGAGAAGACGGTGCAGGTCGTGTACGAGCACGCTTTGCGGCCGGCCGACAAGCTGCATGCGCCGTGGCTCGAGCGTGTGCTGAGCCAGCTCGAGGCCGCCTATGGCGAGCTCGAGCCGCTCGTCGCGGCTGCGAACGGCTGGCTTGGCGGCGCGCGGCTGCTGCAGTCCGACGTGACCGTCGCGGTCGCGTGGCGCTTCACGCAGTTCGTCGCCGCCGACTACCCGGCGCTCGCGCGCATCGATCCGGCCCGTTATCCGGCGCTTGCCGCGCATTCCGCGCGTGCGGAGGCGCTGCCGGCATTCGTCGAGACGCCGCTCGTCTGACGCGGGGATGTTTGCGCCGGCATGACGCGGCGGGCGGCGCGGCGTGAATCGGCAGCCCGGCGGCATCACCCGACCGTTCGGCGATTCCGTATGGATCGCCGTGACTGCCATTCAGTCGCGTGCCTCCGTCCGCGCGTTGCGGCCGGCGCGGCGGGCCGCAAACCCCGTCGGATCGCCGGTCCGAAGCGCGCGCGGCGCGCGGCCGCCCGCTCAGCCCCGTCCGGCAAGCACCGGCCGATTGTTCTCGCGCGCTGACAAGTGACTTCGCATTCGCGCCGTTTATCCGGATGCAGCCGGTCCCTAGAATCCACTCCATCGAATACGCATTGCCTGATGGAGCCGATGATGAGAGCGCTGATCGAATCGAGTCTGTACCACCCGTCCGTCGTGTTGCCGCTTGCCGCGTTGACGCAGTTGATGGTCGAGCGCGACTTCAATCTCGGCCAGGTCGGGCTGATCGTCGCCGCGCGCGGCGCGCAGGCCGCGGTGTCGCGCTCCCGCGCACTGATTTTCTGCCGCCACTGCGAAGCGCACGCATGAGCGCGCATTCGTCCGACAGGTGAAAAAAAGCCCGGCCGGCGCAAGCCGGTCGGGCGGATCGGATTCGATCGGGCCCCGGCTTCGGCCGGGGCTTTTTCATGGACGAGCGGATCGCGCTCACGCGCGTGCGGTCGACACCACGCCGTAGACCTCGTTGTCTTCTTCGTCGCGCAGCGCGCGTACCAGCTGGTGGGCTTCGCGGTGCGTCGCGACGGCCGGCGGCGAACCCTTGAGCGGCTGGCGCGCGGTTTCGGCGAGCGCGACGACCGACACGATGCCGATCACGGCGGCGCCCATCATGTAGTACGCGGGCATCATCAGGTTATGGGTCACGTCGACGAGCCACGCGGTGACGAGCGGCGTCGTGCCGCCGAACAGCGACACCGACACGTTGAAGCCGATCGCGAGCGCGCCGTAGCGGATCTCGGTCGGGAACAGCGCCGGCAGCGCAGACGGCATCACGCCGGTGAAGCACGACAGCAGCACACCGAGGATCAGCAACCCGCCGAACACCGACGCGGTGGTGCCCGCATGGATCAGCAGCAGCGACGGGATCGACAGCACGAGCAGGCCGACGCAGCCGGCCAGCATCACGGGCTTGCGGCCGATCTTGTCGGACAGGCGGCCGGCGGCGAGCGTCAGCGGCATCATCAGCACCATCACGATCAGCACCAGCACGAGGCTGTGCGATTCGTCGAAGTGCAGCGTCGACGACATGAAGCTCGGCAGATAAGACAGCACCATGTAGTCGGTCACGTTGAAGATCAGCACGAGACCGACGCAGAGCAGCAGCGCGCGCCAGTTGCGCATCAGCGTTTCGCGGAAGCGCGCCTTCGGCACGGTCTTGTCCTGCGCTTCGCGTTCCTCCGCCTGGCGCTTGAACGCCGGCGTTTCCTCGAGCTTCATCCGGATGTACAGACCGATCAGGCCGAGCGGGCCCGCGATCAGGAACGGCACGCGCCAGCCCCACGACAGCAGCGCTTCTTCCGACAGCGACGCGGTCAGCAGCGCGACGACACCCGCACCCATCACGTAGCCGATCAGCGTGCCGAACTCCAGGAAGCTGCCCATGAAGCCGCGGCGCTTGTCGGTCGAGAACTCGGCGATGAAGGTGGCTGCGCCGCCGTATTCGCCGCCGGTGGAGAAGCCCTGCACGAGGCGGGCGACGAGCAGCAGGACCGGCGCCATGATGCCGATCGACGCGTAGCTCGGGATCATGCCGATCGCGAAGGTGCCGACGGCCATCATGATCATCGTCGCGGCGAGCACGCGCTGGCGGCCGATGCGGTCGCCGAGCGGGCCGAACACCATGCCGCCGAGCGGGCGCACGAGGAACGCGGCCGCGAACGTGCCGAACGTGGCGAGCAGCTGCGCGGACGGGCTGCTCGACGGGAAGAACACCTTGCCGAGCGTGACGGCGATATAGCTGTAGACGCCGAAGTCGAACCATTCCATCGCATTGCCGATGGCCATCGCGCTGACCGCGCGCTTGAGCAGGCTCTGGTCGACGACGGTGATGTCGTCCGCGGCGAGCGTGGTTGCGCCGGACGACGAGGTGGAAGAAGCAGCGGTCGGGCTGACGTGTGTTGCGGTCAAGGTCATGCACTCCTTTGACTGCGCCGGAACGGGCGAGCCGTCCGACACGGTTTGCCGGTAAGCGCGCGGTCGTGTGCTGCGCGTCGGGGCAGGCCTTTAAGCGTTTACTGCACAGGGCGGTAAGAAGCCGGAAGGGACTGCTTCGACGCGGGCCCGATGGGCCGTCGCGACGGTGCGCTCATGAAGAATGGGCCGCGTGATGCGAGCGGCGGAATGCCGGTGCGGACGATGTGCTGCGTGCCGGCAAGCGCCCCGGAGGGGCAGCGAAACGAGAAAAGCGGGCCTGTCGGGCGGGCTTTCCTGTGATTAGCGATTTCGCTCGACGCACCGGCCCGCGACGCGCGGACGGATGTCTTGCGAAATCGAATAGACAGAGATTGAATGTTGAAACAGGCGACATGATAGCACGATGACAGACGATCGTGCAAATTGCCCGGAAACCCGCGTCAGACGGCGTTTCCGGCGGCGCGCGCTCCGGTATGATCGGCGGCGCGCGGCCGGGCCGCGCGGCCTGCCCGATGCGGGTCGACTCTGCGAGGAACCGGATGACTGAACTGATCAGGATCGCGGCGCTGTTTGCCGTCACCGCGCTGGCCGAAATCGTCGGCTGCTACCTGCCGTGGCTCGTGCTGAAGGGCGGCCGGCCCGTATGGCTGCTGGCGCCGGCCGCGCTGTCGCTCGCGCTCTTCGCGTGGCTGCTGACGTTGCACCCGAGCACGGCCGGGCGCACGTATGCGGCATACGGCGGCGTGTATATCGCGGTGGCGCTGATCTGGTTGCGGGTGGTCGACGGCGTCGCGCTCACCCGCTGGGATGCGGCCGGCGCGCTGCTCGCGCTCGGCGGGATGGCGGTGATCGCGCTGCAGCCGCGCGTGTAGGCGCAGCCGCACGCGCGGCGGGGCGGCTGCCGCGTCAGGCGGCCTGCGCGGTGTCCGCGTCGGCGGTCTGGCGCCACACGCAGGTGCCCTTGACCGACTTGTCGAGTTCGTCGAGCTGTGTCTGGTGCGCGGCCAGCTCGTCGTCGCTGGCCGCGATCACGGGCAGGTCGAGCGCCGCGAGCGACACGCGCTGGCCGTTGGCCGCGCCGCCTTCGGCGCCGACGTCGTCGAGCATGTCGATGACCAGGCTGTCCTGGCCGCGCGTCATCGCGAGATAGACTTCGGCGAGCAGCTCCGAGTCGAGCAGCGCGCCGTGCAGCGTACGGTGCGCGTTGCTGATGCCGAAGCGGTCGCACAGCGCGTCGAGCGAATTGCGCTTGCCGGGGAACATCTGCTTGGCCTGCACCAGCGTGTCGATCACGCCGCCGCAATGCTCGGTGAAGGGCGGCAGGCCGAGCCGCGCGAATTCGGCGTCGAGAAACCCGAGATCGAACGGCGCGTTGTGGATGATCAGCTCGGCGCCCTTCACGAAGTCGCGGATCTGGTCGACGACTTCCGCGAACTTCGGCTTGTCGCTCAGGAACTCGGTCGTGAGGCCGTGCACGGCCAGCGCGCCCGGATCGCTGTCGCGCTCCGGATTCACGTAGATGTGCAGGTTGTTGCCGGTGAGCCGCCGGTTCAGCAGCTCGACGCAGCCGATTTCGATCAGGCGGTCGCCCGTGCGGGGGTTCAGGCCGGTGGTTTCAGTATCGAGAATGATCTGGCGCATGTCGGATAAATCGGCGGATAAATCGGAAAAGAGAGGAGGGCGGCGCGGGTTCAGGCCGCGAGCGATTCGACGCCGCGATTCGCGAGCGCGTCGGCGCGTTCGTTTTCGGGGTGGCCCGCGTGGCCCTTCACCCAGCGCCATTCGACGTCGTGCTGCACCACGAGCGCATCGAGCCGCTTCCACAGGTCGGCGTTCTTCACCGGCGTTTTCGCCGCGGTGACCCAGCCTTTTTTCTTCCAGCCATGGATCCACTCGCTGATGCCTTTCTGCACGTACTGCGAGTCGGTATGGACGATCACGCGGCACGGCCGCTTCAGCGCCTCGAGCGCGGCGATCACGCCCATCAGTTCCATGCGGTTGTTGGTCGTGTTGGGCTCGCCGCCGAACAGCTCCTTTTCGCGGTCGCCGTAGCGCAGCAGTGCGCCCCAGCCGCCGGGGCCGGGGTTGCCCTTGCAGGCGCCGTCGGTGTAGATGTCGATGGTGTCGGTGGTCATGAACTTTCTTGATGGGTGGTCGGGGTGGCGGCCGGCGTCAGGCCCGGGGCGAGCACGGGTTTCTTCATCCGGATGGGGCCGACGAGGCGCATGCCGCGCACGCGCTTGACGGCCGTCACCATGTAAACGGCGCCGAAAATCGGCCACCAGCGGTCGCCGGCGGCTTCCATGAAGCCGTAGCGGGCAAGCCATTTGTCGGTGACGAGCGGCGGCCGGTAGCAGCCGAAGCGGCCGCGCTCGAGATCGAAGCCGAGCAGCTTGATCCAGTCCTTCAGCCGGATGAACGCGATCTGGTCGCGCGCGGCCGGCACGAACGGGCGGTTCGCCATGCGCCCGAACGATTGCCGCATTCCCCACAGGCTCAGCGAATTGAAGCCGGTGATCACGAGCTGGCCTTCCGGCATCAGCACGCGCTCGGCCTCGCGCAGCAGACGGTGAGGGTCGGACGTGAATTCGAGCGTGTGCGGCATCACGATCAGGTCGACGCTCTGCGACTCGAACGGCAGGTCGAGCAGGTCGCACCACGTCGTGCTGCGATCGGCCGGCGCATGCTCGCCGGCGTGCGCGTCGCGCGCCCATGGATACCGATACGGCGCGCTCGCGCCGCTCGCCGGATCGAGCACGAGGCCGCGATACGGCATGCGGTTCTCGCGCAGCGCATCGAGCTGCGGCAAGCCGAGCTGCAGCGCGTGAAAGCCGAACACGTCGGACACGATCCGGTCGAGCTGGGCCTGCTCCCAGCCCAGCACGTAGCGGCCGGGCGGCGAGTCGGTCCAGGCGGGCCAGTCTATAATTTGACGATCGGACATAACGATGATTGCGCGCCCATGAACGAGCTGGAATACGTGCCGGTGCCGGCATTCGAAGACAACTACATCTGGCTCGTCTCCGACGGCCGCGATGCGATCGCCGTCGACCCGGGTGAAGCCGCTCCGGTACGCCGTGTTCTTGCGGAGCGCGGCTGGCGGTTGACCGCTATTTTACTCACGCACCATCACGCCGACCACGTCGGCGGTGTCGCGGCACTGCGCGATAGCCAACCGGACGATGTGCCGCTCACGGTTTACGGCCCGGCGGCCGAGGCGATCGGCGTGGTCACGCGGCCGCTTGCGGGCGGCGATCGCGTGACGCTCGATGCACCCGCGCTCGCATTCGACGTGCTCGACGTGCCGGGCCATACGCGCGGCCATATTGCCTATTTCCAGGCGGCCGGGCACGGCGCCGCGACGCCACACGTGTTCTGCGGCGACACGCTGTTCTCGTGCGGTTGCGGCCGCCTGTTCGAAGGCACGCCCGCGCAGATGCTCGGATCGCTCGACGCGCTCGCGGCGCTGCCCGGCGACACGCGCGTGCATTGCGCACACGAATACACGCTGTCGAACATCCGCTTCGCGCTCGCGTGCGAGCCCGGCAATCCGGCGCTCGCCGCGTGGCGCGACGACGCGCAGGCACTGCGCGCGCGCGGTGTGCCGACGCTGCCGACCACGATCGCGCACGAGCGCGCCGTCAACCCGTTCCTGCGCTCGGACAGCGCGGCGATTCACGCGACGCTCGAGGCCGAATTGCACGAAACGGTGCCGGACCGCCTGGCGGCATTCACGTTGATGCGCGAGTGGAAAAATCGTTTCCGATGATGCTTTCCGGAGGACTCCAAACCTCACGTGGTCTCTGTAAAAATTGCTGCAAATGTAGGATTTCGCGGAGTTTTCGGTGTTTTTATTGACGTGAAGCGCGCACTTCCGTAGTATCGCCTGCAATTTCCAGCCGTCGGAAGCCGAGATTTTCATGCGACTTATATTGAGTGCGATGGTGGTCCTGCTGCTCGCCGCTTGTGCGAGCCAGGCTCCTGTCGCCAACAACGCCGCCGATTCGCAGGCGACGTCCACCTACCTCCGTAAATCAGCCACCGCCAAAGAAACCGTCGACGTCGACAAGCAATCGGTCGGCGACCTGACGAGCGCCGACTCCGATCTGTGGGCGCGCATCCGTCGCGGCTTCCAGATGCCCGACCTGCAGAGCGACCTCGTCGACATGCAGACGACGTGGTACACGCAGCGGCCCGATTACGTGCAGCGCATGACCGAGCGCTCGCAGAAGTACCTGTATCACATCGTCGAGGAGCTCGAGGCGCGCCACATGCCGACCGAGCTCGCGCTGCTGCCGTTCATCGAATCCGCGTACAACCCGCAGGCGCTGTCGGTCGCGAAGGCCGCGGGCATGTGGCAGTTCATGCCGGGCACGGGCCGCACCTACAATCTGAAGCGCAACATGTGGCAGGACGAGCGCCGCGACGTGCTCGCGTCGACGAGCGCCGCGCTCGACTACCTGTCGCGCCTGCATGACATGTTCGGCGACTGGTATCTGGCGCTCGCCGCATACAACTGGGGCGAGGGCAACGTGCAGCGCGCGATCGCGCGCAACCAGGCGGCCGGCCTGCCGACCGACTACCAGAACCTGCGCATGCCGAACGAGACGCGCAACTACGTGCCGAAGCTGCAGGCGGTGAAGAACATCATCGCGAATCCGCAGCAGTTCGGCCTCGCGCTGCCGGACATCCCGAACCACCCGTATTTCGTGACGGTCACGACGTCGCGCGACATCGACGTGGCGGTGGCCGCGAAGCTCGCGAACCTGTCGCTCGACGAGTTCCGCTCGCTGAACCCGTCGTTCTCGAAGCCGGTAATCCTCGGCGCGACCGAGCCGCAGATCCTGCTGCCGTTCGACAACGCGGCGGCGTTCGAGAAGAACCTGAAGGCGTACGGCGGCCAGCTGTCGTCTTGGACCACCTACACGGTCAGCGAGCGTGCGCGTCCTGCCGCGATCGCGGAGAAGATCGGCGTCGACGCCGATACGCTGATGTCGGTCAACAAGATTCCGGCCGGCATGCGGTTGAAGCCGGGCTCGACGATCGTCGTGCCGCGCGGCGATGACGACGACGAGGACATCAGCGCGGACGTCGCGGAAAACGGCGTGCTCGCGATGGAGCCCGACGTGCCCGACACGCGCAAGATGCTGATCCGCGTTCGCCGCAAGCAGTCGATGGCCGCGCTGGCGGGCCGCTACGGCGTGTCGGTCGGCCAGCTGAAGGCGTGGAACCGCACGCATCGCGACATGGCGATGCCGGGCCAGGCGCTCGTGCTGCACGTGCCGGTCGGCCGTGCGGTGCCGGCCGAGCCCGGTCCGGAGCGAATCGCGACGTCGGCCGGCGGCGCGCACATCGAGCGTGCGAGCCTGTCCGTCGGCGGCAAGTCGCGCGGCGGGAAGCACGTGGTCGCGAAGCCGGCGGCCCGCGCGGCGAAGGCCGCTCCCGCGAAGGCGGCGCCGAAGGCCGCCGCGCGCAAGGGCAAGAAGAAGTAACGAAGCGGGCGTGGTTGTGAGCGCGGCGCGGCGGCCAGTGCGGGCCGCGCGATTGCGCTATCATCCGACGAAACGCGAAGCAACGCCGTCACCGAGGTGACGGCGTTTTCGTTTGTGCGCGGCAGCGGGCCGCCGCTGCTTCGCGCAGTCCGGGATAACGAGGAGGAGCGATGTCGTCGGTGCAGCTGAGGGTGCTCGCGTTGTTTGCGATCGGATATTTCGTGTCGTACGTGTTCCGCGGCGTCAATCTCGGTTTCGCGCCGTTCGTCACGCACGAGCTCGGGCTGTCGGCCGCCGATCTCGGGCTGCTCACGAGTCTCTATTTCCTCGGCTTTGCCGGCGCGCAGATTCCGGCCGGCGTGCTGCTCGACCATTTCGGCCCGCGTCGTGTGACCGGCGGGATGCTGTTGTTCGCGGCGGCCGGCGCCGCGGTGTTCGGCGTCGCGCACGATCTCGGCACGATGATGATCGGCCGGCTGCTGATCGGCGTCGGCGTGTCGGTGTGCCTCGGCGCGGCGTTCAAGGCGCTCGCGCAGCATTTCCCGGTCGGCCGGCTGCCGCTCGTGAACGGTCTCGTGATGGCTGTCGGCGGCCTAGGCGGCGTCGCGGTCGGCTCGCCGCTGACGTGGCTGCTCGGCGTGACCAGCTGGCGTGCGATCTGCGGCGGTCTCGCGGTGCTGACCGTCGTCGTCGCGGCCGCGATCGGCTTCGGCGCGCCGGAAGCCGGGCAGCCCCATCGCCAAGGCGGGCTCGTCAGCCAGTTCACGGGCACGTGGCAGATTCTGAGCAGCCGCGCATTCTGGAAGATCTCGTCGTTCTCGGTCGTCACGCAGGGGGTGTTCTACGCGATGCAGTCGCTGTGGGTCGGGCCGTACCTGCGCGATGTCGCGGGCTTCGATGCGCCGCACGCCGCGCGGCTCGTGTCGGTGCTCGGCTTCGCGATGATGGCAGGCTGCGTCGGCTTCGGCGCGGCGGCGCGCATGTTCGAGCGGCGCGGCGTGTCGGTGCAGGCGTTCTGCGGCGTCGGCATGGCGCTGTTCGTGCTCACGCAGGCAGCGATCGTCATGCGCGCGCCGCTGCCGCCCGCCGTGCTGTGGGCGGCTTACGGGATGTTCGGCGGCGTCGGGATCCTGACCTATGCGGTGTTGGCCGGTCACTTTCCGGCCCATCTGATCGGCCGCGCGAATACGACGCTCACGCTCGTGATCTTCGTGTTGATCTTTGCGTTCCAGATCGGCATCGGCGCGGTGCTGTCGCACTGGCCGGCCGTCGGCGGCCGTTACCCGGTTGCCGCGCACGTCACCGCGTGGACCGTGCTGCTCGCGCTGCAATTCGCGAGCGCGGTCTGGTACGTGTGGCCCGCGCGCGGCGCTGGCAAGCACGCCGATCCGGCGGTACGCTGACGGGCAGGGCGGCCGCGGAAACGGGGCCGCAGCAATGCGCGCCGCGCAAGGTTGCGGGTGCGCCGCGCGCGCCGCATGCGTGATCGGACGGCCATATCAATTGAAGATAAGGCCATTTTCGGGCTATAATTTGAAAGTTTGTGCTGATCAACCTCGCACCCTAGCGCCTACCTCACTCATCCCGTTCATCCGCCGCACGCCGCCTGTCGGGCGATGCCGCGAAGCCTCGTGCGCGCCGCGCCGGGCTCGCGTGCCGACAACGCAGGTCGCGTCCAGCTAGCGACACGCGCGCGTACGCAGCGCGGCGCTCGCGCGGCAGGGTAAACAGGTCGGCAGCAGGGTGTTCCCCAAGGAGCCTCCCGTGTTGCCGTCTTTTTCTCCCGCTTTGCTTGCACTTGCCGACGGCACGGTCTTTCGTGGTTATTCGATCGGGGCCGAAGGCCATACGATCGGTGAAGTCGTGTTCAACACCGCGATTACCGGCTATCAGGAAATCCTGACTGACCCGAGTTACGCGCGCCAGATCGTCACGCTCACCTACCCGCATATCGGCAACTACGGCGTGAACGCCGAAGACGTCGAAGCCACGAAAGTCCATGCCGCCGGCCTGATCATCCGTGATCTGCCCACGCTCGCATCGAACTTCCGCATGGACCGCACGCTCGGCGATTACCTGCGCGACGAAGGCGTCGTCGCGATCGCCGGCATCGACACCCGCAAGCTGACCCGCATCCTGCGCGACAAGGGCGCGCAGAACGGCTGCATCCTCGCCGGCTCGGACGACGCGGAGAAGGCGATCGAGCTCGCGCGCTCGTTCCCGGGCCTCGCCGGCATGGACCTCGCGAAGGTCGTGTCGACCACGAAGCCGTTCGAGTGGAAGCAGACCGAATGGCGTCTCGAAGGCGGCTACGGGATGCAGGAAGCCCCGAAGTACCGCGTCGTCGCGTACGACTTCGGCGTCAAGTACAACATCCTGCGCATGCTCGCGGAGCGCGGCTGCCACGTGACGGTGCTGCCGGCCGAGGCGAGCGCGGCCGACGCGCTCGCGCTGAATCCGGACGGCATCTTCCTGTCGAATGGCCCCGGCGACCCGGAGCCGTGCGACTACGCGATCGCGGCGACCAAGCAATTCATCGAGCGCGGCGTGCCGACGTTCGGCATCTGCCTCGGCCACCAGATCATGGGCCTCGCGGTCGGCGCGAAGACGCTGAAGATGAAGACGGGCCACCACGGCGCGAACCATCCGGTGAAGGATCTCGGCGACGGCCGCGTGGTGATCACGTCGCAGAACCACGGCTTCGCGGTCGATGCGGATTCGCTGCCGGCCAACGCGCGCGTGACGCACGTGTCGCTGTTCGACGGCACGCTGCAGGGCTTCGAGCTGACCGACAAGCCGGCATTCTGCTTCCAGGGCCACCCGGAAGCGTCGCCCGGCCCGCACGACATCGGCTATCTGTTCGACCGTTTCACCGCACTGATGGACGCGGCGAAGCAGCGCACCGCCTGACGCAACCGAAGCCACCGAAGAACGGGAGATTCGCATCATGTTCGGCCACGCACTCGGCATCACGGATATCTGGACCTACGTGTTCGGCGTGATCTTCATCATCCTGCTGCCGGGGCCGAACTCGATGTACGTGCTGTCGCTTGCCGCGCAGCGCGGCGTGAAGGCCGGCTATCGCGCGGCCTGCGGCGTGTTCGTCGGCGACACGGTGCTGATGGTGCTGTCCGCCGCGGGCGTCGCGTCGCTGCTGAAGGCGAACCCGCTGCTGTTCTCCGTCGTCAAGTACGGCGGCGCCGCATACCTGCTGTACATCGGCGCCGGGATGCTGCGCAGCGCGTGGAGCAAGCTGCGCGCGCGCGGCGATGCGCCGGTCGGCGCGCCGCAGGCGGTTGACGGCGAACGGCCGTTGCGCAAGGCGCTGATCGTGAGCCTCCTGAATCCGAAGGCGATCCTGTTCTTCATCTCGTTCTTCATCCAGTTCGTCGACCCGGCCTTCCCGCATCCCGCGCTGTCGTTCGTCGTGCTCGGGGCGATCGCGCAGTGCGCGAGCTTCCTGTACCTGAGCACGCTGATCTTCGCGGGCGCGCGGCTCGCCGAGCATTTCCGCCGGCGGCGCAAGCTCGCGGCCGGCGCGGCGAGCGGCGTGGGCGGCCTGTTCATCGGTTTCTCGGTGAAGCTCGCGCTCGCCACCATGAGCTGAGCGCGGCCGGCCGACCCACGACAACGCCACGACAAAGATTACTTACTGAATTCACAAGCCATGCCAAAACGCACAGACATCAAAAGCATCCTCATCATCGGCGCCGGCCCGATCATCATCGGCCAGGCTTGCGAGTTCGACTATTCGGGCGCGCAGGCTTGCAAGGCGCTGCGTGAAGAGGGCTACAAGGTCGTCCTCGTGAACAGCAACCCGGCGACGATCATGACCGACCCGAACACGGCCGACGTCACGTACATCGAGCCGATCACGTGGGAAGTCGTCGCGCGCATCATCGAGAAGGAGCGCCCGGACGCGATCCTGCCGACGATGGGCGGCCAGACCGCGCTGAACTGCGCGCTCGACCTGCACCACCACGGCGTGCTCGAGAAGTTCGGCGTCGAGCTGATCGGCGCGTCGCCGGAGGCGATCGACAAGGCGGAAGACCGCCAGAAGTTCAAGGACGCGATGACCAAGATCGGTCTCGGTTCCGCGAAGTCGGGCATCGCGCACTCGATGGAAGAAGCGACCAAGGTGCACGCCGAGATCATGGCGGCCACCGGCGGCAGCGGCTATCCGGTCGTGATTCGTCCGTCGTTCACGCTCGGCGGCTCGGGCGGCGGCATCGCGTACAACCGCGAGGAGTTCGAGGAGATCTGCAAGCGCGGGCTCGACCTGTCGCCGACGCGCGAGCTCCTGATCGAGGAATCGCTGCTCGGCTGGAAGGAATACGAGATGGAAGTCGTGCGCGACCGCGCGGACAACTGCATCATCGTGTGCTCGATCGAAAACCTCGACCCGATGGGCGTGCACACCGGCGACTCGATCACGGTCGCACCGGCACAGACGCTGACCGACAAGGAATACCAGATCCTGCGTAACGCATCGCTCGCGGTGCTGCGCGAGATCGGCGTCGACACCGGCGGCTCGAACGTGCAGTTCTCGATCAACCCGAAGGACGGCCGCATGGTCGTCATCGAAATGAACCCGCGCGTGTCGCGTTCGTCGGCGCTCGCGTCGAAGGCGACCGGCTTCCCGATCGCGAAGGTCGCGGCGAAGCTGGCCGTCGGCTACACGCTCGACGAGCTGAAGAACGAGATCACCGGCGGCCAGACGCCGGCATCGTTCGAGCCGACGATCGACTACGTCGTCACGAAGATCCCGCGTTTCGCGTTCGAGAAGTTCCGTGAAGCCGACTCGCGCCTGACCACGCAGATGAAGTCGGTCGGCGAAGTGATGGCGATCGGCCGCACGTTCCAGGAATCGTTCCAGAAGGCGCTGCGCGGCCTCGAAGTCGGCGTCGACGGTCTCGACGAGAAGTCGACCGACCGCGACGAGATCGCGATCGAGATCCACGAGCCGGGCCCGGACCGCATCTGGTACGTCGGCGATGCATTCCGGATCGGCATGACGGCCGAAGAGATCTTCGCGGAAACCGCGATCGATCCATGGTTCCTCGCGCAGATCGAGCAGATCATCCTGAAGGAGAAGGCGCTGTCGGGCCGCACGCTCGCGTCGCTGACGTTCGACGAGCTGCGCTTCCTGAAACAGAGCGGCTTCTCCGACCGCCGCCTCGCGAAGCTGCTCGGCGCGACGCCGGAAGACGTCCGCAAGCGCCGCGTGGAGCTGAACGTGCGCCCGGTCTACAAGCGCGTCGACACCTGCGCGGCCGAGTTCGCGACCAAGACGGCGTACATGTACTCGACCTACGAGGAAGAGTGCGAGGCGCAGCCGACCACGAACAAGAAGATCATGGTGCTCGGCGGCGGCCCCAACCGGATCGGCCAGGGCATCGAGTTCGACTACTGCTGCGTGCACGCCGCGCTCGCGATGCGCGAAGACGGCTATGAAACGATCATGGTCAACTGCAACCCGGAAACGGTGTCGACCGACTACGACACGTCCGACCGCCTGTATTTCGAGCCGCTGACGCTCGAAGACGTGCTCGAGATCGTCGACAAGGAAAAGCCGGTCGGCGTGATCGTCCAGTACGGCGGCCAGACGCCGCTGAAGCTCGCGCTCGACCTCGAGGCGCACGGCGTGCCGATCGTCGGCACGTCGCCGGACATGATCGACGCGGCCGAAGACCGCGAACGTTTCCAGAAGCTGCTGCAGGACCTCGGCCTGCGCCAGCCGCCGAACCGCACGGCGCGCACCGAAGACGAGGCGCTCGCGCTGGCGGCCGAAATCGGCTACCCGCTCGTCGTGCGCCCGTCGTACGTGCTGGGCGGCCGCGCGATGGAAATCGTCCACGAGCCGCGCGACCTCGAACGCTACATGCGCGAGGCCGTGAAGGTGTCGAACGATTCGCCGGTGCTGCTCGACCGCTTCCTGAACGACGCGATCGAATGCGACGTCGACTGCATCTGCGACGGCGACGCGGTGTTCATCGGCGGCGTGATGGAGCACATCGAGCAGGCGGGCGTCCACTCGGGCGACTCGGCATGCTCGCTGCCGCCGTACTCGCTGTCGAAGGAAACCGTGGCCGAGCTGAAGCGCCAGACGGGCGCGATGGCGAAGGCGCTGAACGTGGTCGGCCTGATGAACGTGCAGTTCGCGATCCAGCAGGTGCCGCAGGCTGACGGCTCGAAGCAGGACATCATCTACGTGCTCGAAGTGAACCCGCGCGCGTCGCGCACGGTGCCGTACGTGTCGAAGGCGACCAGCCTGCCGCTCGCGAAGATCGCGGCGCGCGCGATGGTCGGCCAGAAGCTCGCGCAGCAGGGCGTGACGAAGGAAATCGAGCCGCCGTACTTCAGCGTGAAGGAAGCGGTGTTCCCGTTCGTCAAGTTCCCGACCGTCGATCCGGTGCTCGGGCCTGAAATGCGCTCGACCGGCGAAGTGATGGGCGTCGGCCGCACGTTCGGCGAAGCGCTGTTCAAGTCGCAGCTCGCGGCCGGTTCACGCCTGCCGGAGTCCGGCACGGTGCTGCTGACGGTGATGGATGCGGACAAGCCGAAGGCCGTCGAAGTCGCGCGCATGCTGCACGACCTCGGCTACCCGATCGTCGCGACCAAGGGCACGGCAGCGGCGATCGAAGCGGCCGGCGTGCCGGTGAAGGTCGTGAACAAGGTGAAGGACGGCCGTCCGCACATCGTCGACATGATCAAGAACGGCGAGATCGCACTCGTGTTCACGACGGTCGACGAGACGCGCCAGGCGATCGCCGATTCGCGTTCGATCCGGATGAGCGCGCAGGCGCACAAGGTCACGTACTACACGACGATGTCGGGCGCGCGCGCGGCAGTCGAAGGCCTGCGCTATCTGAAGGATCTGGAAGTCTATGATTTACAAGGTCTTCACGCTCGCCTAAACTAAGCAGTCAGTTCCCTGTCGAAGCAACACGTGCCGCGGTTAAGCGGTGTTTCCGGTCCGCCGGAAATGCGCTTAATCGCGGTGATTTTTTTTATAGCCGTTTTTAGCGATTGAGCCGTTTATGAGCACCATTCCGTTGACAAAGCGTGGCGCAGAACAACTGCGCGATGAATTGCAGCGCCTCAAGTCCGTCGAGCGGCCGGCCGTGATCAACGCGATCGCGGAGGCCCGCGCACAGGGCGATCTGTCCGAAAACGCCGAATACGACGCAGCGAAGGAAAAGCAGGGCTTTATCGAGGGCCGTATCGCGGAACTCGAATCGAAGCTGTCCGCCGCGCAAATCATCGATCCGACCGTGCTCGACGCCGATGGCCGCGTGGTGTTCGCCGCGACGGTCGAGCTCGAGGATCTCGAGTCGGGCGATACCGTCAAGTACCAGATCGTCGGCGACGACGAAGCCGACATCGATCACGGCCTGATCTCGGTCAGCTCGCCGATCGCGCGCGCGCTGATCGGCAAGTCCGAAGGCGACGTCGCGGCCGTGCAGGCGCCGAGCGGCGTGCGCGAATACGAAATCATCTCGGTCAGCTACATCTGACGCGGGGCGACGTGATGCCGCATCGCGTGTTCCGTCTGCTGTCGGCCGTATGGGTCGGCAGCTTGCTGACGATCGGGTATGCGGTCGCGCCCGTGCTGTTCCGGACGCTGGAGCGGATGACGGCCGGTTCGGTCGCCGCCCAGCTGTTTCGTATCGAGGCGATCGTCGGTGTCGTGTGCGGCGTGCTGCTGCTCGCGCTGTCGAACCAGCAGGTGCGGCGCGGCAGCGGCGATTACCGGCGCGTGCGCTGGATCGTCGCGGCGATGGTCGCGTGCGTGCTGGTCGGGTATTTTGCGCTGCAGCCGTTCATGAACGCGCTGCGGGTGGCCGCGATGGAAGCGGGCACCGATATCGCGAACTCGCCGTATGCAAGCCGCTTCGGGATGCTGCACGGTGTCTCGAGCCTGTTCTACCTCGTCGAGAGCGTGCTGGGGCTGATGCTGATCTGGCGTCTGCCGGCGCGCGACGCCTGAATGGCCGGCGCGCCCGGCACGGCCTGCGCGGGCTGAGCGTCGCACGGGCCGCGCGGCACGGAGCGCTGCGTGCCGCGCCTGCAGGCTTACTTGCCCTGGTGCGGCCGCTTCGCGCTGGCCTGGCGCTTTTTCGCACGCTTGACGGTGCCGCCCGCGGTCACGCGCTCGTTGCCGCGCACGACGACCTTGGTCGGCTTCGGGCGGCGCACGGGGCTTGCGTTCGGCGATACCTTGATGACCTTCACCGTGCGCGGTGCGCGGCCTTTGCGGTCGTCGGCGGCTTCGGCCGCGCTCGGCAGCGCGCCGGCACGGCGGCCGCGAGCCGGGGCCGCCGCGGGCGCCTCGGGCTTCCAGATCACGAGCAGCTTGCCGATGTGCTGGATCGGCGCCGCGTTCAGACGGTCGCAGATCTCGTCGTAAATCGCGACGCGTTCGTCGCGTTCGTCGCCGAACACGCGGATCTTGATCAGCTGGTGCGCGGCGAGGTGCACCTTGATTTCCTTGAGCACGGCGTCGGTCAGCCCTTCGGCGCCGATCAGCACGACGGGCTTGAGCGCATGGGCCTGGGAACGCAGCGCGGAGCGCTCGGCGGGGGAAAGCGAAAGGGCGGGCATGGGAATGTCGAAATCTAAATAAGGGCGCGTTGCGTGAGAAGCGAATCGCGGGAAGTTACCGCGTCAGCCGCGCGCCGAAACCACGTAAAATCGCGGCTTGGGCTCGAAAGGGGCCGCAGCCGCGCGAAGAAGACGCGTATTATCCGCCAAAAGCACGGCTTCACGAAGCAAATAGCAGCAATCTCTCTCTCGAATGGCAAAAAACCGCTTTAACCAGCACTGGCTGCACGACCACATCAACGACCCGTACGTCAAAATGGCGCAGCGGGAGGGCTATCGCGCGCGTGCCGCGTACAAGCTGAAGGAAATCGACGAGCAGGACAAGCTGATTCGCCCGGGCCAGGTGATCGTCGACCTCGGCGCGGCCCCCGGCAGCTGGAGCCAATATGCGCGCAACAAGCTCGCGCAGGGCAAGAAGCGCGACACGCAGCGCGAAGGCGGCATCGACGGAACGATCATTGCGCTCGACATCCTGCCGATGGAGCCGATCGCCGACGTCCATTTCCTGCAGGGCGACTTCCGCGAGGACGACGTGCTGCACCAGCTGGAGGACGTGCTCGAAGGTCGCCCGGTGGACCTTGTTATTTCCGACATGGCCCCCAACCTGTCGGGGGTGGCGTCGGCCGACGCCGCGCGCATCGAGCACATCTGCGATCTGGCGCTCGAGTTTGCGCAGAATCACCTGAAACCGGACGGCGCGCTGCTGGTGAAGTGCTTCCATGGCAGCGGCTACAGCCAGATCGTCGAAAAGTTCAAACAGCAGTTTAAGGTCGTCGCACCACGCAAGCCCAAGGCGTCCCGCGACAAATCGTCCGAAACGTTCATTTTGGGTCGGCAGCTGAAGCATCCGCGGTGACGCGGAGCGCGATGCCGCAAACGGGCTCCGGCCCTTGCCAGACAAGCGAAGCGCTATCGCGGCGGTTGTCAATGCTTATGGCAGGGGTGGTCGGACTGGATTAGAATGACCGAGGAGCGCCGCAAGGAAAATGTAGGCGCTCGTCTACGAGTGAAGGAGTGGTGCTTTGAACAACAATATGTTTTCGAAGGCAGCAGTGTGGCTGGTGATCGCACTGGTGCTGTTTACGGTGTTCAAGCAGTTCGACAAGCCCCGCGTCCAGGAAGGTGTGTCCTATTCGCAGTTCATGGACGACGCCAAGAACGGCAAGGTCAAGAACGTCGTCGTGCAGGGGCGCAACCTCACCGTCACTCCGGCTGATGGCCAGAAATACCAGATCGTGTCGCCGGGCGACATCTGGATGGTCGGCGATCTGATGAAGTACGGCGTGCAGGTCAGCGGCAAGGCCGACGACGAGCCGAACGCGCTGATGTCCGCGCTGTACTACCTCGGGCCGACGATCCTGATCATCGTGTTCTGGTTCTACATGATGAGGCAGATGCAGGGAGGCGGCAAAGGCGGCGCATTCTCGTTCGGGAAATCGCGTGCGCGGCTGATCGACGAGAACAACAACGCGGTCAACTTCTCCGACGTCGCGGGCTGCGACGAAGCGAAGGAAGAAGTGTCCGAGCTCGTCGATTTCCTGCGCGACCCGCAGAAGTTCCAGAAGCTGGGCGGCCGCATTCCGCGCGGCGTGCTGCTGGTCGGCCCTCCGGGCACCGGCAAGACGCTGCTCGCCCGCGCGATCGCCGGTGAAGCGAAGGTGCCGTTCTTCAGCATCTCGGGTTCCGACTTCGTCGAAATGTTCGTCGGCGTCGGCGCGGCCCGCGTGCGCGACATGTTCGAGCAGGCGAAGAAGCACGCGCCGTGCATCGTGTTCATCGACGAAATCGACGCGGTCGGCCGTCATCGCGGCGCCGGCATGGGCGGCGGCAACGACGAGCGCGAGCAGACGCTGAACCAGATGCTCGTCGAAATGGACGGCTTCGAAGCGAACTCGGGCGTGATCGTGATCGCCGCGACCAACCGCTCGGACGTGCTCGACAAGGCGCTGCTGCGTCCGGGCCGTTTCGACCGCCAGGTCTACGTCGGCCTGCCGGACATCCGCGGCCGCGAGCAGATCATGCGCGTGCACCTGCGCAAGGTGCCGATCGCGAACGACGTCGATGCGGCGGTCATCGCACGCGGCACGCCGGGCTTCTCGGGCGCCGATCTCGCGAACCTCGTGAACGAAGCGGCGCTGTTCGCGGCCCGCCGCGGCAAGCGCATCGTCGAGATGCAGGATTTCGAGGACGCGAAGGACAAGATCTTCATGGGTCCGGAGCGCAAGTCCGCCGTGATTCGCGAGGAAGCGAAGCGCGCGACGGCTTACCACGAGTCGGGCCACGCGGTGATCGCGAAGCTGCTGCCGAAGGCCGATCCGGTGCACAAGGTCACGATCATCCCGCGCGGTCGCGCGCTGGGCGTCACGTGGCAGTTGCCGGAGCATGACAACGAGACGTATTCGAAGGACTACCTGCTCGACCGCCTCGCGATCCTGTTCGGCGGCCGCGTGGCCGAGGAGCTGTTCCTGAACCTGATCAGCACCGGCGCGTCGGACGACTTCAACAAGGCGACGCAGACGGCGCGCGCGATGGTTGCCCGCTTCGGCATGACCGACGCGCTCGGGCCGATGGTCTACGTCGACGATGAAAGCGACAACGGTCCGTTCGGCCGCGGGTTCACGCGCACGATCTCGGAAGCGACGCAACAGAAGGTCGACGGCGAGATCCGCCGCGTGCTCGATGAGCAGTACAACCTTGCGCGCCGGCTGCTCGAAGAGAACCGCGACAAGGTCGAGGCGATGACGGCCGCGCTGATGGAGTGGGAGACGATCGACGCCGATCAGATCAACGACATCATGGAAGGGCGTCCGCCGCGCTCGCCGAAGAGCTCGCCGGCCATCGGCGGCGATTCGTCGGGTGGCGGCACGACCGCCGAAGTGAAGCCCGGCAACGCGCCGGCGCCCGCTTCGCCGGCCTGACCTCCGCTGTAGCACCGTTCACGGGCTGGTGTGGCTTCACACCGGCCCGTTTTGCATTCATCCACGCCTCCCGCCCGTGTCCGAATCCGCCGTTTCCACGTATTCGCCCGCGCCGCTCCAGTGCGGCCGTTTCTCGCTGACGTTCGAACGCCCGCTCGTGATGGGCATCCTCAACGCGACGCCCGATTCGTTTTCCGACGGCGGCCGCTTTCTCGCGCGCGACGACGCGCTGCGCCAGGCCGAGCGGATGATCGCCGAAGGCGTCGACCTGATCGACATCGGCGGCGAGTCGACGCGCCCCGGTGCGCCCCCCGTGCCGCTCGACGAGGAGCTCGCGCGCGTGATCCCGCTCGTCGATGCGCTGCGGCCGCTGAACGTGCCGCTGTCGGTGGACACGTACAAGCCGGCCGTGATGCGTGCGGCACTCGCTGCCGGCGCGGACCTGATCAACGACATCTGGGGATTCCGTCAGCCGGGTGCGATCGACGCGGTGCGCGATGGCAACAGCGGGCTGTGCGCGATGCACATGCTCGGCGAGCCGCAGACGATGCAGGTCGGCGAGCCCGACTACGGCGACGTCGTGACCGACGTGCGCGATTTTCTCGCGGCGCGGGCGCAAGCATTGCGCGACGCGGGCGTCGCACCGGAGCGGATCTGCGTCGATCCGGGCTTCGGATTCGGCAAGGCGGTGGTCGACGACAATTACGCGCTGCTGGCCGCATTGCCGGACACGGCGCCTGCGCGGCCCGACGGGCGCGCATATCCGATTCTCGCGGGCATGTCGCGCAAGTCGATGCTCGGCGCGGTGATCGGCGGCAAGCCGCCGATGGAACGCGTCGCGGCGAGCGTCGCAGCCGCGTTGTGCGCGGTCGAGCGGGGCGCCGCGATCGTGCGCGTGCACGACGTCGCGGCGACGGTCGACGCGCTGAAGGTATGGAACGCCGTGCGCGAAGCCGCGCGGCAACGATAAGCAAGTCAGAAAGACGAAGGAGGAAGGTTCGCCATGGGACGTCGATATTTCGGCACGGACGGCATTCGCGGCACGGTGGGCGATGCGCCCATCACGCCTGATTTCGTGTTGCGTCTCGGCTATGCGGCCGGCAAGGTACTGGCCGGCACGGCCGACGTCGCGCCGGGCGCGCGGCCGACGGTGCTGATCGGCAAGGACACGCGCGTGTCCGGGTACATGCTCGAGGCCGCGCTCGAAGCCGGCTTCTCCGCGGCAGGCGTCGACGTGATGCTCGCCGGCCCGATGCCGACGCCGGGCGTCGCATACCTGACGCGCGCGCTGCGCCTGTCGGCCGGCGTCGTGATCAGCGCGTCGCACAACCCGTATCAGGACAACGGGATCAAGTTCTTCTCCGCGGACGGCAACAAGCTGCCCGACGATACCGAAGCCGCGATCGAAGCGTGGCTCGACAAGCCGCTCGAATGCGCGTCGTCGGACCGTCTCGGCAAGGCGCGCCGCCTCGACGACGCAGCCGGCCGCTACATCGAGTTCTGCAAGAGCACGTTCCCGGCGGCGTACGACCTGCGCGGGTTGAAGCTCGTGATCGATTGTGCGCACGGCGCCGCATACCAGATCGCGCCGCACGTGTTCCACGAGCTCGGCGCGGACGTGATCCCGATCGGCGTCGCGCCGAACGGCTTCAACATCAACGACGGCGTCGGCGCAACGGCGCCGGACGCGCTGATGCGCGCGGTGCGCGCGAATCATGCGGATCTCGGCATCGCGCTCGACGGCGACGCCGACCGCCTGCAGGTCGTCGATTCGACGGGCCGGCTGTTCAACGGCGACGAGTTGCTCTATGTGCTCGTGAAAGACCGGATCGCAACGGACGGCAAGGTCGACGGCGCGGTCGGCACGCTGATGACGAACCTTGCGGTCGAGGTCGCGCTGCAGCGCGAGGGCGTGCAGTTCGTGCGCGCGGCGGTCGGCGACCGCTACGTGCTCGAACAGCTGCGCGAGCGCGGCTGGCAGCTCGGCGCGGAAGGGTCGGGCCACATCCTGTCGCTCGACCGCCATTCGACGGGCGACGGCATCGTGTCGGCGCTGCTCGTGCTCGCCGCGCTCAAGCGCAGCGGCCGCACGCTCGCGCAGATGCTCGACGGCGTCACGCTGTTCCCGCAAAAGCTGATCAACGTGCGGATGAAGCCGGGCGCCGACTGGAAGGGCGACGCATCGATTCGCGCAGCGATCGACGCGGCCGAAAGCGCGCTCGCCGACCGCGGCCGCGTGCTGATCCGCGCGTCGGGCACCGAGCCGGTGCTGCGCGTGATGGTCGAGGCGCAGCACGCGGCCGACGCGACCCGTCATGCGGAAGCGATCGCCGAAGCGGTGCGCGTGGCGACGGCCTGACCGGCACGAAGAGCGGCCCGCGCGCGACGGTTCGATCGCATGTGCGCCGGCCGTTCGCCGAATCACGATGGCGGCGCCTGCGGGCGCCGCCATTCTTCATACGCAAAGGTTTGCGCTATTAACTAGGCGCCAGTTTCACTGCGGATATTCGTCCGAAGAAGAATGTTCGCCAGACCGGCGAATCGTGGTATCCGGGCCAAGGGTATTCCCGCAAGGTCGCGCGCCGATACGATCGGCTGCGCCCCACGCGCCAGCGGCGCGTGCTTCCCTCCAGCCGGCAATTCTTGCCGCCCTCCGCGCCGCGCGTGGCCGGCGCAGCGGCCCGCGCGGGGCCGGATTCACCCTTTCAACCAGTCATGTTACTGTCACGCCAGTTTCATCGATTGTCACATTATCGTCATGAGCAGCCCCTAACCTTCGCGGTGCCGTAGTCATCCGCTCACACACTGGAGGTCTCATGAAATTGATGCAAACCGCGATTGCCGGCCTGGCTGGCGCGCTTTTCGCCGTCGCCGCTCACGCTGCCGACATCACGGGCGCAGGCAGCACGTTTGCGATGCCGATCTATACGAAATGGGCTGCCGACTACCAGCAGTCCGGCGGCGCGAAGGTGAACTACCAAGGTATCGGCTCGTCGGGCGGCCTGAAGCAGATCAACGCGAAGACGGTCGATTTTGCCGGTTCGGATGCTCCGCTGAAGGATGAAGAACTCGCGAAGGAAGGCCTGTTCCAGTTCCCGACGGTCGTCGGCGGCGTGGTGCCGGTCGTCAACGTGCCGGGCGTGAAGGCCGGCGAACTGACGCTGTCGGGCCCGGTGCTCGGCGACATCTACCTTGGCAAGATCAAGAAGTGGAACGACCCGGCGATCGCCGCGCTGAACCCGAAGGTCAAGCTGCCGGATACGGACATCGCGGTCGTTCGCCGCGCCGACGGCTCGGGCACGAGCTTCATCTGGACGAACTACCTGTCGAAGGTCAACGACGAGTGGAAGTCGAAGATCGGCGAAGGCACGACGGTCAACTGGCCGACGGGCACGGGCGGCAAGGGCAACGACGGCGTCGCGGCCTTCGTGCAGCGCCTGCCGGGCGCGATCGGCTACGTCGAATGGGCGTACGCGAAGAAGAACAACATGGTCTACACGGCGCTGAAGAACTCGTCGGGCACGGTGGTCGAGCCGAAGACCGAAACCTTCAAGGCCGCTGCCGCAGGCGCGAACTGGTCGAAGTCGTTCTACCAGATCCTGACGAACCAGCCGGGCAAGGAAGCATGGCCGGTCGTCGGCGCGACGTTCGTGCTGCTGCACGCGAAGCAGGACAAGCCGGAGCAGGGCGCGGAAACGCTGAAGTTCTTCAGCTGGGCGTTCAAGAACGGCGAGAAGGCTGCCGACAGCCTCGACTACATCTCGCTGCCGGCGACGGTCGAAGCGGAAATCCGCAAGCAGTGGAAGACGAAGGTGACGGACGCATCGGGCAAGCCGGTGGCCGCCGAGTAAGCAGTAATGCGGTTCGCTGCCCGGCCGTGCCGGCCGGGCAGTGTGTGCGGTAAGGCCGGGCGTCACGGCGCCCGGCGATCCAAGACAGGCGCCCATGTCTGAAATTTCATATCCGTCTTCCCGGTCCGCCGACGCCGCGTCGCAACGCGCGCCGGGCCGTCTCGGCGACGTCCTGTTCGGCGGCCTCGCACGGCTCGCCGCGATCGTGACCCTGCTGCTGCTCGGCGGGATCATCGTTTCCTTGATCATCGCGTCGATGCCGACCATCCAGAAGTTCGGCGTCGGCTTCCTGTTGCAATCCGAGTGGGATCCGAACTCGGACATCTACGGCGCGGTCGTGCCGATCTACGGCACGCTCGTCACGTCGCTGATCGCGCTCGTGATCGCGGTACCGGTCAGCTTCGGCATCGCGCTGTTCCTCACCGAGCTGTCGCCCGTGTGGCTGCGCCGCCCGCTCGGTATCGCGATCGAGCTGCTCGCCGCGATTCCGTCGATCGTGTACGGGATGTGGGGTCTGCTCGTGTTCGCGCCGATCTTCGCCGAATACTTCCAGAAACCGGTCGGCCGCATCTTCAAGGACGTGTGGGTCATCGGTCCGCTCACGTCAGGGCCGCCGATCGGCATCGGCATTCTCGCGGCCGGCGTGATCCTCGCGATCATGATCATCCCGTACATCGCGTCGGTGATGCGCGACGTGTTCGAAGTCACGCCCGTGCTGCTGAAGGAATCGGCGTACGGGATCGGCTGCACGACATGGGAAGTGATGTGGAAGGTCGTGCTGCCCTATACGAAGACGGGCGTGATCGGCGGCGTGATGCTCGGCCTCGGCCGCGCGCTCGGCGAGACGATGGCCGTGACCTTCGTGATCGGCAACACGAACCTGCTCGACAGCGTGTCGCTGTTCGCGCCCGGCAACAGCATCACGTCGGCGCTCGCGAACGAATTCGCGGAAGCGCAGCCGGGCCTGCATACGTCCGCGTTGATGGAGCTCGGGCTGATCCTGTTCGTGATCACGTTCATCGTGCTGTCGATCTCCAAACTGCTGCTGCTTCGTCTCGAGAAGGGAGAGGGCAAGAAATGAGCGAGCCCGTCATGAATTTCCCGGGGCCGAACGGCGCCGCGCTCGACGCGATGCGCAACCGCCTGCAGCGCAAGCGCAAGGTGACCAACGCGATCGCGCTCACCGCGTCGCTCGCGGCGATGGCATTCGGCCTGCTTTGGCTCGTGTGGATCCTGTACACGACCGTGCATCTCGGTGTCGGCGGCCTGTCGTTGCAGCTGTTCACCGAATCGACGCCGGCACCGAACACGGAAGGCGGCGGCCTCGCGAACGCGATCGTCGGCAGCCTGCTACTGTGCGGCTTCGGCACGCTGGTCGGCACGCCGATCGGCATCCTCGCGGGCGTCTATCTCGCCGAATACGGGCAGAAGAACCTGCTCGCGAGCACGATCCGCTTCATCAACGACATCCTGCTGTCGGCGCCGTCGATCGTCATCGGCCTGTTCGTGTACGCAATCGTCGTCGCGAAGTCGGGGCGCTTCTCCGGCTGGGCCGGCGTGATCGCGCTCGCGCTGCTGCAGATTCCGATCGTGATCCGCACGACCGAGAACATGCTGAAGCTCGTGCCGAACGCGCTGCGCGAAGCGGCCGTCGCGCTCGGCACGCCGAAGTGGCGCATGGTGCTGAAGATCACGCTGCGCGCGTCCGTCGGCGGGATCGTGACGGGCGTGCTGCTCGCGGTCGCGCGGATCGCCGGCGAAACGGCGCCGCTGCTGTTCACGGCCCTGTCGAACCAGTTCTTCTCGGTCGACATGAGCCAGCCGATGGCGAACCTGCCCGTGACGATCTACAAGTTCGCGATGAGCCCGTTCGCCGAATGGCAGTCGCTCGCATGGGCGGGCGTGTTCCTGATCACGCTCGGGGTGCTCGGACTCAACATCCTGGCGCGCTCGATCTTCTCGAAAAAGTAACGGCGGAGCAATCCGATGAATATGGCAGAAAGCCACCTGAATCCCGTCGAGCGCACCGCTGCGCCCGCCGGCACGCACGACGCGGCACACGGCCGTCCGCTGGCGCCGCTGAACGCGAAGATCGAGGTCAACAACCTCAACTTCTTCTACAACAAGTTCCACGCGCTGAAGAACATCAACCTGCGCATTCCGGAAGGGAAGGTCACGGCGTTCATCGGCCCGTCGGGCTGCGGCAAGTCGACTCTGCTGCGCACGTTCAACAAGATGTTCGCGCTCTATCCGGAGCAGCGCGCCGAAGGCGAAATCCTGATGGACGGCGAGAACCTGCTGACGACGAAGCGCGACATTTCGCTGCTGCGTGCGCGGATCGGCATGGTGTTCCAGAAGCCGACCCCGTTCCCGATGTCGATCTACGACAACATCGCGTTCGGCGTGAAGATGTTCGAGAAGCTCACGCGCTCCGAAATGGACGACCGCGTCGAGTGGGCGCTGACGAAGGCCGCGCTGTGGAACGAAGTGAAGGACAAGCTGAACCAGAGCGGCTACGGGCTGTCCGGCGGCCAGCAGCAGCGTCTGTGCATCGCGCGCGGCATCGCGATCCGTCCGGAAGTGCTGCTGCTCGACGAGCCGTGCTCGGCGCTCGACCCGATCTCGACGGGCCGCATCGAGGAGCTGATCGCCGAGCTGAAGAGCGACTACACGGTCGTGATCGTCACGCACAACATGCAGCAGGCCGCGCGCTGCTCGGATTACACCGCCTACATGTACCTGGGCGAGCTGATCGAGTTCGGCGAGACCGAAAAGATCTTCATCAAGCCGGTGCGCAAGGAAACGGAAGACTACATCACCGGCCGTTTCGGCTGATGACGGAGAACCACAACCATGTCGGATAAACATCTGTCGAGCCAGTTCGATGCGGATTTGAATGCCGTGTCGTCGAAAGTGCTGGAAATGGGCGGGCTCGTCGAGTCGCAGATCGTCGGCGCGATGCACGCGCTGAACGAATTCGACCGCGAGACGGCCGAGAAAGTGATCACGGCCGAGGAAACGCTGAACGCGATGGAAGTCGAGATCGATCAGGAGTGCGGCAACATCATCGCGCGGAGGCAGCCTGCCGCACGTGATCTGCGTCTTCTGATGTCGATTTCGAAAACGATTACGAACCTCGAGCGCGCCGGCGACGAAGCCGAAAAGATCGCGAAGCGCGTGCGCCGCCTGATCGACGAACCGGCAGCGCGCACGGTCAACATCGCCGAGATCAAGGTGTCGGGCGAGATGGCCGTGACGATCCTGCGCCGCGCGCTCGATGCGTTCGCGCGCCTCGATACGGTCGCGGCCGCGCAGATCGTCAAGGACGACAAGGAAATCGACCAGGAATTCCGCGCGTTCGTGCGCAAGCTCGTGTCGTACATGCAGGAAGATCCGCGCACGATCTCGGTCGGCCTCGAGTACCTGTTCATCGCGAAGGCGATCGAGCGGATCGGCGACCACGCGAAGAACATCGCCGAATTCATCATCTACATCGTGAAGGGCACCGACGTGCGGCACCAGCCGCGCGACACGCTCGATCGCGAAGCCAACAGTTAATCGACTCCGTACAGGAAGAACAGAGGTGCCGATGCCCAGCAACATTCTCGTCGTTGAAGATGAGCCCGCGATTTCCGAACTGATCTCGGTGAATCTCCAGCATGCCGGCCACTGCCCGATCCGCGCGTACAACGCGGAGCAGGCGCAGAACCTGATCAGCGATGTGCTGCCCGATCTCGTGCTGCTCGACTGGATGCTGCCGGGCAAGTCCGGTATCGCGTTCGCGCGCGACCTGCGCAACAACGAACGGACCAAGCACATCCCGATCATCATGTTGACCGCACGCGGCGACGAGCAGGACAAGGTGCTCGGCCTCGAGATCGGCGCGGACGACTACGTGACGAAGCCGTTCTCGCCGAAGGAGCTGATGGCGCGCATCAAGGCGGTGCTGCGCCGCCGCGCGCCGCAGCTGACCGAGGACGTCGTGTCGATCAACGGGCTGCGGCTCGATCCGGCCACGCACCGGGTCGCCGCGCACGGCGACGGCAACGAGATCAAGCTCGATCTCGGCCCGACCGAGTTCCGGCTGCTGCATTTCTTCATGACGCATCCGGAGCGCGTGCACAGCCGCACGCAACTGCTCGACCAGGTATGGGGCGACCACGTGTTCGTCGAGGAGCGTACCGTCGACGTGCACATCAAACGATTGCGCGCGGCCTTGAAACCGGCCGGCTGCGATGCGATGATCGAGACCGTGCGCGGCAGCGGCTACCGGCTCGCGAAGCACGCGTAACGTACCAAGGCGTGTCGTATGCCACGGCATGCCGTTCATTCTCTCGGGCGCTGAATCATGAACATCATCTGGGCGCGCTTTCTCGTGTCGCTCGTGCTGCTCGTGCTGATCAGCGTATTGGTCGGCGTATTCGTCGGCCCGGCCGCGGCTCTCGGGTTCGCGGTCGTGATGCTGGTCGCGCAGGGCTTCTTCAGCACCTTCCATACGCAGCAGCTCTGGCGTCTGCTCGATGCGCCCGTCTACGGCGAGGTGCCGAGCGCGCCGGGCATCTGGGGCGAGATCTACTATCGGCTGCACAAGCTCGCGAAGCAATGGCATGCGCAGGTGCGGCAGGTCGAGCAGCAGCATTCGCGCTTCATCCAGGCGATCCAGGCGTCGCCGAACGGCGTCGCGATGCTCGACGATCATGATCAGATCGAGTGGTGCAACGCGATCGCCGAGGTGCACTTCGGCCTCGATGCGAAGCGCGACCTGCGCCAGCACATCACGAACCTAGTCCGGCATCCGGATTTCGTCCGTTACCTGAATGCGCAGCATTACGAAGAAACGCTCGTGATGCGCGGGATGGGCGACTCGCGGCAGAACGTGCTGGAAGTGCAGGTGTTTCCGTACGGCGAGAATCGCAAGCTGCTGCTCACGCAGGACATCACCGAGCTCGAGCGGACCGACGCGATGCGGCGCGACTTCGTCGCGAACGTGTCGCACGAACTGAAGACGCCGCTGACCGTGCTGTCCGGTTTTCTCGAGACGATGCGCGAGCTGCCGCTGAACGAGGAAGATCGCGCACGCTATCTCGACATGATGGAGCAGCAGGCGTCGCGGATGCGGCACATCGTCACCGACCTGCTCGTGCTCGCGAAGCTCGAGGGCGAAAGCAAGCCGCCGATGGATCATGCGATCGACATGCGCGCCGTCTTCGACCATCTGAAGGAGGATGCGCAGACGCTGTCGAACGGGCATCACGAGATCACGTTCTCGATCGACGAAACGCTCGGCGTCACGGGTGCGCAGACCGAAGTGTTCAGCGCGTTCGCGAATCTCGTCACCAACGCGATCCGCTATACGCCCGACGGCGGCAAGATCGCCGTGTCGTGGCGGCGCGAGGGTGCGCAAGGCGTGTTCTCCGTCACCGACAGCGGCTACGGCATTCCGGCCGCCGACCTGCCGCGGCTGACCGAACGCTTCTATCGCGTCGACCGCAGCCGCTCGCGCGATACGGGCGGCACGGGGCTCGGCCTTGCGATCGTCAAGCACGTGCTGCAGCGGCACGACTCGCACCTGTACGTGCAGAGCGAGGAAGGGCGCGGCAGCACGTTCACCGCGCGCTTTCCGGCGTCGCGGATCATCGCGATCCGGCCGGCCGCGTTCGAGGCGTGAGCGGCACGAGCGTCGAAACATGAGCGCTGCGCTGCGCCGTTCGGCCTGAAACGAAAAAGCACAGCCCGCGGGCTGTGCTTTTTGCTTTCCGCACCGCGCGCGACAGGTGCGCGCCGCCCCGCCTACGAACAGAACTTCGCGAGCAGGCCCAACTGCGCGTTGCGGATCGTCTTGCCCGCGCGGCGCCGGCGATAGTGTCCGTCGCTGTGCATCTGCCATGCCGACTGGTTGTCGCCGAGGCACACCGACAGCCCTTCGGCGATCACGCGGCGCTTCAGCTTGCGCTCGCGGATCGGGAACGCGACTTCGACACGGCGGAACAGGTTGCGGTCCATCCAGTCGGCGCTCGACAGATAAACGTCCTCGGCGCCGCCCGCATGGAAATAGTAGATGCGGTGGTGTTCGAGGAAGCGGCCGACGATCGAGCGCACCGTGATGTTCTCCGACAGCCCCGGCACGCCCGGCTTCAGCGCGCACACGCCGCGCACGATCAGGTCGACTTTCACGCCGGCTTGCGACGCTTCGTACAGCGCGGCGATCACTGACGGCTCGAGCAGCGCGTTCATCTTCGCGACGATGCGCGCGCGCTTGCCGGCGCGTGCATTGTCGATCTCCGTCTGGATCGATTCGATGATGCGCGGATGCAGCGTGAACGGCGACTGCCACAGCTCGTGCAGCGTGAGCTCGCCGCCGATCCCGGTCAGTTGCTGGAACACGTGGTGGACGTCCTCGCAGATCTTCTGGTCGGCCGTCATCAGCCCGAAGTCGGTATAGAGGCGGGCGGTGCGCGGGTGATAGTTGCCGGTGCCGAGGTGCACGTAGCGGCGCAGCACCGCTTTGCCGTCCTGCACGACGCGGCGCACGATCAGCATCATTTTCGCGTGGCACTTGTGACCGACCACGCCGTATACGACATGCGCGCCGACCGCTTCGAGCTGCGACGCCCAGTTGATGTTGGTTTCCTCGTCGAAACGTGCGAGCAGCTCGACGACGACGGTCACTTCCTTGCCGTTGCGCGCGGCTTCCATCAGCGCGTCCATCAGCGGCGAATCGGTGCCGGTGCGGTAGATCGTCTGCTTGATCGCGACGACGCTCGGATCCTTCGCGGCCTGCTGCAGCAGTTCGAGCACCGGCTGGAAGCTTTCGTACGGGTGGTGCAGCAGGATGTCGCCATCGTCGATCGCGTCGAACATGGTCGGCGCGTTCGCGATCGCGGGCGGGATCGACGCGACGAACGGCGCGAACTTCAGGTCCGGGCGATCGACGAGATCGGGAATCTGCATCAGCCGCACGAGGTTCACCGAGCCTGCGACGCGATAGCAGTCCTTGTCGTCGAGCAGGCTTTCGTCGAGCAGGCGCCGCACGATGTGCTGCGGCGTGTCGGCCGACACTTCGAGCCGCACCGCGTTGCCGAGGTGGCGCGCGGGCAATTCGCCCTGCAGCGCGACGCGCAGGTTGGTGATTTCGTCTTCGTCGACGAACAGCTCGCTGTTGCGCGTGATGCGGAACTGGTTGCAGCTCTTCACGACGAGCTGCGGGAACAGTTCGCCGACGAAGCGCTGCATGAACGAGCTGAGCAGCACGAAGCCGTGCTCGAAGCCCGACAGTGACTGCGGCATGCGCACGACGCGCGGAAGCGCGCGCGGCGCCTGCACGATGCCCATCACCGCCTGGCGGCCGAACGCATCGCGGCCTTCGAGTTCGACGACGAAGTTCAGGCTCTTGTTCAGCACGCGCGGGAACGGGTGCGCGGGATCGAGGCCGATCGGCGTCAGCACCGGCAGCAGCTCGTCGAGGAAGTAGCGGCGCGCCCATTCGAGCTGCTCGTCGTTCCACGAGTCGCTCGCATGGAAGTAGATGCCTTCCTGCTCGAGCGCGGGCAGCACGGTTTCGTGCAGCATCGTGTACTGGCGGTGCACGAGGCGCTGCGCGCGTTCGACGACGAGATCGTAAGCGTGCTGGAGCGACATGCCGTCGGGCGTCAGCGCGCCGGGATTGTCGCGGATCTGTTCCTGAAGGCCGGCCATCCGGACTTCGAAGAATTCGTCGAGGTTGCTGCTGGTGATGCAGATGAAGCGCAGCCGCTCGAGCAACGGGATTTGCGGGTCAGCCGCCTGGGCCAGCACGCGCTCGTTGAAACCGAGGATGCCGAGTTCACGATTGAGAAGCGGATAACGGACGGACATCGGCAGAGTAGGCGGTAATTCGGGCGATGATTCGAAAGGACGCTCGGAAACTCTCACGGTACGATGACGTGCTGATGACAGTGGTGTATTTGTATCGGGAAATTCTACGCCGGAACCGATTCATCGCATAAATGTTTCGGCCATATACAATCGAGCTGTGTACATGCCCGTGAAGCGTGGCAATGGCAAGCGTTCCACGCTTAAAATGTCGCCTTTGATAGATCGCCCAGCGGCGCCGGACCGGCGGCCGCGGGCGAACGCGCACGGAGCCTCCTTCTGATGGTTACATCCCCCCACTTGCTGGCTGCCGTCGATCTCGGCTCGAACAGCTTCCGGCTGATCGTCGGGCGCGTCGAGGAAACGCCGGCGGGCAGCCAGATCTATCCCGTCGATGCGCTGCGCGAGCCCGTTCGACTGGCCGCGGGCCTGTCGAGCGACAAGATGCTCGATCGCGCGTCGCAGGAGCGTGGCTGGGAGGCGCTCAAGCGGTTCGGCGAGCGCCTGCGCGATTTCCATCCCGACCATGTGCGCGCGGTCGCGACCAACACGCTGCGCGTCGCGAAGAATGCGGGCGAATTTCTCGGCGAGGCCGAAGCGGCGCTCGGTTTTCCGATCGAAGTGATCGCGGGCCGCGAAGAAGCGCGGCTGATCTATGCGGGCGCCGCGCACTCGGTGCCGGCGAGCGCCGGCAAGCGGCTCGTCGTCGACATCGGCGGCGGCTCGACCGAATTCATCATCGGTTCGCACTACACGCCGATCGTGATGGAAAGCCTCTACATCGGCTGCGTGAGCCACAGCCGTGCGTTCTTTCCGGCCGGCAACGTCGACGAATACACGATGCGGCAAGCCGAACTCGCGGCCAAGCGCGAGATCCAGATCATTTCCAGCGAGTACAAGAAGGCCGGATGGGATCAGGCGATCGGTTCGTCCGGCACCGCACGCGCGCTCGCGGAGCTCGTCGAGGCGAACGGCTTCAACGATGCCGGCATCACGCACGGCATTTCGCGCGGCGGGCTCGAACGCCTGAAGCGCGCGCTGATCAAGGCCGAGAACGTGAACCGGCTGAAGCTGATCGCGCTGAAGCCCGATCGCGTGCCGGTGCTCGCCGGCGGGCTTGCAATCATGCTCGCCGTGTTCGAGGAACTCGGCGTCGACTATGTCGACACCACGGACGGCGCGCTGCGTCTCGGCGTGCTGTACGACCTGCTCGGGCGGACCCAGCACGAGGACATGCGCGCGGTGACGGTCGAGGGCTTCACGCGCCGCTACGGCGTCGATCGCGCGCAGGCCGAGCGGATCGGTGCGCTCGCGGTGCGGTTTTACGACGAGCTCGGGGAGTCCGACAAAGAGGCGCGCGAGGAAGGCCGGATGTTCCTCAGCTGGGCGGCTGCATTGCACGAGATCGGCTTGTCGATTTCGCACAGCTCGTATCACAAACATTCCGCGTATATCGCGAGCAATGCCGACATGCCGGGTTTCTCGCGCACCGACCAGGCGCGGCTGGCCGCCCTCGTGCTCGGTCACGCGGGCAAGCTCGGCAAGCTGTCGCAGGCGCGCGACGTCGAATGGCCGCTGCTGTTCTGCCTGCGGCTCGCGGCGTTGCTGTGCCGGCGCCGGACCGACGCGGGGCTGCCGGATATTTCCGTATCGCAGATGAAGAAGGGCGGCTACGAGGTGCGCCTGCCGAACGCGTGGGTCGAGCAGAACCCGCTGACCGACTACAGCCTCAGCCAGGAAGCGGCCGAGTGGGAGAAGGTCGGCATTCCGTATCGCGTCGTTTATACCGGCGCATAACGCGACGGCGCGGACGGCCGCCGCGCGACAACACCTGCGCGCGTCGCGCGGCCGTTTTACGACTCGCTTATTCCGAACACACGATTGCGGTCAGGAACGGGAACGCCTGCTTGACGGTGGCGTCGCTGCCGGCCTTGCGCACGGCCTCCTCGACCGCGCTCTTCGTGCCGCGCACGACGACGCCATAGGCCCAGTCGCCGATCGGCGTGCCGTCGCCCGGCCGGAAGATCGGGTCGTTCGCCTGGTAGCCGAGCACGACGTACACGCCGAAACCATAGGCGGTCAGCGGGTGGTTCGTGCGGAATGCGTTCACCGAATTCGCCTCGACGTGCATCGGCTCCGACTGGATGTCGCCGGCCGCGAGCAGCGGCGCGACGAACTTGTGGCCGTTCGAGCGGCAGTCGAGCGCGGCGTCGAGCGACTTGGCCGACGCGGTGCCGGATGCGGCGGATGCGCAGAGTGCGAACAGCGCGCCGAGCAGGGCAGTCTTGAAAACGTGGTTTTTCATGCGCGGTTGCGGGTTGGTCATGGATATTATCGCGTGGAATCGCAAGATTCGTGCGCGGCCGGGGGCAGCGGCGCGGGTTGGGGATGGGATCGGCGGGTAAAACGAAAAAGGGAATGCAAGCACGAGCACTTGGATAGCCTGTCGGTTGTGCCGCCCGGCGTACGGGGTGGACGTCGAGGAGGTGCTGTTCGCGTTGAAGGAAGACGAGATCACGTCATGTCGCTTCTACCTGCTCGTGCCGGGCGATCCGAGCATGCTGGCGAAACCACATGCCGCTATTCGGTTGCTGCTCGGGGCGAGCAGCCCCGATGAACAGCCTGCGACTGCGGCCGGGCGCGGTCTGAGCGGGAGGCGACATGCGACGCTACGACATCGTGAAAGGTGACAGGACGATCATCGGAGGCATCGTGCAGGGCGGTGACGGACAAGACATCCTGCACGGCCGAACAAGCGTATGAACGCGATCCGGTGTGGTGCCCCGTGTGCAAGACCCTCGGCGTGATCGAGTGCGACGGCCCACGTCATTCGAGCACAGGACCGGATGGCCGACAGTCTGCGCTGAGCGACGACCTCTGTCGGTGCGCATGTCCGGTTCCGCCGAAACTGGTGGCGTCACAGTCGGCGTCGTATGCCGAGGTCTGAGCGGGCGAAAAGCGGCAAACCCCGATCGATCGCCGATCGAGTTGTACTGCCGGCACTTTGAACTCGTCGAGTGTCAGATACGCCAAGCTTGCTTTGCGTTCACGCCTGGCGCCATCATGTCCGATGGGGCCCGGCCTGCAAGATCGTCGCCGGATGGAGGTGGAGGGGCGATATCGGCGAAGCCGGGAGCCTCAATGTAGATTAGATCGACCTGGGCCGGATCGGGTTACATGAACCGAAAAAGAAAAAGGGGTTGCACGCTTTCCCACAAGGGATGCTGGTACAAATTTGCGGTGTGGCGACGAAGAATCCGACAATGGGTCGCCGGGTCGGCTGTCGGAGTCACGCTCGCCTTCGGTGCGGTAGGAGTGCCTGCGCGACCGTTGTCGCTATAACGTTTCATCTGCTCTGTATGATTAAACGGCGACCACCACGCTCCCGGCGGCCGATGGCGAAACAGATGTTGTTACCCCTCGCGGCATCAGTCGCTCGCCGGAAATCCATCGAACATCACATGGCATTCCATACCCTCGTGACCGGCGAGGGCAACGGTTCGGCCGTGGCCCAGTTGTTCGGCGCTATCTATGGCGCGTACTACGTTCACGAAGCGACCGTGGGGCGAATCGACCTGGATGTTTTTCGGCTTGCTGAAGCGGCACTTCATGATTGCGCCGTCCGCGGCAAGGCTGAAGGCAAATTCACGACTACGGCCGATGGCATGGCCGCGATCCAGAAGGTGCTCATCTTCCGCGATGAACAATTGCTGAACCTCCCCGCCTACATCGTTGCCGACGCCCAAGCGCGGCTCAGTGAATTTGTGGCCAATGACTCGCTGTCGCCGATCGTGCCTGAGCGAAAGCATCCACATCAATGATGTGCTCCATCTTTATCGAGCGAGTTAATCACTCTCTATTTGGGACCACATGATATTGGAAACACACAAAAAATCTGAGAAAGAGCGATTCAACCGATAGCATCGACGGGAAGGTCAAAAATCGTCACCGATCCGTTATTGTGCCGAACTTACTTTGGTATGATCTTTGCGCTATCGAACTACATTCCGCGCCCTGGCTCTTTAATCGGCTGCGGCATCTGGACGAAGGCTTAATTTAATATATTTGTTATTTATTTGTAATTTTGTGTCGTGCCACATACGCAGTCCCGGCGCTTAAATGTCTAGCTAACGATCGGACGCGTCCTGCACGAAACGGGGTGACTGCATGAGCGGGGAAGCTTTGCTGAAGGTGTTGCGCGGTGGCTACGCGCAGTTCGATCGCATCGTGAAACTTGACACGCCGCTCGGCGACGACTGGCTCACGCCACTGTACGTCAAGATCAACGCGCGGCTTGGCCGCAATTTCGAGGTGACCGTCGACGCCTCATCCGTCATGGGGGACAAGATCAAGCTCAACGCTCTGATGCTGCAACCCGTCACGCTTTGGATCCGCCAGACTGACGGCGGCTATCTGCCAATCCATGGCTATGTGCAGCGGGTTCGCCGCCTTGGAAACGATGGGGCCGTCTCGTATTTTCAGCTTCAGTTTTCTTCTTGGCTGAGCTTTTTGAAGCTCAGCAGCGATCGGCGCGACTGGCAGGAAGCCAGTGGCTGGCAAATTCTCACCGACGTATTCGACAAGCATCCCCAGGCGTCGGGCAATTATGGTCAGGAACTGCGCACGGCGATACGCTCGTATTCACACCGCGTGCAGTGGGAAACCGACTGGAATTTCGTGCACCGGAGTCTGGAGGAAGTCGGCGTGTTTCCGCGCTTCGATTTCGCGAAGGATGGCAAGTCGCACAAGGTCGTCGTGATGGACGACCTGTATTTTGGGCCATCGCTACCGAATTCGGAGATGAAGTTCAGCCACGCGGGTACCGACGAGGATTTCGACGGACTTACCCAGTTGAGCGAACAGCAGGACGCCCAAAGTGCGACGCTGACGCTCGGCACCGCCGACTATAAGCGACCTGACCTCGATAAACAGGCGAGCACGCCAGCGGCTGAACTTGATGAGTTACCAGGTCAAGGAGAAGACTATCTCTATACCGGCTCGCAGACATGGGCCGAATCCGATGCTGGACAACAACAGGCCCGCATCCGCACTGAAGAATGGGCTTCGCGAGCAAAACGCTATTTCGCGATCGGCAGTCCCCGCTATGCACTGCCCGGCTACTGGTTCAAGGTGTCGGGACATCCCCTCTTCGATGCATTGCCTGAGGAGGAGCGCGAGTTGTCGATCATCGCGAGCGACTGGCTGATCCAAAATAACTTGCCGGGCATAAACGCGCTCACGCGATTCCCGCGCAGCCTGCGCAGCGAGATCGAACAGGTCAAGGCGGCCAGAACCGGTACGACCGTGAGCCACCGCGATGGCGGTATCGGATTTTTTCACGTCGAGATCGAAGCGCAACGCCGCAAGACGCCGTTCCGCAGCCCGTTCGAGCATGAGAAGCCCGAAATGCATTTGCAGACAGCGATTGTCGTAACCGATAGTGACGAGGAAATCGTCACAGACGACGGCAATCGTGTGCGGGTCCGGACGTCAAACAGTCGAAAGGATCGCAATACGAAGTCCACGTCATGGATTCGCGCGGCGATGCCGGACGCCGGCGCTAGGCGCGGCGGCTATTTCCCGTTGCGCAAAGACGATCAGGTGCTCCTCGGGTTCGTCAATGGCGACTGCGACCGGCCGGTGATCATCTCGCGACTGCACGGTGGCGCAACGATGCCGGTGTGGCACACGCACGGCCTACTGTCTGGCTTCCGCTCTCGCGAATACGGCGGTGATGGCTTCAACCAGCTCGTCATGGACGACGCTACCGGTCAGAACCGGGTCCACCTCTACTCGTCGAGCTACAGTTCTCACCTGCATTTGGGCTATCTGATCGAACAATCCGATAACACGCGGGGCTCGTTCCTCGGCAACGGATTCGACCTGAAGTCGGGCGCGTACGGCGCGGTACGCGCCGAGCAGGGGCTCTATGTATCGACGCAGCCAGCCACCGCCCAGCCGCTGAACGTAACGGCCGCCACCGATCCGCTTGCCGGCGCGGAAGCCGTGCTCGAGACCGTGTCGAAGGCTAGTGAAACGAACCGTGCCGAAAGCCTCCAGGACGGTCAGGCCGCGCTGAAGTCGTTCACCGACGCAACGCAGCGCACGGTCGCCGGTTCTGCTAGCGGCGGCCGTACAGCGGGCGGCGGCACGGGCAATGCGAACGGTTTTGCGAAGCCGGTGATGCTGCTGTCGAGTCCTGAAGGCATTGCCGCGTCGACGCAGCAGTCTGTGCATGTCACGGCGAACCAGCACGCGAACGTCGTTGCAGGCAAGAACGTCAACTTGGCCGCCGGTAAAGCGTTACTGGTCAGTGTGCTCGACAAGATCAGCCTGTTCGCGCAAAACCTCGGCATCAAGATTTTCGCGGCAAAGGGACCGGTAGACATTCAGGCGCAAAGCGGCTCGGCCTCGCTGGTGGGGCTGCAGGATGTGAAGATCGAAAGCGCGGACGGACGCCTGATTCTGACGGCCGCGAAGGAAGTGTGGATCGGCGCGGGCGGCTCATACATCAGTATCAAGGGCGGTCTGATCGAAAACGTGACGACCGGACAGATTCTGGAAAAATGCGGGAGTTGGGACAAGCCAAGTGGTGCGAGCGGGACGATTCGCGATCCGTTGCAGGCAACGCCAGTGTCAACTGACGGCGGACGAGGCTCGCTTTTCTCCGGCTGATGCCAAGCCGGACAGCATCCGAGCAGCAAGAAAAACGAGAAACGAGAGATTCCGAGAAACATGAGCAATAGCCACCCTACCACGAAGCCAGCCGCGCCGGCCAAGCCGGCGACCGCCCCGAGCGCACCTGCGACAGCACCGTACACGCCGCTAAACTGGGCCTTTCCGTTCTCACCGGTCGGCAAAGATGACCCAGCCAACCCGATGACCTATATGAAGGCGCTGGCAGCCGCCGAAGATGGGTTCTATCCACTGGGTGCGAATGGCATGTGGCACGGCGGCATCCACTTCGACCAGAACACGGCTGCGCAGTTGAAGCAAGGCGACGGCATCCGTGCGATCGCCGATGGCGAAGTCGTCGCGTACAGGCTCGACAGCAAGTATCCGGAACAGGACTACCAAGACGGCCGCCACGCGTTGTATTCGACGGGCTTCGTGCTCATCCGTCATAGGCTGAAACTGCCTCCGCCCCCACCTCCGCCCGCAAAGCCGGAGCCAGCCAAGAATGCTGCAGCCCAACCGGCAACCTCATCCACAGCGCCAGCAACGGCGACGCCAGCTCCAACGTCGAGCACGACACCACCCGGCAAGAACGAAACGCTCACGTTCTTCAGCCTGTACATGCACACGATGGACCACAATAGCTACCAGTCGGCGGCAGAACAGGCCAAAGTCGCTGAGGTCGACCGCTTCAAGCTGAACATGGGGCCAATGCCGTATTGGGAAGGCGATCGTTACTATCGGGTCGGCGACAAGGCGAAAGACAAGCAAGAGGTCCCGCTGCCAAAGGTGCCCGTGCCATCATTGCGTGACACGATCAATCGCGATGTACTCGGAGAGTTCATCCAGAGCGATTTCAAGAAGGTGCCCGAACCGGAAGAAGACACGAAAGACACAACACCGCTCCCGCCCCCGGTCACGGGCCTCCGCATCCGTGAACTGCCGAACGGCAAGAGCAAAATCCTCGGCATCTTGCCGCAAGGCACAGAGTTGACCGTCTCGGACACGGACGACCAAACGAAAGCGAACCCCGGCTGGGCGAAAATCAAGGCGATCAAGTCCGGGACTCCGGCTGCGGCCGTTGTCGGCCAGTCCGTATCGCCGCACGCGCCATACGGGTACGTCTTCCTCGGAGAACTAGATCCGATCGTCGATCCGAAACCGCTGGATACAGTCGTCGTGCTAAAGCAGCCTTATGCGGTGAAGGCTGGCGACGTCATCGGCCAGTTCGGCCACTATCTGCGGTACCCGGACGCGAAGCTATTGCCAGCGAAGCCAACCCGGCCACTGCTGCACCTGGAAGTGTTCGCAGGCCCCGAACTCGAAGCATTCATCCAGAAGAGCCGCGAGCGGGCAAAGCAGTTACCTGCCTCCAGAGCATTTCTGGAAATCTCGCCGGGTGCGCGGCTCGTAACCGACCTCCCGGAACCGGACCAGAAACTGCAGCCCGGTACCAAACTTGTACCTTTCGCCGCCGACGCAAAGGGCAAATGGGTCAAGGTGCAACCGAAAACAGCCGCACCAGTACATGGTGGCCGACACACGAAGCCGGTATTCAACGACGCCGGTGCGCCCGTTTGGGTCGATAGCAACCTCGCCAATACGACGACCACCGCAATCGTGCCCGGCTGGAAGGATTTTCCGTTGAGTTTCTCAAACGCGAAGGGGCCCGGCGCAGACTTCCGCTACGTGTTCCGGAGCGTCGACTTCGAGAAGAACGGTGTGGAAAGCAGCGCTAAAGATGACAAGGGGCGTCGCTGGTATTACGTGACAATCGGCACCAAGGACGGAAGTGCTCGCAACGGATGGGTATGCGAGCAGGACCATCCTCTCGTGCGCATGTGCGGTCCGTGGGATTGGCCGGGTTTCGAACTGGTTGACAATAGCAGCATCATGCCGATCGACATGCTCAAGCGCTACATCCATGTCGCCGAGCAATATCTGGCCGATGAAAGCAAAACCGAATTCGAGACGAGCGCCGCAACGGTCAACTCGAGCCCGCTTATCACAAAGCTGGAGAAGGCGATTGATACCAATCACGATGGAAAGGTGACTGCGCAAGAGTTGAAGCATGCGCAAGAAACGCCGTGGTTGGCAGAAGCCCTTTCCCACCTCGTCGTGCGGTGTGAAAGCGAATGGGGCGGGGGCTTGGGTAAGTGGGAGGCATTGTCGCCGCTAATGAAGAAGCTGCTTTGGCTTTGGAAGACCGAAATCGAGCGGATCGGAAAATTGCAGTGGTGGGAGCAAGTCACCAGTGTCGACGGCTTCCCAAAGGAACCCAGTCCTTGGCACTTCCATCCGATCGGGATTGTCGGCAATTTCATCGCAAAGCCTGTCACTGGCGAAAACAACTTCACCGAAGAAGACGCTAGGGACGCACTAAAATACATTTTCGACAAGTATGGACGTACCATCGCCGAGACGGTTGAGCGTATGTATCGGACGGAAACGAGACACTTCCAATCGAGTCAATATCGTCGATGCGGAACGGGCGGCATGGAAGTACATGGTCCAGCGCCGTACTATGGATGGACTCCCGATTTTTACAGCGAACCGCCGATTGGGACATGGGCAGCCTTTGAAGGTGCCGGCCTCAGCGGCGTAGGTGGAAATGCGCAAGTTACGAACCGAAAGAAAGTGTTTGTCGTGGTTTCGTCGGTGCGCGTAGGCATGGAATTCAAGGCCAAGTATATAGTGCACTACAACGGAAATTACGCACGATGGTTTTCGACCGACGCAAATGCACAAGCGGTTTACAGAAAGACACTCGAATCCATAACACCACGAATCGTGAATTCATTTCAGTGATCCGACATGAGAATCGTTGATAAAATCGTAACACTCACCCTCCTTCTGTTGATTTCATGCGGCGTCCACGCCTCAGCTGATATCTGCAAAAGCGAATTAAGAGAGTTGGTCGTGCCTCCGCTTGAGCACGTTGCAATGAACAAGAAGGACATCCACGCTGATATTGAGGATGTGACCGATGGGGTCTATAGCGTCAGACTGTATGTTGCTGCGGATAGCCCCGACAATCTTGACAGGCAAGTGTCCATTGGCTGGGTGAATTTGGATACAAATTCGATGAAGGCGTTGGATGTGACACGAGACCCTGAACATCCAGACGTACTGAAGGTGAATGAGTCAAAATACCGAAAGTTCATTTCGGATTGTATTTATAAGCCATCGAAAGCGGCTTCGAACTGCGACGAACTCAATAAGCAGGCGTCGAAGCTTGCTATTGACATACCTCGATCGCAAAGCGGGATGGCAGTCATTGGAAGCGGTCGCCTTCAGTTCTATTCAGCACCAGATTATACGTGTAAAACCCCAGGGGTTTTTATTTTGACTGGAGAATCCGTCGATGCGTACACTAGCTATCATGGATTCACGTTTGTGGCTTACCAAAATCCGAGGAAAACCAGCCCAGTTCGCGGCTGGGTAAGAAGTAACCGACTGCGATCCAACAGCCTTGGCACTGCCCCGCGGCAACCGGCTGTCAGCGAGACCACGAAATGATGAATCTCATCCGCATCGGTGACGACACCGATCACGGCGGCAAGGTTGAAACCGGCTCAAATACGATGCGTTTCGACGGCCGCTATGTCGCGCGCAAGGGTGATCGCGTGTCGTGCCCGCAGCATCCTGATGTGTCGCCTAACCTCATCGAGGAAGGCGACACGTCGATGACGGACGGTGGCGTCCCGATCGCACGGCACGGCCATCGCGCCACGTGCGGCTGCCACCTGATCTCAAGTCTCCTGTGAGCCTGAGATCGAATCGTTTGCACTGTGTCGACAGCCGTAATCGGACGTGTATCGAAATCTGCGCATCGCTGATGTGTAGCACCTAATACCCGGCACACTTTTTCCAGGCGGGATTGTTGGGTATCACATGGTTTCTTATTGGTAACACGAGCGGTTTTTATGGTCCCCGGCAGCGATCGCCTCTCGAAAATTCGTGACTACCTCGCCACGGCGGGATTCACGCTGATGGCCCGCGAGTGGCGCGGTGTCTCGCATCAGTACCGGTTTCGTTGCGAAAACGGACACGTATCTTCCCAGTTGGGTGCCAGTCTTTTGCGCCTCGTCCGAGTGACGCAGCGCTCGGTACGATGCCTTAACTGCTGGGGCGAGCAGACGATGACTCAAATGCACGAGACGGCTGTCTCGGCTGGAGGTCAGTGTCTCAGTAAGCGGTATCGTGGAAAAGCGCACACTACCGGTTTGTCTGTGCTGCAAGCCATAAGTTTGAGGCCAGCGCCACTTCGGTCTTGGCCGATCATTTGTGTGCAAAGTGCTCCACCGAACGACGAGCTGAGCGTCGTCATATCAAGGCGGCCTGAAACCGATACAGGATCGTGCGCGAGAGCGCGGAGGCGAATGCTTGTCGCCCGTCTATAACGGCCGCATGGCGAAGTATCGATTCCGATGCGGGCATACCTTGCAAGGTTTCCGGATAGCAGAAGTATCGATCGAGGACATTCTGGGAAACGGGACAGGGGGGACATCCTTGATGCGGTGATACCAGTCGGCATAGCCCTGCGCGTACTAATTGTTGCGCCGAAGTAGTTCCCAAGCCCCCATGGTGGGATCGTCGCGGAGTACTTTGGGGTAGGCGCTCATTTCCGGGAGTCGGCGCGGACGATGAAAAGGCGGTGCTGGATCGGGACAGGACGGCGTGCCATCGGGTGCGGTTCCTTATGGAAATCGCTCTAGACGGTAGCAAAGGAGTATCAATACGGCTGGATGCGACAAAAGAAAAAGGGGTTAGCATCAGCTAACCCCTTGATTCCTTTGGTCGGAGCGAAAGGATTCGAACCTTCGACCCTCTGATCCCAAATCAGATGCGCTACCAGGCTGCGCTACGCTCCGACGAGCCGAAGATTCTATCGCCTAATCGGAGCCCGGGTCAATCACGTTATTCATACGGCACCTGTCATCACGAATTGCTCACGATTGGCGACAATTCTCGAGGATGACATCCGGCACGCGATGTGCGCGACCGGATCGTTCGCCCCGACGCATGGAGAGACATCATGATGAACCTGATCCTGTGGCGCCACGCCGAAGCGGAAGACTACGCGGCAAACGACCTCGCACGTCAGTTGACGGCCCGCGGCCGCAAGGAAGCGCAGGCGATGGCCAAATGGCTGCGCGGCCGGCTCGAATCGAGCTCCGTGATCCTCGCAAGTCCGGCGGCGCGCACCGTGCAGACCGTCGAGGCGCTGACGGACCAGTACCGCACGGTCGACGCGCTCGCACCCGACGCCAGCGTCGACGACGTGCTGACAGCCGCCGGCTGGCCCGAGGGCATCGCACCGACCGTCGTGATCGTCGGGCACCAGCCGACGCTCGGCAGCGTCGCCGCGCGGTTGATCGTCGGCAACGGCGACAGCTGGAGCATCAAGAAGGGCGGCATCGTATGGGTCGCGAGCCGCACGCGCGACGGCAACCGTCAGGCCGTGCTGCGCGCCGTACTGACGCCGGACCTTGTCTGAAGCGGTTTGAAGGCATTGTTCGTACGGTTCCGCAAGCTTTCTGCTAAAGTCAATTCGGCGACACGTCATTGAAAGGACACGGTCGTGCCACAGAACGGTAACGACCGGTTACTACATTGGCTGGCATGTCGTCCTATTCCTTACGATCAGGAAAGCCTAATGCGAGAACTGCCGACGCCTACGCTCCCTTTTGCCTCGCTTCCCCTCGACACGTCGCGGCGTCATCTGCCGCGCGCTGCTGAAACCGTCACATCCGAGTACCGTCTGCGTGCCGCGTGGGCGCGCACGGAAGACGAGCTCCGCGAGGCCCAGCGCCTTCGTTACACCGTGTTCGCCGAAGAGATGGGCGCGCAGGTCAGCGGCCCGTCCGGTCTCGACGTCGATCCGTTCGATGCGTATTGCGACCACCTGCTGGTGCGTGATCTCGACACGCTGAAGGTGGTCGGCACGTACCGCGTGCTGCCGCCGCATCAGGCCGCGCGCGTCGGCCGCCTGTACGCGGAAGGCGAATTCGACCTGTCGCGTCTGACGCACCTGCGCGGCAAGATGGTCGAGGTCGGCCGCTCGTGCGTGCACAGCGACTATCGCAGCGGTGCCGTGATCATGGCGCTGTGGGGCGGTCTCGGCGCGTACATGATGCAGAACGGCTACGAGACGATGCTCGGCTGCGCGAGCGTGTCGATGGCCGACGGCGGCCACTATGCGGCGAACCTGTACCAGTCGCTGCCCGCCAGCTCGCTGACGGCGCCGGAATATCGCGCATTCCCGCACACGGCACTGCCGGTCGACGAATTGCAGACGGGTACCGTCGTCGCGCCGCCGCCGCTGATCAAGGGCTATTTGCGCCTCGGTGCGAAGATTTGCGGCGCACCGGCGTGGGATCCCGACTTCAACTGCGCGGATTTCCTGACGCTGTTCCGCCTGTCGGACATCAACGCCCGCTACGCCCGGCACTTCCTGGGCTAAGCGCACCGGAACGCGGCGCGCCTGCCACGGCGCGCACGTGAGCGAACGCCGTCGCGCGGCAACCCGCCACGCGACGGCGTTCGGCCATTCGGCCGATGCCGGTTTATCCGGCCCCGTTAATTTGAACGATACGCGACGTCCACCGTGCGGCCATGCGCACGTTCGGAGCGGGCCGCGCGTGCGGCGCCGCGGCCCGGGACGGCAGGGCGGCTCGGCTAGTGCTTGCGCCGCCAGTCGAGCAGGTGGTGTTCCGCCATCCAGTGATGGATCATCCCTTCGCCGCCGTGGCTGCGCTTGTATTCGCGCGACTCGAAGTACGACAGGGCGACCAGCACCATCAGGCCGATGAACAGGCCGATCAGGCCAGCGATTTCTTCAGACGTCATGGCAGCCTCCTTTCGACGGCACAGCGCCATGGCTACATAGTAGGACATGCGCGGGACGACCCCTAAGCCGGAATTCCGCTAGACTCGGCGCGGTCCTGGCGCGCGATGGGCGCGCCGTTTTCCGGAGCCTTCCCGATGACCCGTTTCATGCTGGCCGTGCTGGCCGCATCCATTCTTGCCGGCTGTGCGAGCGATCCCCGTCACGCGCGTCGCGGCCCGCCGCAAGATCCGGCCGACTATCACGGCGTCCCGACCGACATGACGCCGCCGTCGATGCTCGGCCAACCGGCCGCGTCAGCACCAACGGCTGCGCCAGCGCAATAACGGGTGCGGACGGCGGCGCGGTATGGCCGTCAGGCGCCGGCCGCCGGCGCGTCGGCCCCGATGCGCCGTGTGAGCGCCGGCAGGTGGCGCGCGAGCGTCGCCCCGCGCGCGACCATGAACAGCAGCAGCGCGAACCACAGCCCGTGATTCCCGAACGGGCCGACGGCAGCGAGCGTTGCGGCGATGAAGATCGCGAACGACGCGACCATCGCGCGCATCAGCGATTGCGTCTGCGTCGCACCGATGAACATACCGTCGAGCAGGAAGCCCCACACGGACACGATCGGCGAGATCGCCGCCCATGGCAGGTAGCGGAGCGCAACCGCGCGGATCTCGGCCTGGTCGGTCAGCCGCGCGACGATCCAGCCGCCGGCGCCCCAGTACACGAGCGTGAACAGCAGTGCGCCGAGCGCGGACCACAGCAGCGTGACGCGCACGGCCTGGCGGAACGCGGTGCGGTCGCGTGCACCGGCCGCCGCGCCGACGAGTGCCTCGGCCGCGTGCGCGAAACCGTCGAGCCCGTACGCCATGAACGTCTGAAAGTTCAGCAGCAGCGCGTTCGCCGCGAGCGTCGCGTCGCCCTGTTTCGCGCCGAGGTGCGCGAACCAGCCGAACGCGCCGAGCAGGCACAGCGTCCGCAGGAAGATGTCGCGATTGAGGACGATCAGCCGCTCGAGCGCCGCGCGGTCCGCCAGCGCACGCGCCGCGATCGGCGCAAGGCCGCGCGGCCGCAGCCGCCACAGCATCCATGCGCCGAGCGCGAAGCCGCATGCGTCCGCGGTGGCGGTGGCCGCGCCGATGCCCGCGATGCCCCAGCCGAAACCGTACACGTACAGCAGCACGGCGCCGATGTTGACCGCATTGATGAAGACTTGCGCGACGAGCGCGAGCCGCACGCGCTGCACGCCGAGCAGATAACCGAGCACGACGTAGTTCGCGAGCGCGAACGGTGCGCTCCAGATCCGCGCGTGAGCGTACGCCAGCGCGGTCGTGCGGACGGCGTCGCTGCCGCCGAGCGCGGTCAGCGCGAGCGAAAGCAACGGTCCTTGCAGCGCGAGCACGGCGACGCCGAGCGCGAACGCGACGATCAACGCGCGCAGCACGTTCAGGCGGATGCCGGCGGCGTCACCGGCGCCGTGCGCCTGCGCGACGAGGCCCGTCGTGCCCATGCGCAGGAAGCCGAAACCCCAGAACACGAAATTGAAGAACAGCCCGCCGAGGGCGACGCCGCCGAGATACTGCGCGCCGTCGAGATGGCCGGCGACCGCCGTGTCGACCGCGCCGAGGATCGGCTGGGTCAGGTTCGCGAGGACGATTGGAAACGCGAGCGCGAGCACGCGCCGGTGCGAGACGGCAGCCGACGCGGCGCCGGCTCCGTGCGGTAATGCGGATTCGGACATGGCGAACGCGTCAGGCGCGTTCCTGCACGCACACCCAAGGCGATACGACGACCGCCCACAGCTCCGGATTGCGCGCCGCGAAGTCGGCAGCGGTTTCGGCCGGCATGCGCGCGACGAGGCCGGACGACAGCCAGCGCGTGACCTGTTCCGCGTCGTCGCTAGCGATCGCTTCCGCGACGCTCACGAGATCGAGATCGCGCGCGACCGACAGCAGCTTGCCCTGCGCGAAGAAGCGTTCGAGATCGCACCAGTCGATCTTGGCGGTTTCGCCGAGGAGCTTGGCGTAAAGCGGGCTGTGCGACGCGCCCGCGGCGGATTCGTGTTGGTCGGAGGACATCGATGTGTGCTGAAAAGACTGCGTGGGCGCCACTATAAACCATCCGCGTCGATCCTCCGCGCGGCCGGCAGCGGCCGTCTCACGCGTCGCGCAGCGCGCGGCGCACGATCTTGCCGGTCGCGGTCATCGGCAGCCCGTCGACGAACGCGATCGCGCGCGGGTATTCATGCGCTGCCAGCCGCGTGCGAACGTGCGCCTGCAGCGCGCGGACGAGCGCGTCGTCGCCGACGTGCCCGGGATTCAGTACGACGAACGCCTTGACGATCTCGGTGCGCGTCGCGTCGGGCACGCCGACGACGGCCGCCATCCGTACCGCCGGATGCGTGAGCAGGCAATCCTCGATCGGTCCCGGGCCGATCCGGTAGCCGGCGCTCGTGATCACGTCGTCGTCGCGGCCGACGAAGCGCACGAAGCCGTCGGCGTCGAGCGTGCCGGTGTCGCCGGTGAGCAGGTAATCGCCCGCGAACTTGTCGCGTGTCGCCGCGGGATTGCGCCAGTATTCGATGAACATCACCGGGTCGGGGCGGCGCACTGCGATGTGGCCTTCGACGCCGGGCGGTAGCGGCGTGCCGCGCGCGTCGACGATCGCGACCGTGTGGCCGGGCACGGCCTTGCCGATCGCGCCGGGCTGCGCGTCGAACAACGCCGCGCACGACGACAGCACCATGTTGCATTCCGTCTGCCCGTAGAACTCGTTGATCGTCACGCCGAGCGCGTCGCGCCCCCAGGACGTCAATTCGGTGCCGAGCGATTCGCCGCCGCTCGCGACGGATTTCAACGCGAGCGTGTAGCGTTCGCGCGGCGCCGGGACCGTGCGCATCAGCTTGAGCGCGGTGGGCGGCAGGAACGCGTGGGTCACGCCGTGCCGCGCCATCAGCGCGAACGCGGCCTCGCCGTCGAATTTCTCGAAGCGGCGCGCGAGCACGGGTACGCCGTGATGCCACGACGGCAGCAGCACGTCGAGCAGACCGCCGATCCACGCCCAGTCGGCAGGTGTCCAGAACAGGCGCGCGTCGCGCGGAAAGCATTGCTGCGACATTTCGACGCCTGGCAGATGACCGAGCAGCACGCGATGCGCATGCAGCGCGCCTTTCGGCTTGCCGGTCGTCCCGGACGTATAGATGATCAATGCCGGATCGTCGGCGGCAGTGTCGGCCGGGACGAACTCCGGCGATTCGGCCGCGATCGCGGCGTCGTAGTGCAGCACGCCTCGCGCGTCGGGTGCCGCGTCGCCGATGCAATAGCACGTGCGCAGTGCCGGCAGCCGCCCGCGCAGCGGCGCGATCTTCGCGAAGCCGGCCGCGTCGGTCACAAGCGCGGCGGCTTCGCTGTTCGCGAGCCGGTATTCGAGCGCGTCGGCGCCGAACAGCGCGAACAGCGGCACCGCGATCGCGCCGAGCTTGTACGCGGCGAGATGCGCGACCGCCGTTTCGGGGCCCTGCGCGAGGAAGATCGCAATGCGGTCGCCGGGCTGCAGGCCCGCACGCGCGAAGCTGTTCGCGAGCCGGTTAGAAGCATTCCTCAGGTCGTCAAACGTGATGCGCGACACGTCGCCTTGTGCCGTTTCGTGGATCAGCGCGAGGCGTCCGCTGCCGTCGGCCCATTTGTCGCAGACGTCCACGCCGATGTTGTAGCGGGCCGGAACGTCCCACACGAAGCGGGAGAGCAGGTCGTCGTAGCGGTCGGCGGCGGGCAGCATCGCGTGTCTCCTTGGCGTCGGTCGTCGTCGCGGCGACGGTGTACATCGGCATTTCACGCGACCGAAATCACAATGGCGTCTGATGGATAGGGGAATGTTCTGACTCGTGCAACCGGTGCGGCTCAGTGCACGATTCCACAATGACGCATAAGATCACGACAAAACAGTGATGTGACCATGGATTTGCTTCTGATAGCTGCGGGGTTCAGCCTGTTCGGAATCGGGGCGCTGGTGGCGTTTGCCAGCTGCGTCGATCCGCTGTCCGGCCGTTTCACCGGCCGTCTGCGCAAGCGCTGACACAACCTTCCCGATTGCCCTCGCGACGACATGCGATGCATGCCGGCATCGCGTGTCGCCCGTCGATCGCCGCGCTCAGCGTGCCGGCAGGTAGCGTGCCGGGTCGATCGAGCGGCCGCCGTAGCGCAGTTCGAAGTGCAGCGCGGTGCGATCGCTGTCGCTGTTGCCCATCTCCGCGATCGTTTGCCCCTGCGTGACCGATTGCCCTTCCTTCACGAGCAGCGCGCGGTTGTGCGCGTAGGCCGTCAGGTAATCCGCGTTGTGTTTCAGGATGATCAGGTTGCCGTAGCCGCGCAGCCCGTTGCCCGCATAGACGACGGTGCCCGGTGCGGCGGCCACTACCGGCGTGCCTGCCGAGTTGGCGATGTCGATGCCCTTGGACTTCGAGCCGTCGAAGGTGCGCACCACGTTGCCGGCGGCCGGCCAGATCAGCGCGATGCTGGAGGCCGGCTTCACCGCCGATTCGACCGGCGCGGCAGGGGCAGGCCGGCTGCGGCCGGCACTGCCGGTGCCGGTGGTCGATGCGCTCGTCGTGCCGGGCGGCGGCGCGACGCGCAGCACCTGGCCGACTTCGATCGCGTCGGGGTTCGAGATCTGGTTCCAGCGCACGATGTTCGCCATCGACGTGCGATTCTCGCGCGCGATCTTGTACAGCGTGTCGCCGCGCTCGACGCGGTAGAACCCGGGGCCGACGGGTGCGGAGCCGCACGCAACCAGCAGCGCGGCGCAGGCGGCCGCGACGAGCCGCTTCGTTGTTGTTCCGAACATTGAACCTCGCAAAACCCTGCCGCGCGCGACGCGACAGGCAACACAAAACGTCAGATTTTAACGGGTTCGACCCGCGCACCGCAGTTTCGCGGCCCGCGCACGGCCGGCGCGCATCGCCGACGTGCGTCCGTGGTCAGCCGGCGAGCGGCAGAACGCGAATCCGCAATGAGGCCGTTTCGGTCGCGCCCGGTGCGAGCATGCGCAGCCCGCGGCCGTTGTGGATCGCGTCCGGCAGGCCGAGCCACGGCTCCACGCAATAGAAGTCCGATTCGGGCTTTTCGGTCCACGTCGTGACCGCATACCACGGGATCGAGCCCGGCACGTCGAGCGCGATCTCGATCGTGCGGCCGCGGCCCGGCATCACGATGCGCACCGGCGTCGACGGCTGGCCGTCGATGCAGTGGAAGCGATCGAGGATGTCCGGATCGCCGAGGCTGTACGACGCGTTGCCGGGTTCGAGCGGGCTGATCGAGCCATCGGCGAGCTGCATGCAGCGGCGCGTCGGCGGCAATTCGAGCGTGGTCTGCGCGCGTTCGCCATGCGGCAGCGCGAAGTAGAAATGGTGGCCGGCGTAGTACGGCAGCGGGGTGTCGCCGCGGTTGGTGGTGGTGAGCGCGACGTCGAGCGTGTGCGCATCGGCGAGCCGGTAGGTCGCTTCGAAGCGGAAATCGAACGGGTAGCTGTCGCGCAACGCGTCGGTTGCATCGAGCGTCATCGACAGCGCGGCCCCGTCGGGCGTCGGGTGCGCCACGAACGGCAGGTCGCGCGCGAAACCGTGCATCGGCAGGTCGCGAACCACGCCGGCAGCATCGCGCCAGCGGCCCAGTTCGCCGTCGACGCGATGGCGGCCGAGGAACGGGAACAGCAGCGGATTGCCGCCCCGGACGCGCGCGAGATTGCTCCAGTCGGCCGTGTCCGGCCAGAAGATGACCGGTTCGCCGTCGACGTGCCACGACAGCAGGCGGCCGCCGAATTGCGGGGCGACCCGGACGAGCGACGGGCCGGCGTGAAGTTCGTGAATGTCGTGCTGCTGGAAGATCGGCATGGCGAATCGGTATGAACGAGGTGGACGGGATGCGCGATGGCGCGCTCCATTATCGGGCCGCGATGCGGTGCGGGAAAACCCTTCTCGGGAAATTGCGAGTTTTTCAGCGTGCCGACGGTCCGGATAATGGCGCTAAACCGGTGATGTTGCCGGGTCATGACACTTTGTGGAGAGGCCATGGATCTGGCAATGGCAATGGGAATCGCACTGTTCGGCATGTTCACCGGCAGCACGGTACTATTTTTCTACCAGCTCGGCCGCTGACTGCAATTTGTGCCGGATTCGAAAAGCCCGCCATGCAAATGGCGGGCTTTTTGCTTTCTGCGCGCTTACATATTGCAAGCGTTTGTGTGCATCGCCGCAATAAGCTGCCAAATGCCTTGGCGCGGTAATCCTTGCTCGGCATAATCGGGGCGCGTTTTTCGGACGCGCGCTGCGTCGTCCGCTTTCCTACCCGATCGATCACCACTAAAAGGACCGACGCGTGAGTCTCTGGTTTCTGGTATTCCTAAGCGTCCTGCAGGGCGTTACCGAACTCTTCCCCGTCAGCAGTCTCGGCCACACGTTGCTCGTGCCGGCGCTGTTCGGCATGCACATCGACAAGCATGCGCCCCAACTGCTGCCGTTCCTCGTCGCGCTGCACCTCGGCACCGCGCTCGCGCTGCTGTGGTATTTCCGCGCGCGCTGGATCGCGCTGATCGGCGGCTTCTTCGCGCAGCTCGGCGGCCGCAAGAACGACGACGGGCACCTGATGTGGGCACTGATCATCGGTACGATCCCGACCGGGATCGTCGGCCTGCTGCTCGAAAAGCGCATCGAGCGCGTGTTCCACGACCTGCGGATCGTCGCGATCGCGCTGATCGTGAACGGCGTGCTGCTGTGGATCGGCGATCGCATCCAGCGCAGCCGCGCGCACCAGCCGCCCGAGAAGATGACGTTCAAGCAGGCGTTCTTCGTCGGTCTCGCGCAGATCGGCGCGCTGATTCCCGGTTTCTCGCGCAGCGGGCTGACGATGATCGCCGGCAACGCGGCCGGGTTGACCGCAGAGAAGGCGGCGGAGTTTTCGTTTCTGCTTGGCACACCGATCATTTTCGCGGCGGGTGTGCTCGAACTGCCGAAGCTGTTCCATGCGCGGGATCAGCTCGCGGATGCGCTGCTTGGTGGTGTGTTGACGGCGATCGCCGCCTATCTGAGCGTGCGGTTTTTGATGCGCTATTTCGAAGGGCGCGGGCGGTTGGCTTCGTTCGGCGTGTATTGCGTGATTGCCGGGCTGTTTTGCCTCGGGTGGTTCATGCTGCATCCGCAGCCGGTTTGAGGGCTGCGATGCCGGTCGCGCGTCGCGCGTGATATGACGCGACGATCGGGTATAATTTCGGGCTCGGCTTCATGCCGGGCCCGTTGCGTTTCGGGGCTTCGAATTTCGCGATTGTGTTTGCGTTGATCGAGGCCTCGTATGTCACATGCGGTCCGGGTCGTGCGGCCGTGTCTTTTCTCCGCGACCGCCCTTAGCTCAGTTGGATAGAGCAACGGCCTTCTAAGCCGTAGGTCACACGTTCGAATCGTGTAGGGCGGGCCAGTGAAATCAATGGGTTACATGTTTATGTGTATGGGCCCTATTTTCTTGTGACCGGTCAGGTCTACACTAGGTCTACACATCTAACGACATGATTGGCCGTCGTTGCCGCACAGTGCCATTTCTGTGGATCACCGACAGTTCGGCCGGGATTTGTCGCGTGAATTTTTGCGGCTCCATTGCGGTTCGTTGGCGCGTGGGAGCAATGGCGTAGGTTCTCCGTGATCCGCGAAACCCGTCCGAGAAATTCCACAAGGCGATCTGAAGCCCGAGCGCGCGTCCCAGTCGACATGCAAGGAAGGCATCGAGTATTGCGAATCGGCGCAAGACTACGTATTTCGGGAGATCCTCTAGCACATTCTCGACGGCGCCCTAGCGCACATCGACTGGCTGGAGACGCATCTCGATCGATCAAGAAGGTCGGTATTCGGAATTAGCTGCAATCGGGCATGACGTCGCTCTGTTGGTGTGTTCCCTGACCGAACCACATCTTGGTGCTTCGGTAGTCCTGATACTTGGTTCGCGTATCTGGGCCGTCTGCGCGGCCATCGGGCCGTCAAACTTAATCGCCTCCCTTCTGCGCCCGCCAACAAGATCCACATACGCACCCGCTAGTTCAAGGGGCGGGCCTTTCAGGCAATCGACGCTGTTTTTTCCGCAATTGCGACCAGTATCTGGGCATTCGAAGCGTTCATGCGTGGATTGTTTAGATTCTTTTCACATTTGTTGCATTGGAAATAGCGTCAGCACAGATCTATATTTGCACGGAGATTGCGGCCAGCCAAAAAATAGCACCAATATTTATATTGCTAATTAACGTTGACGAGAAGAAAATGTTAAATGCAGACGACCAGGCGCTACTGAAAGGTTTGTACCAATGGATGCGAAATGCGAATGCGCGGAGCATCGGGCGCGCATATGCACGCGGATTTGACGTTGACTCCCTGGCGCCGTTTCTTGCACTTCCCGCTGCTGACTATGAGCAATCGCTCGGCTTCGAATGTAGTGACTCGGGTCCCAAGCGATTCGAGCAAGAAATCAAGGATTTCTTCGTTAATTTGTTTCGAGGAAATCATCGCGAGTGCCAAGGGAATTTGACAGGCGGAGAAATAGAGGGAAATGTTTTGGGGCTGCACTTCGCGCGCAAGTCTTTTCCAAATGGAATAGTTTATTTTTCTCGAGAAAGTCGACGCAGCATCCGAGATGCCATATATCTATTGGGGCTTCGACATGTCGAAGTGAAAGTCAGCGACTCGGGGGAAATGGATTACGAGGATCTTTGTCTGCAGGTAAGAGCGCGACGACGGCATCCAGCCATCGTCGTGGCCAACATTGGATCTGATTTGAAAGAGGGGCGAGACGACATTGCAGTGATTCGGCGTATTATGGCTGATTGCGGAATGGAAGACATCTATATCCATTGTGATGCCTCTCTTTGCGGTCCTTACGCTCCATTTGTTGAGCCGCGATCGGCATTCGATTTTTCAGACGGAGCCGACTCAATAACGGTGTGTGGCCACTATTTTCTCGGTTCCCCCGTGCCATGCGGCATCTTTTTGAGGCATCAAAGCGACGAGCGGCGCGCCACTCGGGGGTACCACGAAACTTCATTGTGCGATTGGGCTCCCGTTTTTCTACAGAATCACATTTATGCCACCCTCACTCTGTGGCATACAATTCGAGAGCACGGGGTGGAAGGAATTCGAACTCGATTCGTCGAATGCAATAGAACAGCCAACGAGGCAAAGATGCTGCTGAATGCCTACGGAATCGACGCCCGGTGTAATCCGGGTGCAATCACCGTTTTTCTTCCTGCCCCCGCGGAAAATGTCAGAAGAAAATGGCAAATGCCGCCGGGAGATGTGAGTCATTTCGTTGTAACGCCAGGCACAGGCAAGGCGCAAATTGAAGAACTAATTCGAGACATCACACGGCAACAAAGTTAACAGGGTTGTAAGGGCATCATTCAGCACTTGAAGGGCTCAATGTAGAGGTATGGGCGCGGCGCATTTTCCTGGAGCGAGGGTAGATCGACGTCACGTACAGGTTCGAATTCCGAATCCGCGCAAAGACGGAGATGCCCGTTTTGCACGGCTTCCTCCAGCTCTGTTTTCTTTCGAGCACAGGCGGGTACGGCAGTTGGTGCCGGGACGCCAGCTACGCAGGCCACGGTAACCGATTACGGTATCGAGCGGATACGCAAGCTCGCTCACTTTGTTAGCTGATTGCTGCCGAACAGGTAGACTCTTTCGTCGTCGTGATCAGATCAATTCGTTTGTTCCGCTAACGGCATCGTTTCTGGTGTCAGTGCTGAGCCACGTCTGGTGCTACTGGTGCGACGAGATCGACGTTTGTTGACTTCCGGCGGAAATCGCGGGCCGGAGTTCGTCGCATTGACGAATCGATTTTGTGGCTGTTGGAGCGACTGTGTTCAATTCGCGGCATGACATTTGTTGAGAATCACTCGATCCAGCGTATGCGAGTATCCCGGCAAAACGCACTGAGTGAGAACGACATATGCGCCGCGTCATGCGCGAGATCGAAAAACGGCACGTTCAACGGGAAACGGCCAAACAAGCAGCCATCTTCGATCGCGCTTCACTGAAAGAGAAAGGCCACCCGCCTTGGCTCAAGGCGACTGCCTGGCTCATGACCGTGGTGATGTATTTCAGCCCGGCCGTCTTTCTCGCCGATCAAACCGCGCACGCTGCACCCATCACCGATCCGCGCGCGCCGATTCCGTTCCAACCTTCCGTCACGCAGACCAGCGCGGGCGTGCCCGCTATCAATATCCCGGGTGCCAATGCAAACGGGATCAGCGTTGGACAATACCAATCGTTTGATATCGATTCGCGAGGTTTAGTGCTCAATAACAGCACCGTCTCAGGTACGGCGCTGTTGGGAGGCACGTTGGGCGCTAACCCGAACCTGAACGGCCGACCCGCGACGACGATCATCAACCAGGTCACGACCAACAACATCGCGACGCTGAACGGGCCGCTCGAGGTCTTCGGCTCGCCAGCGGCTGTCATCGTCGCGGCCCCCGGCGGTATCTCCGTGAACGGCATGGCGCTGACGAACGTTCCGAGTCTGACGCTGACCACGGGCACGCCGCAATTCTTGACGGGCGTCGGTGGCACTGCAACCGATTTTGCACATGCCGGCGCCGTGGCTTACGACGTGCGCTCGGGCAACATTTCAATCAACGGGCCGGCGGGTAATGACGGTACGCCCGGCGCAGGCATTGAAGGCACCGTGGGCAACCTTGACCTGGTGGGCCAAAGTGTCACCCTCAATGCCCCACTGCGCGCGGATCAGCGCATCAACGTGGTGACTGGCAACCAGCTCGTCACGCCCACAGCCAGCGACACGACCGGCACCACGTATGGTGCTGCGGCGAACGGCACCGCGAATACCGCCGCGGCCGTCGGCAAGACCGTGGCGGTCGATGCGAACCAGTATGGCTCGGTCACGTCGGGCACCGTCTATATCGTGTCCACGGCGTCCGGAATGGGCGTGAACACGCAAGGCCCGCTGTCGGCAACGGCCGGCAATGTGGTCGTCAACGCCAATGGTGACGTGTCGGTTGGTCAAACGTTCGCGAGCCAGAACGTCGCGCTGACTAGCTCAGGCAACACGACCATCGGCGGCACGGGGCTCGCGAACCAGAACTACACGGTCAATGCGAACGGCGACATCAACGCGCCGGGTTCGGTATCGGCTGGGCAGAACGTCTCGATGACGGCCGGCGGCAATCTGAACGCTGCTTCGGTCGCAGCCAATGGCGCGGCCAATCTCACGGCCGGGCAGTCGATGACTGTCGGTTCGCTGACGGCGCATGATGTCGCGTTGCAAACGATCAATGGCGACTTGACGGTAGGCGGTCTGAGTGCGCCCGGCATGATATCGGCCAAGGCAGGGCGGGATCTGACCGTCAACGGCGCGGTCTTGGGCGGCAGCACCGTCGCGCTCAGCGGCGCGCGCAACGCGACCGTGAACGGGCAGGTATCGGGTGTCGGCGACACGACGATCGCCGCGCAAACGGGTTCGGCGACCGTCAACGGCAACGCGCAGTCGAATGCTGCGCTGTCGGTGACGGCCGGGCAGGACGCTGCTGTCGGCGGCACGGTGCAGGCTCAGGGGCCAGTGACCATTGCCACGCAAGCCGGCTCGATCACGGGGCAAGGGAGCGTCACTTCCTCGCAAGGCGCGGTGAATCTGAACGCGGGACAGGCCATTGCTCTGAACGGCGCCGTGCAAAGCGGCAGCACGATCAACGCGACGGCCGGCACGAACGCGAGTCTCGGTGGCACGGTATCGGCGCCCGGCGCAGTGACGATTCAGGCGGGGCAGGACACGACGCTCGGCGGCAACGTCGTGAGCGGCGGCAATCTGAGCGTGACGTCGGGCGGCAATACGAGCGTACAAGGAACCGCCGCATCCATTGGCGACATGACGCTCGCGGCAAACGGCGGGTCGCTCTCGACGATCGGCAATGTGGTATCGCTCGGTGCGCTGAACGCTAACGGCAAGCAGGGCGTGAGCCTCGGCGGCACGGTCTACAGCAGCGGCAATGCCTCGATCGGATCGAGCGCCGGCAGCGTTTCTGTCGCGGGAGCCGTTTCGACGCCGGGCACGGTGAACATCAATGCTGGGCAGGACGTGACCGTAGCCGGCAGCATCCAGAGCGGTCAGAATACGACGATCGCTGCAACGCGTGATGCGAACTTGAACGGTGGCGTCGCGGTTAACAATACCGGCAACGCGAGCGTGACGGCGGGCCGCGACATCAATGGCACGGGTGGGCTCAGCGTCGCGAACGACACGACACTCAATGCTGGGAATAACGTTGCCATCTCGGGCGCAATCCAGACCGGGAACAATCTGAGCGCGACCGCTGGGCAGAACCTAGCGCTGGGTGCAACGACCGCGGTCGGCACCAGCACGCTCACGGCGACCAACGGCAGCGCGACGCTGACTGGCGATGCACTGTCGGGTGGCGCGACCACGATCACGGCCGGTACGGACGTCAACGCACAAGGCAGCATCACGAGCCTGGGCGATCTGAGCGTGAATGCGAAGGCTGGCAATCTGACGGCCGCCGGTCCGGTGGCGACGGCCGGCAACGCGACCGTGAGCGTGGGCCAAAATCTGACGCTCAACGGCCAGATGATCGCATCGAAGAATGCGAGCCTCACGGCGGCCAACATCACGACGCAGGGCGTGGCGGCCGGTGGCAATCTGACTGCGACGGCAACGAATAATCTCGACACGTCGGCGGGTCAACTTAACCAGCCTTTTAGCGCAACGGCGCCGGCGCTGTCGGTGGGCGGCAACGCGACCCTGTCGGGCGCGAACGTGACGACCGCAAACGCGGTCGTGGGCGGCACGACGAAGATCACGGGCTCGCAGAGCGTCACGACGGGGGGCACCGCCGCCTTCAAGGGTGACGCGACGCTGGCAGGCGGCACGGTCAATAACGTCGGCAGGCAGATGGCGGCCGGCAATCTCAACGTGTCGGGCACGACCGTCTCGAACTCGGGCAGCTTGTCGTCGCTGCGGACGGCGAGTGTCACCGCGACGAACCTCAACAACTCGGGGACGATCTACGGGCCGGCGGCGAATTTCAATATCTCGGGCGCAACGACCAACTCAGGCAGTCTGCTCGCGACGAATGCGCTGAATCTGACGACGGGGAGCTTGAGCAACACGAACGGCCTCATCTTCTCGGGTGATGTCAACCGTCCGACCGCCCCGATCGGCAACACGACAGTGACGGTCACGGGCGGCAATGGATCGTTCGACAACACGAACGGCCGGATTCTTGCGCAGAACATCGCGACGCTGAATCTGCCAAACCAGACGCTCGACCCATCGGTAGCCAGTTATGGGACGGTCAATGGCGGCAACGGCCTGGACCTGTCCGCGCAGTCGGTGAGCAATTCCGGGACGTGGACGTTGCCGGGTACGGCCGTCACCGTCTCGACGACCAACGGCATCAACAACGCCGGCACGATCAACCAGGGCACGGGATCGCTGATCCTGAACGGTGCGGTCGGCAATACGGGCGCGATCAATGGCAACGATCTGACGATCAACGGATCGCTGGCGAACGCGGCGAGCGGGACGGTGACGGCGAATGACGCGTTCACGCTGAACGGATCGGGAACGAATGCGGGCACCGTCCAGGCCGCCAACACGTTGACGATCTCCGGCACGAGCTACGACAACTCGGGCGGTACGACGAAGGCTGGCAACAGCAATAGCCCGGCAGGCAGTGGCAACGCGACGATCCAATTGTCGGGGGATCTGGTCAATGCAGGCGGCAAACTGACCGCGCTCAACGACTTGTCGATCAACGCGAACAATGTCATCAATTCGACCGCGACGAGTGGTGGCACGACGACCACGACGAGCACCACGGTCACGAATTCGCCGCTCATCATGTCGCTGGTGGTCGGGACGGATATTTGGGATCACAGCGAGTTCTACGGATCCGAAGGCGGTTATTGCTGTCAGGTCTATCAAACGCCGCAGACCGTTACGCTGGCCGATGCGTTGTCGCCGACGGGGGCCACCAACGACCCCAACGTACCGAATAGCACGCCTGTGGCAACTAGTGGGTCGGTGACGTTTGTGCAGGTGAACGCGCCGACTGGAAACAGCGGCACGGGAAATCCCACCACCGCAAATCTGTGGTTTGTCCAAACGCCGAAAAACAAAAGCGCGGCGCTCGCGACCAAGACCGTGGTCTTGCCGACGGTCACGGAAACAACGACGACCACGGGTGGCGTTGCTGGCGCGGCGTCAACCATTGCCGCCGGCCACAACCTGAACCTGACGGCCAATGCTCTCCAGAATCAGGGTGGCACCGTAAGTGCGGGCAATGATGCCAACCTGAATCTTCAGTCGCTCTCGAATGGGGGATCGACCTACACATCGACCGTGACGGACACGGTTGACCTTGCATCGATCAACCGGTTCCTGTCGCAGGCGCCCTCGGCGATCTCGATCTGGAATGACTTTTTTGGCCCGGTGGGCGCGTTGACGCTTGGACCGTATCCGGGCGACTACCTCGATCCGTCGGGCATCAAGCTTAGCCCCGTAGGCGGGGTGACGCCGCTGTCCACGTCGTCATCGGTGACGGTGCAAGGCGGAGCAGGCCAGATCATCGCGGGCCATAACCTGAATCTGGGCGGCGGCAATCTGACCAATGCCGGGACGCTTGCCGCTGGTAACGATGTAACGATCCGGTCGGCCAGTTTCACGAACCAAGGCGCAAATACCGGTTCGAAGACCGTCACGGCTGGCTGTGCGTCCGGGTTCTCGGGATGTAATGGGTCGACCACGACCAATCCGAACTCGGAAACCTACAGCTACCAGCAGACCAACAGCAACGTGACGGCGGGCAACAATCTCGTCATCGCCGCCGATCAGGTCGCCAATACCTACGGGAATCTGGTCGCTAAAAACACGGTCGTCATCGGGGGCGCAGGCACGACGGTGGTCAGCCCGACGCAGACTACCAGCGTGACCAATACCTCGGGCGCGATCGAGGGGAACGACGTCACGATCAATGCAGCGACGCTCACGAATACGATTGCCGCGCCGGCGCAGGTCCACCAGAACTACGGAACTGCAACACCGTTTACGGGTTGCACGAGCAACTGTGAAGCGTATGTTGATGTGCAATCGGCGAGCCCTGCAACTATCACCGCCAATCACAACGTCAGCCTGAATGCAGGCACGTTCAGCAATACTGGCAGCGTCGTGACTGCCTTGAACAACGTCACGATCAATGCGACGAACTCGGCACACTCGGACAATCAGTACCTGTCCGCGTATTGGGCCAGCAATCTGACGCACTACAACGCGTCCTATCCGGCATGGGGCTGCGCGAACAATCCGGCGCTGTGCCAGCAACTGTACGGGAGCGCGTACAGCAACGGCGCGGCGCAAGATCCGGCCGGGCTGCCGTCATCGGTCGGAATGTCGGACTTCGTGCCGGGCACGATTCAGGCAGGCAATACGCTGTCGGTTAATTCGCCGACGCTGACCAACACCGGGAACGTGATTGGTCAGCGCGTCGCCCTGACCGGTTCGCAGCTGGTGAACGGGATCACGAACCCTAACGTCTATACACCGCCCCCGGTTGTATCTGGCCAGGTCGTGTCACTCGGTCCGCAGGCTGTCCCTGGCAGCGTGGCGACGACGGTCAACGCGGCGGGCTTCGTGACGAATCTCAACGGCCAACGCACGTCGGTTACGGGTGCCGCCGGTTTGCCGCCAAATACGCCGGTTGGGGTAGAGACGATCGGCAAGCCCAAGGCACCGAGCGTCGCGCAGACGATTACGCCGACCATCAAGACGGTTCAGACAATCTCCGGTGAAACGGTCACGGCGACTTATCTGACCAACAACCCGGCTGCGCAGGTCGTCAACTCCATTTCGTCGGCGTCGCTGATCGCCGCCCTGCCATCCAACCTGCGGCCGGGTAGCGTGCCGTTCTACTACGATCCGTATACCGAGAACCAGCAGATCGAACAGGCCGCGCTGCAAGCGACCGGCAAGAGCAGTTTCTACAGTACGCCGAACGCGACGGACAGCACGAGCCAAGCGTCAATCAACAATGCCGACAAGGCGGCGTTGTACGGTGCCGCGCTCGAGTATGCGAAGCAGAACAACATTGCGCTGGGCACGCAGTTGAGCGACGCGCAGCTTGCGCAGATCAATGCGCCGATGCTCTGGTACGTCGAGCAGACGGTGCCGGAGCCGGGATGCTCGGCGATTGGCGGTGCAGCATGTCCGACGGTGCAGGCGCTCATGCCTGAAGTGCTGTTGCCGAAGAACTATGCGGTCGTCAGCGCCGATGGCGAAATTACCGGCACCAACGTTGCACTCAATTACGCGAACAGCATCCTGAATACCGGGGCCGTGTCCGCGCAGAACCTGACGGTAAACACGCAGAGCCTCACGAACGAGCAACGGTCGACCAATGTCGGCACGATCTATCAGGAGGTCGACGGTGGGGTCGCGGTAACGACGGGCACCGTGACGCAGCAAGGTGGCTTCATGTCGGCGATGAACTACGACATGAACGTGCAAAGCCTGAACCAGATCGGCGGAGCCTTGCAGCAAATCAACGCCGACGGCAGTGTCAATCAGGCGGCGACGCAGCAGATGCTGGCGAACCTGAAGGGCCAGCTTGGCAACCAGTTCACGCAGTCCACGGTAAGCAACAATCTGCACACCGACGTCATTGAGGACGGCGGTATGGGGCCGATCATCGTTGTGCAGATGGCGATGATCGTTGCGATCTCGATCCTGACGGCGGGTGCGGCGTCGGCGGCCGTGGCCGGGATGCAAGTGGCCGCGGCCGATGCGGGGATGGCGACGCTGGCGGCCGGCGGCACAATTGCCGAAGCAAACGCGGCGGCCGGTATTCTGGCAAGTTCGGCGTTCGCGGCTGGTGGAGCAGCGAATGCTGCGATTGCAGGTGCGGTTGCTGGTGCAGTAGGTAGCGCGGCGAACGACTTCCTGTCGAACCTGTCGTTCAATATTACGGATGTCGCGAAGGCTGCGGCCGTCGGTGGTCTGACGGCGGGGCTCACGGATGGCCTGACGCTGGATGGCAGCGGCCTGGGCTTTAGCGCAAGCGGTTCGCCCAATAGCATTGCGTCGCTGGCCGGCGTGCAGAACCTCGGAAACACGTTGGTGCCGCAGGCGGGCGCGTCGACAGCAGGTTCGCTGCCGATGCAAATGACAGCGCTGGCGGCAGATGCGGCGCTTCGTGCGGGGATACAAACGGGGATCGAAGGCGGTAGCTTTCTGACGAATCTACGCGATAGCGCGGCGAGCGATGCGGCGGCTGTTGGTGCCTATGCAATCGGTAACGCGTTTAATGATAGGACCGGTTTCTGGACGACGAGCAATCCGCTTTATGTTGCTGAGCATGCTGCACTCGGCTGTGCCGCAGGTGCCGTGACAGGAAAAGGATGCGCAGGTGGTGCGATCGGCGGGGCCGCCAGCGCAGTACTTTCGCCGCTTGTGTTGGGTACGATTGATCCGACGCATGCGCCGCTTGATCAGGCACAGATCGCCGCACTGGCTGCATTCGCGACCCTCGCAGGTGGTGGTCTTGCCGGACTCGCCGGTCAGAATGCGCTGGCCGGTGCGACGGCCGCGCAAAACGAGGCGCTGAATAATAGTAGTGCGGGCGACCACTGGGGCGACAAGAACGAGAGCGAGGCGCAGCGCGCGCAAGATGAACTACACAAGCAGCAAAGTAAGGAGCGAGCCCAATTCGGCGAAAGTTCGGTCGTCGATGAAGGAAATGGCGTTAGTGTCCTAACCCCAAATCCGATGGCGTTCGGTGGAGCCAAGAATACGATCGCACCACCGCCGAATACGTACGCCGTATATCCATTGGGTGCGGGCGCTGCCAGCGGTCCATTGCCGCCAGATTATGTTACGGTTTCGCGATGGGTATCTCCCTCCGAGGCATCACTGTGGGTTCAAAATCAAGGAACAGCAATTCCTTCCGGGATACCGCAAAATGGAACACCGCAAGTCTACGTGACTACCGCGGGAGCACCATATCCTCCGGGCGCAAAGGGGACCGTGCGAATCGATTTCGCCGTGCCAAGTGGTATGCTGCAACCCGGAAATGCATCTAATAATTTCCAGATATTGCAACCGTCGGCGAGCCGGCCGATCTACAACGTTAAAATTAATGTGCCGAATGGCGTGATTCTGCCAAAAGCTAAGTAGGAGGTAGGCATGCGAGTTTCTTCAGATTTCGGAATTGTGGTGCGCCGCAAGGCTTTGGAGGAAAAGCGAGTGGATTTGTCTCCGGTCCTTGCTGAATTTCACTTTGAACGATATTTTGACCAATCAAATGAATTAATCTCACTGGGGCCGTTTTTCGGCGGCGATGCAGCAGATGACTGTATGAGAACGCTTGAGAAGCTTGGGCTTAACTACATAGACGACTTTTTCATTTTTATGGGCGATTTCCCACAATGGTGTCGGTTCGAGGTATTCGCGCTGCCATTATGAGAGGACAAGGTGGTGCGATGAAGTGGCGTGTTGGTGTGTCATGTGGAAAGGCGCGTCTGGCCAAAAACTGAAATGACGATCCGGATTTGGGCGGCGGTTGCTGGCGTAGCCACGCCGCGTCTAGGGCCGCGGGGTGTTGCGAACGCGTGACGCGTAAGGTGCTGGATTCGGCGCGATTGGTTGGGCGACAAGCGTGGTGCTGTCGCCGCTGGCGCTCCGCACTTTGAGCAGGCTCTGTGCGGGAGCTGCTTCGTTCTAGATTCCGTACCTCGCGGTGCGTTGATCTTTAACCAAGTGCGTGCGCCGAGCTCGAAAGGCGCGTCGGGGCGAAAAACTGGGATAACGAACTGCATCTAGACCGCCGTTGGCGAAGCCGCTCCGCATCTATGGACGCGGGTATGCGAAGGCGAGCGCGCAGGGTGCTGATGCGTTGCCATTGGCAATGACAACGCATACCGTTCTGTCGCCGATGGGACCGATCAAAAACATACAAGTTTGTAATCCTTATTTAATTGCAGGTGATATGCAGCCGAGAAGACTCTCTCAGTACTTGATCGTTGCTTGGGCAAGTCTTGCAGGGGCGGCCTACGCGGCTGGCATCGTACCGGACGGCGGCACCGCGACGTCGGTATCGCCCGGCGCGGGCGGCCGGCAGAGCGTCAACATCGCGCCAGCAGTCGCCGGTGTCTCGAACAACACCTACTCGTCGTTCAACGTCTCGAAAGCCGGTGCCGATCTAAACAACGTCGGCATCAATGCGCGCACGATCGTCAATCAGGTCACGAGCACGAACCCGTCACTGATCCAAGGCAACATCAACGTGCTTGGTCCGCGCGCGAACGTGATCTTGGCAAATCCGAACGGGATCACAGTCGACGGTGGAAACTTCACGAACACGGGCCACGTCGTGTTATCGACCGGGCAAGTTGGCTTCAGCGACGTGACGATCGCTCCGGGCGTGATGCAACGCAACGTGGTGCTCACCACTGACCGCGGCGCGATCACGATCGGTCCCGGCGGGCTGTCCGGCACGTTGGTGAACCTCGATCTGATCGCCAAGCAATTGAGCGTCAATGGACCGGTGACCAACGATTTCACCAGTTCGACGGGCGGCATTCGCGCGATCGCCGGCGATAGCACTGCAACGTATGACACAAGCTTCTCGCCGTCCGACAACGGCCACGACTGGCTGATCGGCACGTCGTCGCCCAGCACAAAAAGCAACGCCGTCGCGGTCGACATCACGGCGGCCGGTGGCCTGACGGCCGGCCGCGTGCAGTTGATCGTAACCGACCAAGGGGCGGGCGTGCACAGCCTTGGCAAGATCTACGCGAACGCCGGCGACGCCGTTGTCGCGGCGAACGGTGACATCACGGTCGCCGACGGTTCCCTGAAGGCAGAGCGCGATGTCGTGTTGACGACACCCGGTTCCGTGTCGCTGCAGGGCGCACAGGTGACGGCGGCGAACAACGTGAACGTCCACGCCGGCAATATCATGCTGTCCGACGACGCCACCGGCCCTGCGACCGTGAGCGCAGGCAACACGGTCGATCTGACGAGCAGCGGCGCGATCACAAACATCAGCAGCCTGATCCAGGCCGGCACCACCGCGAGCGACGGCACCACGATCGGCGGTGACGTGATCCTTACCGCCGCCGGCGACATCACGAATCGCTCGAGCGCGAACAATCTCGGGATCGTGTTTGCCGCCAACGGTCAGACCAAGCTGACCGCCGGCGGCAACATCATTAACGAAAACGCCCGAATCGTGTCCAACGGCGCCGTGAGCCTCACCGCAGGCGGCGACGTGCAGAACATCATCGACCATACTGGCGGCACGAACGGCGGCCAGCCTGCCGCCTATTCTGATCGCGGCGGCAGCTTCCTGTTCTTCACGCATACGACGAGCGGCTTCAATGTCGACTACGGCACGATCGGCAACCCCGACCAGCTTTCGTTGATCGCGGCGACGAAGGGGCCGGTGACGATTTCGGGTCGTAACTTCACGAATTCCGGTGGGATCGTTCAAACGAACGACGGCGACATCAACATCACCGCGCGGGACGCGTTCACCAATGCCGCCGTCTTCACTGGGCAGGCGAGCTATACGCGCAGCTGCTGGATCTTCTGCCACGCGGACGCGTCGAGCAACGTCACGCCCTACGGCGGCACGATCCAGGCTGGCGGCAACATCGGCATCAAGGCCGGCACGGCCGCTCGCAACATTGGCGGCAACGTCTTCGCGACCGGCGACATCAAGGTCGACGCGCCGATCACGTACGCCCAAGGCGTGACCGGCTATTCGGCGATCAACCAGCATCGCGGCTTCAAGGCATTTTTCGGCAGCACGTGGGCACAGATCATCGCGATGGACGTCGGCGGCGGCTTCACCGCGAACGGCAGCGTGACGCTGACTGGCGATGGCGTGATCGATGGCGGCTCGTTCAGCGGCGGCAAGGGCGTCTCGGCGGCCGGCGGCATCACGACCGTACGCGCGCCGTCGCGCACGCCTGTCCATATTGACCAGCACCTGGGCCTGACGACGTGGTGGTGGCGCTGAAATGAATAAAACGCTTCTGAACGTGTTTGGTCTGGTGACCGCCGGCTTGCTTGTGACACTCGTGATTGTCCTGGAGACGGCCCCACGCCCGCAGGAAAACGCCGCCCTCGCGGCAGCAAAGACGGCAAAGGCGAGGTGAGGATGCGAGTATTGCTGAAGCTCTGGCTGGGGACATCGGTTCTGGTTGTCTGCGTTGCATGGCTCGCCTATCGTCCTGTCCATGCCCAAACCGTGCCGTCGGGCGCCAGACCTGTCCAGGACCCGGCGCAACCGATCATTGAGCAGCAGCGCGAGCAGGCGCGACAGCGGCAGCTCGAGCAGCCGCCGGCTTCCATTACCGTTGCGCTGACGTCCGAGACAACGCTCGATGTTCCGCCGGACACGCCTGTGAACGCAATTGCCGAATCCGGGCCGACCTTTGCGGTGAAGCACATCGCACTGCAGGCGCCTGACGGCAGTTCGTTCGAACCGCCGCGCGGCGTTTCAGAGACGCGGCTCGAGGCCGCCGTCGCACCGTTCGTTGGTCAGGAGCTCGGTTCGCACCGAATCAATGTGCTGCTGAAGCGGATCACGGACGTATTCGTGGAGCGCGGCTTCGTGACGACGCGCGCGCTGCTCGGCCCGCAGAATCTGTCCACCGGCACGCTGAAGATCACGATTCAGGTCGGCACCATCGAAGCGTTCGCGGTCAATGGCAAACCGATTCACCGGCTCAAGACGGGCGAAGCATCGGCGGGCGGCGGTTGGTTCACGGACGCCGGCTACGAGAACGCATTTCCGGTAACGTCCGGCGATCCGCTGCGCCTGCCTGATATCGATCAAGGCGTCGCGCAGATCAACCGCCTGCGCCGCAACCAGGCGACGGTGCAAATCCTGCCGGGCCAGAATCCCGGCGAATCGATTGTCGACATTGGCAATAAGCCGGGCGATCGCCTGTACTACACGTTGGGTGTCGACAACTACGGCAGCTCGGCCACGGGCGTGACGCGCTATCGCGCCGGCGTCGAGGCCGACAACCTGCTCGGCCTGCAGGAGTCGTTGAGCGTCAATTTCCTCGACAGCCTCGACAGCAATGCGATCGTCGGGTCATTCGCAGTGCCGTTCGGCCGTCACACGTTCAGCTATACGATTTCCGACTCGGAATACCAGCAGGTGATCGGCACGACCGCGCTCGAATACGGCCGCACACTGTCGCACATCTTGGGCTGGAATTATCTGGTGAGCCGTAGCGTGAGCGACATCACGAGCGTCGACGCGACGGTGTCCTGGCGCCGCACCGACCGCGAGGTCAACGGCATCGACCTGGATCCGCAGCGCGTGGCCGTGCTGCGGCTCGCCGGCAACTGGCTGCACAAATTCGTGATGAACGACGCGCAGGGGAATTTCACGCTCAACGGCGGCTTGTCGCAGGGCTTGCCGTGGTTCGGTGCGAATCACGATCCGCACGGCATCACGCGCGACGAAGCGCACAGCCAGTTCACGAAGGTGGATGCGACGGCTGCGTTCACGCTGCCGCTGCCGAAAATCGGTCCTGCGCTGGTCGCGTACAAGGGCGTGCTGGGTGGGCAATATACGAACATGGCGCTGTTCGGATCGGAGCAGCTGTACCTTGGCGGCATGGACACGATACGCGGCTTTCGCTCCGGCGAAGTCGCCGGCGACCGCGGCTTCTACTCGCGCAACGAACTCGCGTGGGTGAACGCGCCGGCGTGGAAGGACGGCCGAATCGAACCGTATGTGTTCGTCGACGCGGGCAAAGCCAGCCTGATCGCGGTCTCGGGTTTCCCGACGCTCGCCGGCGCGGGTGCGGGGCTACGTGCGCAATGGCAGTGGCACAAACAGATGCTCTCGGGTGAGCTGATGGTTGGACGCGCACTGACGCAACCGACCGCCCTCGGCCCGAAGGCGACGCTCGTCCTGGGCACGGCGAACTGGCTGTACTGACTATTCCCCTGTGTCCTAACTTCATCCCTCCGAGAATCAGGGCACCTTTGCGCGGCAGTGGATTGCCGCGCCCTTTTTATTCGATGTATGGAGAAACGATCATGAAAAAGACGCTGAACCGCGTGCTGATCGCTGTAGCTGTTGCTGGAACGTTGGGCGGAACGGCTTATGCACAGACTGCCGCCTCATCTCTGCCTGCGGGAGTCATCGCAACAGTTAACGGCGCGGCGATCACGCAGGCGGAAGTCGATGCGGTCCTGCGGGCGTCACGCCAGCCGGATACTCCGCAGCTGCGTCAGGCGATCAAGAGTCAACTGATTGCACGCGTACTGATCCAGCAAGCTGCGGAGAAAGCGGACTACGGCAGCAAGCCCGAAGTGAAGCAGGTGATGCAGGTCGCGAAGGCAAACGCCGAGACGCAACTGTTTCTGAAGGACAACGTGAAGCCGGAGCCGGTGACGGACGCCCAGATCAAGGCGCGCTACGACGAGATCGTCGCGTCGCTTGGGAAGGACGAATACAAGCCGCGCCTGCTCCTCGTGAAGGACGCTGCGACGGCCGCGACAGTCTTGAGCGAACTGAAGGCAGGCAAGTCGTTCGATAGCCTGGCACGGCAGTACAGCCTCGCAACGAGCCGCGATGTCGGCGGGCAGTTGCCGTGGGTAAGCTTTAAATCGCCGGCGATGGAGGGTAAAACCTCTGGTCTGCCGACGGTAATTGCGCAGGCACTGGAAAAGCTGCCGGTCGGCGCCGTCACGCCTGAATCGATTCCAGTAGACGGAGCAAGGGCAATCGTAAAGCTCGATGCGAAGCGGCCGACGCACGTGCCGGCCTTCAATGAGGCCAAGGCGACGATACAGAAGCAATTGCAGGCACTTGCGCTGGAGAAGGCGAGTGCAGAGCTCATTGGCGGTCTGATGAAGAACGCGACGATCCAGCAATAGAGACCTCGTCGAAGGAGGCGCGTATGGAGACTCAAATCTCAGACGAAGAGCGCATTGCACTAGAACAGATGTCGCCGCGTGTTCAATCATTTCTCGGCGAGATTGGTCGTAGTGGCGTGTCCGACACGGCGTTCAAACTGGCCCTTCTTATAGTGCCGATGCTTCGCGTCGGATCATGGCAGAGGGTGTTCCTGGGAGAAGTCGCCAAACGCGCAGGCGTATCGCGAAGGGATGCAACCATCGCAGTCAGCGAGTTAGTGTGCCTGGGCGCGCTCAATCGCCGGCAATCTGGAAGCGCTGCCTGCCGGATCGACTCGTTTCGACTTCGCGAGCGATTTTGGACGCGCGACTGCAAGCCGACGTCGTCCCCGCACCGATGCAAAGACACATCGGATCCGTCCCAATAGCACATCGACGCAGAAGTTCATCGAGATCATGCCTGTGAGCCGCGGGAGCATATCTTGGTGGGGTGGACAATCGGCTGAGCGGATCTCGGCTTTCTGGCTCGACACCCAGCAACAGGAATGGCTGCTCAGCGTGCGAGAGAAATGGGACGGCGATGTGGTGATCCAGATCTACGGTGGCTCGATACGGCTACGCACCGAGCGCGGCGACTGGCGCTTCTCAACCCAGGAGGCGATGAGCTTGGCGACGTAGCACCGCTAGCATCAAAACCTTTTTGCATCGTATTGATCCACGCAGCGAGTTCAAGCAAAGGCAACCACTGCTCCGGCACGGCAATTCGATGTGACCGTCGGCGCGATCACGGCGAAGGAGCACGTGCCGGATGACGAGACTGAAGATCTCGCATTTACCGATTACCTGACACGCGCTTGGGCCGACCTGGTACACGCAGGCGCGACACCGATGCCTCGATGTGGTCATTGCGACAGCCTACGTGTTCGCTGTAACGGCATCCCGAGAAAGTCGGATATCCCGCAGTTTTACTGCCACACCTGCAAGCGCAATTTCAATCGCTTCACGAATACACCGTTCGCGGGTCTACAGAATCGGCGCAAAGGCGCCGCGATGATCCCGTTGCTGTCGCGGCAGATGTCACTGGCGCAGGCCGGGGGAGAGATTGAGACGTACTCAAAAGGCCGTGCTGTCGTGGTTGCTCGCCTTTCGCCGCTATTTGCTCGAGCTCGATTCGACCGGCCATTGGGAGGCTCGTGTACGTTTGGGCGGGCGTGTCGCACCCCATGCCCGTTGTATCCGATGCGGGTTCGAAGGCGGTTCCGTGGCCAGCGCATGCGATCCGGAGAGGCGCCGGTGTGCGTGTGCATTGCGTTATACACATCGTTTTGCCTAATCCGAAATTCGTTCTTACGAGAGCGGGACTATCAATCCCCGCCAGCATCGCTGGCGGGGACGAGCGATGCAGTTATCACATCACATCACGGGTCAACGCTACAACGTCCGCGGCGCTCAATGCGCCTGCGTACACGCGGAAGCCCTGGATGCGGCCGTTGAACGATGGATGCGCCCAATTGCGGCCCAGGAAGGTGACCTGATCGCCAACCTGGCGCGGCGACAGCAGGATTTCGTCGGATTTCCCGGCCTCGGTACCGTCAACGTACAGGCGGCAGGTATTGCCCTGCAGCGTGACCGCGAGATGGACCCAGCGGCGAATCGGCAGGGCCCACGGCGCCGCCACCACTTGCGCATCCTTGAATGTCGCGCCAAAGATCGAGAAGCACAGCGTGCCTGAGCCGGTCAGGGGTGCGATGCACATGGCTGCGTTCGCGTCCAGCCCTGCGTAGAACACGCAGCTGTCCCAGTGCAACCCATTTGCGTAGACCCACAAAGACACGCTGAAGTCGTCAAGGTCGCTGAATACGCCCGACGGCAGCTGCAGGCCGGCTTTCAGACCATCGAACACGATGGCCTTGTCGTTGCGGCGCCCGTCGCCCCAGGTCGCGCCGTCCAGCAGCGTGCCCTCGATGAAGGTGATGGTGTCGGCGGCGGTCCGCAGCACGCCATGCATGCCGGTGCCGTTCGGGTTGTTCAGCGGCAGGGACAGGCGGACCTCACCGGGAACGGCGATACGAACCACATTGGAGCTGGCTCCCCGGGCGCCGGGGCTTTGCGCCGTGATTTGGTAGAACCAGACGCCGTTGGGCGGTATATCGCTGTAGGTGAGCACCTCGCTCGCGGAAACTGTGCCCAGCAGCCTGAACGGGCCGTTGGCCCGGCTTGCGCGCTTGACCTCATACGAGCTCGCGCCGACGCTGCCCCACCACGACAGCACGACGCGGTTGCCGCGCAGGGAGGCCGTGAGGCCAGACGCCGGCTTCATGGGGCCGGCATAGTCCGGGCGGCGATGGATCAGAGTCGGCCACCAGACGTCGTCGCTGCTGCCCCCGTACTTCGGCTCGCACAACTTCACCATGCGCGCGACGTTCGGCGCCGCCAGCCCCAGGCGGTTGACGTAGTGGTTGTAGATGGGCTCCCAGCAGTTGCGGCCCATCTGGCCGTAGTTCACCTGCGTCCAGAAAGACGGGTGGGGCTGCGACGGATTGTTCTCGCGCACATAGGGCATCGGGTAGTTCTTGCCGTTCTCGTCGAGCAGGTTCGAGCGCGCCACATACTCCGCCGCTGCCAGGAAGCGGTTGTTGTACAGCCCGTAGAGATCGTCGCCCTGGTTCCAGGCGATCTCCAACAGGTCGCCGCCCAGCGACATGCCCAGCGTCGAGTGCCCCTGGTCGCGGCCGCTCTCCTCCCACTGCCCGAAATGGCCCGGGTGCATGAAGTACACGCCATGCCCGATGGCGCCGTTGCCGAAGTTCCTGAGCTTGCCGCGGTTGTTGCCCGCATAGCAATCGTAGGCCTGGCGGTACAAGTCCGGCTTGTCGCAGAACACGCCGATAGCCATGGCACCCACCATCGAGGCCATGTCCCAGTTGGCATGGGAGCCGATGCGCCCGTCGCTGAGGAACCACGACGATACCGGGGCGAAGATATTCAGGAGCATGTCCTGGAAGCGCTTCAGGTTCGCCGGCGCCCAGCCCGGGTAGGTGCGCAGGACTTCGCCGATCTGCGCCAGCTGGTGACCCTGTATGCCGGCCAGGATGATGAAGGTGTGGTCGTCATGGGCGGTCGAGCCGGGAGGCACCGTTCCGATCACCTTCAGGGTGCTCGCCCAGGCGTCCAGGAACTCCACCGCCTTGTCGGCATAGCGGTTGTCTTGCGGGTCGGACAGCTTCCAGCGTAGTACCAGGGTCCAGGCGTGCCATATGTCGCCGTACAATGCGTACTTGGTACTGTCGGCCCGGTAGACTGCGGGCTGCGGATTGGGCTTGGCGTTCAAGGAGGCGTTGGGCTCGGCGCATAGCGTGCTCCACCAGTGCGCCCACGGCTCTTGGCCAGCCTTAATGTAGCCGCGGATGCGGGTGAAGTCGTCTTCGGTGACCAGTAGTCCCGGGTGACGGAAGACGCCACTCGCCGAAGCCGGCGCGCGCGCCGTACCTGCAAGAGCGGCCCGTGCCGCCTGGACGCCGAGTCCCGGCAGCACCGGCAGCATGGGGAGTAGCCCCAGGCCCAGTGACAATGCTCGACGCGCAGGATTCGGCAATTCCTCGAGGCTGGCGCGCTCCACGAACCGTTTCGACATCTTCATTTCCTGCATGTCGAAAATGCGAGCGTGAGGATAGGCATGACTTTCGCCTTGTCATCAATTGACACCGCTTTAACGAGATTCTTCCAATCCGACGTCGTCATGTTTTTCGACCTCTGCAATAGTTTTAAGAGGCCCTTGATCCAATAGTCCAAGCACCTTGGGAATATGGTTGTTTGGAAAGCTCTCCTCCATCAATAAAACAAATGTCAAATTTCATGATAATCACGTTCCGCACCTAGCAGGTCTTCTAAATACCCCGGCCCGTCCTGCACGATATAGGTTCCCGAGATCGAGGAAGGGCAGGCAGATGCGAGGCGCAGAACTCCCTCTCGGGGACGGCACGAGGTTGCGAAGCCCCACGTGTCACTCGTTGAGTGAGGCGGCACGGGAATAAACGCTGCACCCGGAAAGGCAGATGATCTCCAGGATCATCTCGGCGACATGGAGCGAATACGAGTTGCGCTATGAACCACATCGCCCGTGTGGGTGCCTGTCCGATTGCACATCAAAGAGCGGAGCAGCTCTGTCCACCTCGAGGTGCGAGACGTTTATTCGCAACCATGGACTCGACCGACCGTCAGCGGTAAAAAGAGCGCCCGGTAGGAGCAAAATCCCCATTTGATTCGCGCGCGCCAAGAAGGCATCCATGTCGGTGATAGCTGGATGCCGTACCCAAAGGAACATGCCGCCAGCAGGCGCGTGGTGAACCGACCACCCCCAGGCATGAAACGCCGCCTGGGCCACCGCCTGACTCGCTCTCAGCTTTTGCCGCAGCACACGCAGATGGCCGTGATAACTGCCGTCTGCGAATGTAGCACTGATGAACCGCTCGCAAAAGCTAGGGACCGCCACGCTCGTCAATAGCTTCATGGCGGCAAGCTTGCTTGTCAGTGACGCCGGGGCGACCACATACCCAACCCTGAGGTTGGCCGAGAGCGTTTTTGAAAAACTGCCGACGTAGACGACCTTGCGCAGACCGTCCATCGTGACGAGCCGTCCATTGTTGCTGCCGTCAAAATCGCCGTAGACGTCATCTTCGACCACCACGACATCGTATTGATACGCCAGTTGCAGCACCTGAAATGCGTTCTGTGGACTGAGTGTCGAACCGGTCGGATTGTGATACACGGAATTGACAAAGAACGCCTTCACCTTGCGCGTTTTCAGTACCTCCTCGAGTACCCCCAGGTTCGGGCCGTCGGACTCCCTCGGGATCCCGATCACGTCGCTTCGCGCCAATGCCAGCAGCTTGACGAGACTGCTGTTGCAGGGGTCATCGATCAGCACAACATCACCCGGTTCGATGAGCTGGCGTATCACTAGGTCGAGCGCCTGCGTGGCACCGAGCGTCGTCAGTATCTGACTCGGATGCAGCACGACTCCGAGCGCGAAGTGCAGATGCTGAACGAGATGTTCACGCAGCGGCATGTGTCCCATCGGGTCGCCATATTCGACCAATGTGCTGCGCGCGAAACTCGCAGTACGTCTGATTACTCGCGCGAGCGCGTCCGTATCGCGCCAACTCGGTGGCAACCACCCGCTACCGAGCTTCATGGTGCTCGCATCGCCGTGAAAGAGCTGGCGGAATGCCGAAAGCTGTTGGCTGTCCTGCTCGCTTCCGCCGCAGGTGAGATCGTGATGGCGGTGCATAGCCCGATGCGCCTCGACAAAGAATCCGCGCCCCTGGCTGGCACTGATCAGGCCGGTACTCGCAAGCCGGCCGTAAGCGCTCACCGCCGTGTGATAGCTCACACCATGATCCGCGACCAGCGTCCGGATGGAGGGTAATCGCTGGCCGGGTGTCAGCACTCCCGATTTGATTGCATCCGTAAGCGCGCCAGCAAGCTGCTCCACCGCCGTGCCGGAGCGACGTTCATCGAAAAGTTTGTGGGGAAGCGTTGACATATCGGTGTTAGCGCGTGGATCTCACAGTTCCAGATTTTGCAAGAGTACTGTTATTTGTGCCAGGACTCTATTTCTGTGATGCTGCGCTCCGCGATTGACGCTTTCGCAACGGAGAAAATAAGCATGCAGCCAACGCTCGACCACACCGCTCGAATTCAAATTCCCTTGACTGTTCAATCGCTGCACGCACCGACTTCCACCGAGTGGCGTGACTGGAAGTGGCAGCAACGACATGCCATCACTCGTGTCGAGGATATCCAGCGATATTTCCCCGGGCTGAATCGCGACACACTCGCTCGGATTGGCGCATGTCTTCAGGACCGGAAAATTACCGTCACGCCTTATACGCTCAATCTGATTGAAAAGGACGCGTCGTTGCGGCCAGTGGACGATGACCCTGTCTGGCGGCAACTGATACCCGACTGGGCTATGGATCCCGTTGCGCAAGGGCTTGACTATGATGGCGAATCCGAAAACTGGGAATTGCCTGGGGAAATGGTCACGCCGATTTGCCAGCACAAGTACGACAATCGGGTGATTTTGCGCCTTTCAAATGTCTGTCATGCATATTGCCAGTTCTGTTACGAGGCATTGCGAACCCTGGAGAAAGAATCAACAAAATCTTCAATGCGCAAGCAGGACTGGCAAGCCACACTCAATTACATCGCTGGCCACGAAACGCTCGACGAGGTCATTTTGAGCGGTGGTGAACCCCTGATGCATTCGGATGCCCATCTCGATACCTACTTGGGCGACCTGCGGGATCTGCGCCCTGACTTGATTATTCGGCTACATACTCGCGCGCTTACGTTCAATCCGTTCCGAATTACCGACGGACTGATCGACATACTTGCACGCCATAACGTTACCGCTATAGGCCTGCATGTGGCGCACCCGAACGAAATCACCGAGGAATTCATTTCCGCCGCGCGACGGCTCGCGAAGGTATGCCCAATCCTGTTCGCCAACATTCCTTTTCTGCAAGGGGTCAATGACGACTACGCGACGCTTGTTGCCCTGTGCCTGAAGCTCTACCGCAATGGGATTCAGCCGCATTACCTTTACCAGTTCATGCCGTTTTCTCCAGGAGCACCCGCGTACCGGACCAACATCAGCGCGGCGCTCGAGATTGTCTCGAAGATGAAGCGGCGGATCTCGAACATTGCGGTACCCGAGTACGTCCTGCCACACAAGACTGGGAAGTATACGGTTCCGCTCTACCTTGGTGGTGAACAGCCAACGCTTGTGCAACGCGCTGATGGCGAATATCTCCATTTCACGAATTGGCAGGGGCACGCGTGCGTGTTTCCGGAGTGACCTCTATGCCAACTAGCGTCCCGAAATTTCCCGCCCACGTTGCAACGTTGCGCCATAACAATCCGTTTCCGGGGATTTATGCGCTACAGCAACGGATTGGTCATCCGATACGCCATCGACTCGGCGGCAACGAGAGTCTCGACGCGCCGCTGTCCGCGCTTCGCTCCATCGATGGAGAAACCCTCCGCGAGCACGTTAACCTGTATGGCGATCCAGGCTGCACTCTCCTGCGCACGGTACTAGCGGGAACCGGGGGATTCGATCCATCTGATATTTGCGTCGACAGCGGTGCAGATGCGGTACTCGCGCTGTGCCTGCGCGCGTTGTGCGTGCCGGGCGATGCCGCGGTATGCAGCGCGGGAACCTACCCTACGTTCGCTTACCTTGCGCGGGCGGCCGGATGCGAAGTGTTCGAATCGCCGTATCGACACCGCCGCGGACACGTACGCGTTGATCTCGATGCGTTACTGGAAAGCGTGATCCGGACGGAGGCGAAGGTCGTCTACCTCGCTAATCCGGACAATCCTACCGGTTCTTGGCACGGCTCAGAGGATATCGACGCGCTGTGCTCGAACCTGCCGGAATACTGCACGCTGCTGCTCGATGAGGCGTACCTCGATTTCTGTTCGCCGCTGCGTCACGACAGCGCTCGCGTGCGACAGGGCTGCATACGAATCAGATCGCTTTCCAAGTCTTATGCGATGGCGGGACTGCGAATCGGCTATGCCTTAGCTGACCAGGACACGTTGGCTCAATTGCAAAAGGTCAGGATCCACTACGCAGTCGGTGGGCTCGCCCAATATTTGGCGCAAGCCGTCGTGTCCGATCAACTCGAAGCAGCCATATTTCGGGCCAGCAATGCGCGACTGCGGGACGAACTTTACCTAGAGCTCGCAGACCGCGGACACGTCGTTCTTCCGTCCGGCACGAACTTTATCAGCGTGCTGATGCGGGAAGGGGCCGTAGCCGCGCAAGTGCAACAGCGGTTGCTGGGCCGTGGCATCGCGATTCATCGCCCAGATCATCCAGCTTTTGCGAATCTGCTGCGCATCACCGTCTGCGACGATGCGCTCCGGGAGGACCTGCTTTCCGCGTTTGAAGGAAATGTCTTATGACGTCCGAGCTGCGATTCCGCGATGCGTTTCACGACGCCCTTCCGATCATCGTGAGCGGCTTCGTGTTCGGCATAGTGTTCGGAGTATTGGCAAGCAAGTCGGGATGGTCGCCGTTGTCTGCCACGCTGATGAGTGCGCTCGTGTTTGCCGGCGCGTCGCAGTTCATCGCCGTCGAACAGTGGGCGAGCGGCCATTCCAGCGGGCTGGCAGTGGTCCTTACCACTCTTCTCGTCAACCTTCGCCACGTACTCATGTGCATATCGCTACGGCGCCAGTTCCGCCACGAATCCCGCCTGAGGCTCGTTCCAAGCTTCGCGCTGCTGCTGATTGACGAAACCTGGGCGCTCGCGGAACACCGCTTTCGCAACAGCCGCCCCTCGCTTGCCTATTTCGTGCTGGCGGGGCTCCTGATCTATGTCGGCTGGGTCGGCGGCACCTGGATCGGCACCCAGGTAGGCAGCCACATTCCACGTCCCTCGGATCTGGGTCTCGACTTCACGTTCATCGCGATGTTCCTGTCGCTGATGGTGTTGCTGTGGCGGCAACCCTCGGATTTCGTCACCTGGCTCACATCCGGGATCCTCGCGTATTTCGCCGCGCGGCTTCCCGGCATCGGGCAGGCGTCCGTTGTGGTCGCGGCGGTATGTGCCAGTGCCGCAGTCGCGGCATCGCCGTCGCTCGCCGGACAGAAGGAGACAACGTGACTCCAATCGAGCTCGTCATCATTGTCGGTATGGCGATCGCCACCTGGGCGACCAGAGTCGGCGGGTTGTTCGCCTCCTACGGGATATCGCGTGCCGGCGGCTTTACCGAGCGCTTCATGAAGAACCTGCCGGCTGGGTTGCTCGCAGCGCTGATCGGTCCCAAGCTCGCCGACGGCAACGTAGAGATCTGGCTAGCGGCCGCGGTCACAATTGTCTTCGTTTGGAAATTCCGCAACACGCTGGCCGGAGTTTTCGCCGGCACGCTTGCGTGCGCGCTCTTGCGCTGGTACCTGAGGTGATCATGAAAATCGGCATCATCGATTCGAACCGGAACTGCTACGTTACCGTTCCGAATATCGAACAGCAGACAATCGGGAACGAAGCGAGCGTCACTTTGTACCAGGCGGCATCGGCCAACTCTCTGCCGGACGAAGTCCGGGATTGCGATGGACTGATCAGTTGGCATCTTGTCGCGCTCGATGCTGCATTCATCGGCAGCCTGCGAAATTGCAAGGGCATCGTCCGAGCGGCCGTTGGATTTGACAACATTGATCTCGATGCCGCACGACAGCGCGGGATCCCCGTCGCCAACGTACCCGACTACGGGACCGAAGAGGTTGCCGACCATGCGCTGGCCATGGCGCTGTCGCTGCTGCGCCGGCTTAGTCGGAGCCATGATGTCGTCATCGGCGGTCGCTGGGACTGGCGTGAAGTCGGTCCGCTGCCACGGATCAGTGAACTGCATGTCGGCATCATTGGTTGTGGCCGGATCGGTATGGCTGTGGCGTTGCGGTTCAAGGCGTTCGGCTGTCGGGTCAGCATCTTCGATCCATACCAGCGGAGCGGAATCGAAAAATCACTCGGGGTTGATCGCGTGGAGACGCTTCACCAACTGCTCTCCGTCGCCGGCCTCGTCAGTATTCACACGCCGCTGACCGACGAGACGCGACATCTGATCGGCGATCGTGAGCTGCACTTGCTCGAGGGCAAATATCTCGTGAATACGGCACGCGGAGCCATCATAGACGGTGAGGCCTTATGCCGTGCGCTCGCAAACCGCCGCCTGAAGGGCGTTGGGCTTGATGTCTACGAAGACGAGAAGGAGCCGATACCTACGGTCATGCAAGGCAGGGATGACGTCCTGCTTTCCCCCCACATAGCGTTCTACTCGGAGTCTGCCCTGACCGAGCTTCGGGCAAAGGCCGCAAGCGTACTGTCGGACCTTCTGAAACATGGTTGGCACCGGAACGTCGTCTAGCTACTCGGCGCTTCTGCAGCGTACTACCGAGCATAGTCGGCGAGATGGGCGTGAACGCTGGACCAGCACCGTACTCGCCGCGCCGACCACTGGGACGCTGACCCGCGCTGTGCTCGATGGAGCACTGCACGATGCGTGAGGCCTGCGCGTGATGGGCAAGGGCCGACGCGCGCACCATGCCGATGCCGCGGCGGCTCGTCGATGCGCTGCACCTGCGTACCCGGCCGGTGCCGCTCACGCTCGAGACCGCGCCGGCCCACACACCGTTGATCGCGCATCTCGTGACCGGTGAGGGAATCCATCCGGACGGAGTCGGGCAGCTGTTCAAGGGGATTTTTACGCGGGCCATCGACCAGCTCGCACTCACGTACCCGAACGCGGTCGAGGACCTGTGCCGCGCGAGCACGCACTAGCTGCGCCACACCGCCGCCAATCACGGCCTGGACGCCGGCGCCGACATTCGCGACATACAGGAACTGCTCGCCAATGCGAGCTTGGGCACCACGACGCTCTACACCAATGCGGACGCGCTGCAGCAGTTCTAGTCGGTTGGGGCCTGTTCAACGCGGCGCTCGACGGAGGCCGAAGGCGCCGGCGGCACCCCGGGCGTGGCGCCGGCTCCGGCCTCGCCCACTGGCGACACGAATTACGCTGGCAGCGTTCCCATGATGGCCGAGCACGTGACGCTGAAGGTCGAACCGAAGCGCGCCGGCGGCGGCCGGGCCCGCGTGCTTGAGCGCGTTGAACGCGAGGTGCTGGCCGGCATCGCGCGCACGCCGACCCGCGACGGCGGGACGGTGCTGCAGTTACTGTTCGAGAACGACGAGTCGTGCGACCTGCGCATCTGTGGCGAGCCCTGGATTGCAGTGGCGGAGCGCGATGCGGCAGGCTGGACTGCAGGAGCAGATTGCCCACCGGCAGGCAGCCGATAGTATCTCGACGAAGCGCTAAATTTGGATTGACGAGCTGCGCAAGGACGCTGCCGAATACTCGACCTTGTTTGCTCGATTGGAGTATCTTCGTCGGTATGCACCGAGCTTTAGCGTTGAGGATCAGAAGCTCAATTTTGACAAGGTGGCCGAAGCAAGCGTGCCACTGAGCTCGGCATTCGAATCAAGTTGCGCCTCAACGCGAACGAGGACGAACATAAGGAATTCGTCCGACTGCTGGGTGCGATGTCTGAGGCATGCGCAGACCCTCCCGCCTGGCGGGACTACAGAACAAATGCAGGACGCACGTCAACACTTTAATCGTGGCAGGGACGGTGTGATTGCGCACCTTCAGACGATCCTCAAGCATAAACGGGAGCAAGTGAAAAAGGGTTGAGCCTATCCAAAATGCGTGAACCATGAGTATCAACGGATTTTCTCGCGACGAGCACCATAGAGCCATCGACGCCAATCGTGAACGGAGTTCCGCGATGCGAAGAGGTGATCGGCAGACCGACGTGCTTGTGACGATTGTTGCGACGACTCACGCCATGAGCGATCGCGCAGCTGCTCGAGGTGGTGGAATCTGACTGAACCGGAGCGCCGCAAGTTGGCGTGCACGTCGCCCGACGCATTCGATGCACACGACCCGCAGTCGGATGCTGGCCGCCGGTGTCGCGCTCGAAGTCGTCCACCGCACGCGGAACGAATATTATGAAACCTGGAAAACAGTGGGACTCGATATGACCCGAACAGCATATTCGGCGCAATTCGGTCGTGAACTGGACGTAGAACAATTGGCACGCTTGTGCACGGGCACCGCCTCGGATGTGCCAATCGATCTTACGTCGCCGTTAATTCGGGAAGCGGTCGCCGCGGCGGTTCCGGAGCTCGAGTGCCCCTCGTGCTTCGCGACAGGTCCGGTGTTTGTTCGCGGCGGCCGAAGCCGCAATGGGCGGGTAGTTCGACAGGCACATTTCCGCTTCGTCGGCCCCGATGAACAGACAGCCCATCATCCGCTGTGCGACTTCTATCGCAACGACACTTTCGATGCGAGGCGCGAAGGTGGGGTCGATTTTGGCGACGCGAAGTCCGCGTTGACACGTGCGATCGGCCAACTGGTATGCGCAGGCATTGAGCGGGAAATGTTCAGTCAAGCTGACATGCGCCCGCTGCGAAAGTGGCATTTCGACCTGAGATGCGCCCATCAATTCCACATCAGCCGACCAGCAGAGGCCGTCAACTGGTGTATTGAAATTGCGGCGCACCGTATCCATGGGAACAATGTGCCATTTCAGCCGTGCTTTGGCGATGTTCCCGAGTTCGACTGGAAGAATGCGGCACAACGGGAACTGTCGAGTCAGTATGGCGAGGTCGTCGAGCGATTCCTCGCACAGCTTCGACCTGGCTCCGGTTGGTTGAATGCCAAGGAGCGCGCGATCGCGCTCATCAACCAACACATGGGCCAAACTATGTTTGATGCGACGCCGCTTGCAACGCACTACGAACACGCGATCGCCTTGACCGAATTTGCAGGGCTTCATTGGCAGCCACTTCGGCGCGCGTTTGGCCGCCCATCCCTGATCGGCGAGGTATCGAACGGTGCCCCGGTGCTCGCGTTGTGCGCGCTACTGTTATTTGTATCCGAATGGGATCTATCTCGGGCAGCAGCGAAACTCGTCGAGCTGATTTCCGCGCCGCCGCCGGACGACTTAACGCTTGGGAATTTCATCGGCTTGAATCCGTTTCACGACGTGCGGGCGCTACGGTTAATAAAGGCTGTCCAGGACGCCACTGTCGGACTCGAAAGCGATTTCGCTTACGAGGAAGAGCTTCGCGCGAAGATCCACGCATTGCAGACGCAGTATGCGGCATATCGTACCGTCATCGCATCAGCCGGTGAAACTGCGGCGCGATGACGTCGTTGCCGCCGCTCATCGACGATGCGCCTGCGGCCCGGCCTCGCGACTATGCTGCCTGTGCTACCGCGGGCAAACGAGTGAGATGTGGCCGTGCCTGACTGAGCAACTACAGCGCCGACGTGCGTTCGTCGGCCGAAGCAAGTCGGGGCGTCCCATCATAAGCGCGGCGCGTCCGCAGAGCCTTTGCCTCGGGCAGTGCAGGAATCGGCGAATATCCGCAACCGTTGGAGGTACGTTACCGTGCACGATCGCATTGGCCAGTCCTAAGAACTCCGGGCCGGCTACGCAGATTCGGCGACTCGCGTTCCGTCCCCGATGGCATTGCGGTGACCGCGCCGAAATCTTCCGCGACCGGCTCGTGACTCGCGACCTCCAGCATCCCTGCCACTTGGGCCACCTCGCGACTCCCCGCGACTGCGCTGCGACGCGCAACGACCCGCGGCACGAGTGCGGCCGACGCGTCGACGCCTTCGATACCGCTGGACCGGTCGGGCAGGACTGGCAACCACGCGCCGAGCGCGGGACATTCGAGCAGCAGGCCGAACACGATTGCCACCGTCAGGTTAATGGTATCGCGCGCGATGTGCAGCAGATCCGCAACGCGAGACGTGACGGGATCGAGTCGGGTTTGTTCCTGCCGCGCCACCTCTGCCTGGGGCTCTGTCTCCGCACGATCGACGGCCGGATCGCGGTGCTGCGCGACGTCGCTCTCAACCGTCGGTTCTCGGATGCGTGGCAGTAATTTGAGCGTTGGTTGTCAAGAATTATCGGACGCCCATTGAAGGATCGCTCGTAGAGGCATCAACGACTGGCTTGGAAGTCGTGGATGCACTGGTTCCACAGACCGCGGTGGCACCTTGACCGCCTGCGCGGCGGTCGGCCAGCGACGGGGAACGGGTGTCGGAGTACGGCGCGCACTTATGTCACGCATCATGAACATGGTTCATTTGAACTTGTGGCTGCCGCGTTGCTGCATCCCCGACATGCGTGAATAGGTTCGAGGACTGTTCCGCAAGCGAAAAGGCAGGCGGTTTCAACAAGTCATGGCGCAATTTGACAATTGTTGTAGGCGCGTTGATGCCGGGGGGCTCGTTTTCAGAATAGCATTGGATGGACGCGGGCTTGCCCGCTCTTGTGTTTCTTCGTTATATATTCGGAGGCTTGAATGGGTATTTTCGGCGATATCGTAGGTAAGCTGTTCGGTAAGGCGAAACCGGATCAGCCGGCACCAGCGGCTGAGGCAGAACCGGATCCCGCGGCTGCACCTACCTCCGCACCGGCTGCGCTGCTTGCTGATGTCGATGTTGGCGCGGTCATGGACCAGTTGGTGAGTGAGAGTGGGGAAGACCTCAACTGGCGTTCATCGATTGTGGATACGTTGAAGGCGCTGGGCATCGATAGCAGTCTCGCGCACCGTAAGCAACTGGCGGCAGAACTGAAGTATGGCGGCGACACCAATGACTCCGCGAGCATGAATGTATGGTTGCATAAACAACTGATGCAGGCGCTTGCCGCGAATGGTGGCAAGCTTCCGTCTGACCTGGCGTAAGTGCACTCGTGAAGCGTTCGAGCCGCGGAAGATGCTCCATGTGCGCGTGGCTCGAACATATCATTCCGAAGACATCTACACGAGTGCCACATGCTTCTTCATGACGGTATCGTGATGTGCCTTCGCGATATAGATCCTCTCGATCATTCGCCCGATGACGGTTCCCTCGATGTGATGCAACGCGTCTATCGCTCATGTGTTATCCGCAGACCCAAGCTCTGAGAGTCCCCACGAGCAGCGGATCGCCTCAGAATTTCAGATGTTCGACGCTCGCCAACAGTAGGCGGCTTGCTAGCAGCGTTTCTGGCGGGAACGCGAACGACGCGAAGCTCGTTCCCGTCACGTGAACGGTGGGAACCGGATTGAATAGCGAGCCGAAACGGACGGCTCGAGAGAGATGTCACAGCCTCGGTTCGGCTTTAAGCGGCGTTTGGCAGAACCGGTGTGGAGTTCGATGAGCCGGTTTCTAAGCTGCCCATGGTGCACGACCTTGTTATCAATCATCTGTCAAATTGCGGCGGCAACGTCGCACGGAGCTATTCGGTACCGAACGCAACGCCAGCTCTGCTTCCGATGCCGGTCGTCGGCTCGGCCCTGATAATGCAAGGGGCAAGGCACGCCGCGTCGCAAATACCATCAACAATTGAAAAACGGAATTTGTTGTACTGGACAGAAGCCGCAACCAGCAGGGATCATCCACCGGTGCTGGTAAGTCGTCAGCCTCACGCGACTATGTGACGGTGCACGGGCGCATGTCGCCAATGCGCTACAACCGACCGATATCATGAGGAATCCTGCCGGAACGACGCGCGATAAAGCCCGCCGTTTCAGCTCATCCGCTTTAATCCGTGCCACTGAGACTTTTCGAGATCCGCCGAAGCTTCGCGATGCATGTAATTGCAACGGCTTTGGCTGTAACCATGTTGTTTGCGACGGTCTCCGTCCATGCACAAATTGGACCTGAAACGACGAACAACGCTGGAGACGTGCCTTTGCCTGCGAGTTCCACTGAAGCTGTGTCAGGTTCGACCGCCTTCACCCGCGTTCAGGAGAAGGCCCTGAGCCTCGTGGGCATACGTTATAGGTACGGCGGCAGGTCTCCCCAAAACGGTTTCGACTGTAGCGGCTTTGTTCAGTACGTTCTGAATACTGCGGTTGGAATACGAGTTGGTCGAACCGCCGCGAGTCAGGCCGCGCTTGGTGGGACTGTAACTCGCGATGACCTGCGTGTTGGTGACCTTGTGTTTTTCAACACCCGTGGGGCGCGTTTCTCGCACGTCGGTCTCTACATGGGTAACGGGCGGTTCGTCCATGCACCGTCCACTGGTGGACGCGTGCGGGTCGAAGACCTCGATAGTCCTTATTGGCGGGCCCACTATACAACGGCAAAAAGGGTGTGGATTCCTGGTTTGGAGGCAGTTTTACCGTAGCGTCGCATCGGAATTGGTCGAACGCGCATATCCGAAAAAATCTGATTCTTCGGGATCTGCCGTTGCAAACGGACTTTCTAATGGTCCGCGCGATCTGCGCAGATGACGGATGCTCAATGAATGAAGCGGTGGTGGCCAGGGCGAAGCACGCTTGTCGACTCTCGCACATTCAGGCTATCTCGCTCACATGTGCACGCTCTGCTGGGCCCGAACATCACGCCGTTGATCATGAGTCTTCAGAAATTCTATATTACCGTCCGATGGTCGCTGTCGATCGGCGCGATAGGAGTCGCATCAAGCGTTTGCGTCGTGACACATGCAGCCAACGAGCCTATTGCGGCCGAGCCCTCAATTGATACGTTGGCCGATTATCGTCCGAAGGTGCCATTGCGCGTCTACACCGCCGACCATGTGCTGATAGGTGAATTCGGTGCGGAGAGGCGCGAGCTGGTACGGCTTCAAGATATTCCGGTACCGCTGAAAAACGCCGTACTCGCTATCGAGGATGCTCGCTTTTATGAACATGACGGCGTCGATTTTCTCGGCCTTCTGCGTGCGAGTATCGCCAACCTGACGCACCGGGGTACGCAGCAGGGGGCAAGTACGCTCACGATGCAACTCGCGCGGAATCTCTTCTTGTCGAACGAGAGAACCCTTTCTCGTAAGCTTCGGGAAATTGCAATCGCCTTCAAGATCGAGCATGCACTCACGAAGGACCAGATCCTTGAGATGTACATGAATCAGATCTATCTTGGACAACGTGCATACGGCTTTGCCGCGGCCGCGCATGCATATTTCGGACGGGATATGAAAGACCTGACGCTTGCCCAATGCGCAATGCTGGCGGGTTTGCCGAAGGCACCTTCTGCCTACAACCCGGTGGTCAACCCCAAGCGAGCAAAGATTCGTCAAGAATACATTCTGCACCGCATGCTTGAATTGCACTACATTGACCGGCCGCAACACGATCAGGCGGTAAAGGAGGTCATCGATGCGACGGTACCGGACTCCCGATATGGCGCACATGCGGAATATGTCGCTGAAATGGTGCGCCAGTTCATCTATTCCCAGTACAAGGACGAAACCTATACACGTGGTTTGAACGTTACCACGACGATCCGGTCGTCAGACCAGGAGGCCGCCTACAGATCCGTACGAAAAGGCATCATGGACTATGAGCGGCGACACGGCTATCGCGGACCAGAGGGATTCGTTCGCTTGTCTCACGATGGTGACGAGCGCGATGAGGCAATCGATGAGGCACTGCACGATTATCCGGATAGCGGCGAGATCGTGACTGCTGTCGTGATGGCGGCGACTCCACACAACGTAACCGCGCGGCTCTCCGACGGCAACGAGGTCCACGTTACCGGAGACGGCCTGCGTTTTGCAGCACACTCGCTGGGTATCCAGGCACCTCCGGCGCAGCGAATCCGGCCCGGTTCAATCGTCCACATGATCGCCGATGCCAAAGGGCGCTGGGAGATCACGCAATTGCCGCAGGTTCAAGGCGCGCTTGTGTCACTTGCGCCGCAGGATGGTGCGATTCGCGCGCTCGTTGGCGGGTTTGATTTCAACCAGAGCAACTTCAATCACGTGACGCAGGCGTGGAGGCAGCCGGGTTCGACTTTTAAGCCGTTTATCTATTCTGCTGCCCTTGAGAAGGGTCTTGGACCGGCGACGATTATCAATGATGCACCCCTGTATTTCCCACCAGGAACGAAAGGCGGGGATCCGTGGGTGCCGAAGGATGACGATCAACCGGACGGCCCGATGAGCATGCGTCTTGCGCTGGCAAGGTCGAAGAATCTCGTTTCGATCCGTATCCTGTCGTTCATCGGAACGGGATATGCGAAGGACTATGTGACTACGCGTTTCGGATTCGACGGGGACAAGACTCCGCCATATTTGCCCATGGCGCTCGGCGCGGGTCAGGTCACCCCGCTGCAGACGGCAGGGGCGTATGCAGTATTCGCCAATGGCGGATATCGGATCAATCCATATCTGATAGCGAGCGTGACTGACGCTCGAGGCCAGCAGTTGTATCGTGCTCGACCGCTGGTGGCTGGGAGGAACGCTCAGCAAACGATATCGCCACGAAATGCGTTCATCATGAACAGTCTGCTGCACTCCGTCGCGACAGTCGGTACGGCAGCAGCGACCAGCGTACTGCATCGATCAGACCTCCAAGGGAAGACCGGCACGACCAACGATGCGAGGGACGGCTGGTTTGCCGGTTATCAACGGTCGCTTGTTGCTGTTGCCTGGATGGGTTATGACCAGCCTAAAAGTCTCGGCACTCGCGAGTTCGGCGCGCAGCTGGCATTGCCGATTTGGGTCGAATACATGCAGCGCGCACTAGACGGCGAACCGCAAGCCGAGCCGGCACTGCCTGATGGTATCGCTGAGACGCAAGGTGAACTGTTCTATTCAGACCGGCTACCGGGACGGGGCTTCATTGCTGGTCTTGGTTTGGGAGCAACGCGTCGTGTGCGCCGCCCGGTGCAGCAACAAGAGAATGGAGACGCGGACGATAGTGAACCGCAAAGCGTTTCGTCTTCCGAGAAGCAGGCGATCCTCGAACAGTTCAAGATGGACAATCCGTAAGCGTATATCCGGGCGTCTATCACATTTGGCGAGGTGCGGGACGTGCTCCTTGGAAGCGGTGACGGAATGTAGCGACGGACTATTAGCCCGCAACGTTATTTGGTATCGATTGCCTTGGTCTTCACTGATAGATCGATCACCGAATTCGGCCGCAGGTCACAGTAACGGATCGGCAATCGACGGATTCATAGAATAGTCGGCTGAGTGCCTACACGGGTTTCTATACGAATAGGATTGGAAATGAATACGAAAATTATGAGCAGACACTTGTTGCAACTGCTGCTTGCAAGCGCGGCAGCCGTTTTGCTGGCCGGATGTGACGAACAAAAGGTGGCGGACGCAGTCAACGCGATCAAACCCGACGTGATGGCATTTGGCAATCTGCAATCCGGTGTGTCGACGATCGACGACGTGCGGCGACAGGCTGGCAAGCCGGACATGGTATGGCAGCGTGACGATGGATCACAACGACTCGAATATCCTCGAGGCCCGAACGGCACGAGTACATACATGCTGGATTTCGGGCCGGACGGTCGATTGGTCGCAATTACGCAGGTATTGACAGCGGAGAATATTGCAAAGGTCGTGCCTGGTATGACGCAGGATGACGTGCGACAGCTGCTTGGCAGACCCGCGACAGTCGCGCAGTACGCATTGAGCCATGAAACCGTTTGGAGTTGGCATTGGGACGAGGGCGGCGTATCGCGTGACGCCATGTTCAACGCGCATTTTTCGCCTGAGGGCGTTGTTATCCGAACCTCGCGCTCGGAGGCACCAGGGCATGAACAACATTGAACATCCGGAGCCAAAATGCCTCCAAGGACGCTACTCGCGATGAAACCGGTGGGGGAACCCGAGTCGACAGCTTTCGGAAATGGGGTTCGCTTCACCCGCCTTCCGGGCACATCAGCGGATTGCCACGAGCTAGAGTGCCGTGCGGCTCAAGCCGCTGAAGGAAGTCGAAATATCGTTGAGTGACCTGCGTGGTTGCTGGTCGGTACATTCGGATACGTGCGACGAGCGGATGCGTGACGGCATCTGTCGCGAAGTAGATGTCGGCAGGATTGGCAATCGTCTGGGCGCACTAGGCGTCGGCCGACCGGCAATGTTGCCGGGCTCATTTCCCGGCATTGCCGCAGGTCAATGACCGAGCGCGAACAAGGATGGTCCGATGGAATGTTGCTCGCCCCGGGGCCTCACTCCGTATCCCACGTCGGAGTTCCCTCGTGATCCCTGTTCGACACCGCTGCATCGTCGACGCGCTCCCAGTTACTTGCATGGCGCCCAAAACCGGCGCAAGCCTATCCTGCAGTTCCTCGTTTTCATGTCGTCGTTTTCGCTGTTCGCTAGTCCCGGGGGTATGGTGAGTTGCCCTGCACGGAAAGACAGAGCGCGACTGAAAGAAGAACGAATCCACCTGCGCAAAAAGATTGTGCGTGCAGCACAGCAAAGAGAAATGAGCGCTGCAAGAAGTACGCATGTCGCATGTGCCGATCCGTATCAAGCAGCTGTTCGATTGCGGCGGGAAGGCCGACTGCGGGGAGCAATCGCACCGAGCTCACAGATTGCGCATGGTGTAAGAAAGACGATGGGCCGAGCGCACGAGCATATCAGTGCGAGTGCAAATCCAGTAAGCCAGTATGGACGTCGAATAGCAGAAAAAGCCACGCGAGTTGAATCCATCGATGAGCGTTCCTGCGAGCATCGTCCGCCAGATCGGGTTCGTCCGATTCCGTGCGCATTTTGCTATCTTGGAACGATCGATAGTGTGATCGGTGGTGTGACATCGGGACTGGTGGGCGCGCACATTCGAACGCCCACTTACTCGCGAACGGCGCACAGGAATCGTTGAGTCGGGGCGAATCCGGTACTTTTTTAGCCATCGCGAATTTATGGGGGAGCAGACGCGAGGAACGTGAGCGTTTGGCGAGCGCCGGTCAGTCGGTCGAAGGCCGGAATCGCAAACAGCGATACGTGGTGCCACTATGCACCTGCGGCGCAAGGCGCCGATTCATCGCAATGCGGCGGGGTAGCGGCCGGTCAATATTGGCAGTTGCGCCGTGCACTTGTTCCGAATGTGCCGAGCAGAGGTTGCGACCAGGGTTTGTTTCATGAACGCTGCCATTGGCCGGTAAGCAACGTCCACGGAGATCTACGGAGAACCACTTTGTTACATAGCATCCGGCACGGAGGGTTTGGGCATCAACGCAGCACACTGCGCTACGGGTGGCGGGCGTGGCCGTTACGCCGGCTAGCCGGACGTTGAACGCACCAGCGCATAATTGCCCCTGATATTCAGAAGTCGCATCCCTATGATGACCATCGAATTGAACGAGCAATTGCTTGCATTGGAAACGCGATATGCGAGCAATCCGCGAGATACCGCAATCATGCTCGAAATTTGCGAGACGCTGGTTGCGCTCGGACGCGAAAACGAACTGCTCTATTGGACAGACCGCGCATTAGCGCTCGATCCGCTCAACGCGGAATTGATCGGGATACGCGCGTTTGCACTCAATCTGTTGGGGCGACACACCGAGGCCGCCGAGACTTGGGCGCGAGCCCCGTTGTCTTCGGCCGAGTCCGCACTAGCCCCGCTGCGTCGCGGCTACAGTCTGATGATGGCCGGTGATCTCGAGCGAGCAGTTCCGCTCCTGGAGCAAGCGCTGCAACTAGCCGTCTCGCACAATGCATCGTTCGCGGCGCAGGCCGAACACCTCTTGGGCGAGGCGATGCTCAAAACAGGGGACACGGGCGGCTTTGGTCACTGGCTGATGCGCAATGGGGATCCCAGCTCGGCTGGCAGCTATTGCCCCGCCGGAATTCCACCGTGGGACGGAGAAATCGATCTGCAGGGTCGGCGCGTATTGATCGCACATCAGCTGGGTTTCGGCGACAACTTTCTCCTCGGCGCATGCGTGAGTGATTGGCTTCGGGCGGGCGCCAGCCTGATGATCACATGCGACCAGCAGATTCATGCGCTCATGCAGGCTTCGCTGCCCGGTTGCGAAGTCGTCAGCGCGCCGCGACCGTCGCACCTGCAAGATGCCTTGCCGGATTACGTGGAGGCCCGTGTGAACGTGTTCGCACCGCACTTTTACACCACGCTGCTACATCTGCCGCTGCTGAAAGCCAAGCAAGGACGGCAGTCCGAGAACTACTTCCAGCCCTACATCCACGCTCCGGCAGTGAAACAGCAGGCAGCCGAAGGGTGGGCACGGCAGTTACGCGCGCAATATCCAGGCAAGACACTGGTTGGCCTGTTCTGGGACTGCGATCAACGTCACTGGCCCGCACTGGATAGCGTTCCGCGGTATTGGGCTGCGCGCCGCAGTCTGCCGCTGGAGGCGATCAATTGGCTCGTGACGAATCCCGTCGTGGCCAGCCATGTGCATTTTGTCAATCTGCATCACCCATTAGTGGAAGTGCGTGCTGGCACGCCTGCAGGAAACGTAAGTCGTTACCTGCCTGGCATCTGGCATTTTGACGACACGGCGGCCTGCATCGCACAACTTGATTCGGTAGTTGCGGTGGACTCGGCAGTGGCCAACTTGGCCGCGATGATGGGCACGCGGACCTGCGTGCCCGTGAATACGTCTGGCGACTGGCGTTGGGGCCGCAGAGGAACGACTAGTCCGTGGATCAAGGACGCGACCGTGCTGCGACAGACTTGCGAAGGTGATTGGAATCCCGTCGTACTCGATATCGCGTCGTGGTTATTGCAGCGCCCTAGCTGACCGGCATAGCTGGTCGGCTATCTCAGGCTAAACGGGCAACATTTTCCGTTTTTTGAGGCAATGGAGGCCATAGTTCGGCCGAGCGCTGCAGGCGCAAGGGCCGAATGAGCGGGGCATACCGATGTCGTTTGCCGGAGCCAACGCAAACGCAGTGGCCGTCTTCCTAACGCATCGGCAGTCCGGCGCCGGCATGTCGCGAACCCGGCGCAACCGGAGCCGTTATAGCCCTCGATTGCGCTCCAAACGCAAAAATCCCGATCACAGATCGGCCGCGATCGGGGTAAGAAATCGTCGGTAGCCATTTATTTCCGGGGGCGGCTTTCGACAGATTGGGGCTTGCATGACGACTCCTGATAGTAGGAAGAAGGTGCCGGGCCAGTAAGGTGCGATTGCCTCAGAACGTGACCCGACGGCGTCATGGCACAAAACCGATAGCGGGCGACCGGATGCAGCGCCCGTAGCAGTCGTTACGCCTTCATCCGCCGCATCGCATCCGCCAGCATCCACAGCGCGCGGTTGAGCTTCACGCTCTGGTCGATGCCGGTGATGGGTCGCGTCGACATCGCGCGGCCCGAGCGTGAACGTCCATGGAGGCCGCCCTTGGTGAGGTTTTCCTGCACGCGGTTAAAGACACTCCAGAGGTCGTCGCGGCGGTCCTCGAAACGGCGTGGCGCGAGTAACTGGCCTTCGCTGATGGGGGGCAGGGCTTCCGCGTCGGTCGGATCGTACCGCAGTGCAAGCGCGGAGCGGGCGAATGCGTGCTGTTCGTCGCAGTCGAGCGCCACCGCGCGCATGCCGTCTTTCTGTTCTCGGATCAGTTCGAACCCGTCGAGCACGTCGAACGCACCGTTGATCACGTTCTGCACCACGTTGCCTTTGTGCGGCACACGGATATCGGCGACGTTCTCGCCTGCGACCATGCCGTTCTGGCAGACAAAACGGAACGTGCCGGCGAGCATCTGGTAGCTGCTTGTGCCGTCGTGCGAGTTCAGCAGCACGATTTCATCGGCTTCCTCGCCAGTGATCTGGTCGGCATGGCGCAGCCGTAGCATGTGTTTGGTGAATTTCCGTTTGCTGGAATCGCGTACGCGCGTTTGGCAGATCATGAACGGCTGAAAGCCTTCGCTGCGCAGGCCGCGCAGCACGTCGATGGTGGCAATGTAGGCGTAGCGTTCGGAGCGGCTTTCGTGCTTGCCGTCCGCGAAAATGGACGGGGCCACGCGGCGCATCTGATCGTCTGACAGGGGCGCGTCGGCGCGCAGCATCGGGGCGCTATAATGGAATGAGGAAGCGAGTTGCATTGCGTTCTCCGCAGTCAAGGTTGAGGGCCTGAAGCGGGCGAGGAGATATGCCTTGCCGTTGCGGCCGGACACCTCCCGGTGGAACTCGGGGTTGGCGTTGCTGTCGCCTGGCTCCCGGGTTCCCGCCCGTGCGACTGAAGGAGCCGATAGCGGGCAGGCGTCAAGGAAATAGGCGAGGGAGGGGTGCGGGCAACACGGTCCCGCGCCCCTTGATGCCTACCCGCTATTGGCTACGGTCGCGTGTCAGGGGCGGGAAGTTGGGGACCATTGCATGCCATGCCGCAGATTGACCGGGAGTATGGGGATTGCGCTCGAATCGAAGCCGACGAGCTTGTCCTTCTGCACGACCGATCGTCAGTGCGTCGGTCCCGTGCAAAGAATTTCCATAGGAGCATAGCCGGCCTAAAAGCGGCGCGAAGCCCGATTCATTGGGTCACCGCGAGTAGATCAATCATGGTTGAGCGCACGAATTTTCATAAATTCAGGGCTTGTGATGGGAAATTGCGCTTACCTTATTCACCCCCTTACGGGGCAACTTTCGGTTGCTTGCGTGGAATTTGGCATGGATTCGACTAGGCATCAGGCCCCGCACCGAGCTGCAACGTTACTAGAGAGGGTTTTAGGGCTCCTGATATGCAGCTTGATTGGTCTCGCCAGCACAGGCGCACACGCTCACTCCGTGTTGCGGATCGCGCGTATTGCGAATGTTCCGGATCAAGAGGTGGGCGCACAAATTCTCACCGTTGTTTATTCAAAGCTCGGCATTCCGGTGGAATTTGTCGACGTGCCAGCCAAGCGGTCGTTGATCGAATCGAGTTCGAGCCGCCTGGACGGCGAGGTTCAGCGTGTGCTGGACGTACAGAGAGAATATCCGACGCTTGTCGCCGTCAAGGAGCCATTCAACTATATCGAGCCAACGGTGTTCGCGAGGGAGTTGAACGCCGACATCAAGGGCTGGGAGTCGCTGCGTCCCTATCGCGTCGGCATTGTCCTCGGTGTAGGTTCGTCCGAGCGTGGGACGGCCGGGATGCCGGAAGTTGAACGAGCCTACACGATGGATCAATTGATGGAGATGCTTGCTAGCAATCACACCGATGTTGCCATCAATGACCTCTTCAGCGGTATGTTGATCATTCGCAGGCTCGGTCTGGATGGGCAACTGCGAGCGGTGTTGCCGCCATTGCAGCACATTGACATGTATCACTTCCTTAGTGAGCGTAACCGAGCACTCGTACCACAGGTGGAGGCCGTTATCAGGCATATGCGCGCAAGCGGGGAATTGCAGGCGCTTCGATCGCAAATTACTAAAAACATGCTGAAGGAGGCGCTTCACGGCGCACCTTTGGTAGATCGGTGATCAGGCGCGTTTAAAGAATGGGCATCGTCAGACCGGCTGGGCATATGAATCACTTTGACGATCTGCCGCGTCGCCAACCGAACGAGCTTGATACTGCGTTGGTCAATGCGTCGGTGGTTCTACCTGCGGCGGAATTCCGTGACCAGTCAGGTAGTGCGTCTCGCGTCGATATTATCTTATCGGAATCCAGCCAGGATTTGGATTTTTGCACGTAGCTCACCTAAGGCCGGGACACACCTATTGAGCCGCTACGATAGAGGGGCGCATAGGACCATGTGGCTATGTCGTAACGTGGGTTTTTGTGCGGTGAGTGGGTTGACGCAACGTCGTTCGGTCCCGCGTTCGCGCTAGACAACGGCCCGAGAGTTTGAGCGCAATGCGATGTGCCGCTGCTTCCAAACCAGATCATGACCGACCGCGTGCGCTCATAGCATGACGCGCGTGGGCAATAGCGGTACTCTGTGACGATTCCGTTGCTTTCTTCGTTCCGGCTGTACGTGGAATACGGTATTTGAACCGATGATCTTCTTGCTTATGACCCATGCCTCCCAGCGAGCCAAAATCGGCCGAATCTGGCGGGTGTAATCGGCGCGGTCATAGTGCCTGCTTTGAACCCCCCCGAGTCCGTGGGACAGGATTTGTGAACGGAGGTCCTTCGATACGCGGAGCTCTTCGATCAGCAGTGTTTCGACGGTGCGCCGGATATCGGTCCACCCGAATCCCGCAACGGCTTCCCTACTGGCAATCATTGCAGCAGATATTTTCGATATCACGTCACTCACAGTGTCGGGCACCGTCGTGCCGAATATTCGTTGGTCTTCGGCGTCATTCTGAATGTTGGAAAGACATCGTTCGACGATGGCGGCGGCCCGGGCGGGCAACGGGATGTCGTGGCGGCGTGGTGTCTGTCGTCGTCCTTTGTGATCGAATAGTGTCAGGATTTTTGTGTCGCAGTTGTAATCCGGACGTTCCGCTCGCAAGAGTTGCGCAATACGCTGCGCGCCGGCGAGCACTGCGACCCTCACCGCGGCCGCTGCGAGCCCGTCTGTTTGTGAGAGGCGTCGCCAGAACGCATGGAACTCGGAACTAGAAAGGTGGCGCTGTCCCACACGGTTGAACTGGTTTAGCGCTTTTGTAGCGGCAATTGGGTTGAACACAATGCCGAACCCGGTCATGGTTGCCGGAGCTGCCGCGTCACCATCGATACCTAGTGCCAATTCAAAAGCCGCATGCAACGACGTCCGTACTTTCCCGGCCGTCCGACCTTTGCCAGCCTCGACCAGCCTTCGGAAGATTTCAGTTGCTTGCTCGCGCGTGAGATCTTTCGCGGGTGACATCGCGTATTTCGGAAATGCGTCATAGACGTGCAAAGTGACCATCCGTTTGACATCGCCCGCGCTCGGTTTACCTCTACCTTTCAGATGTGAGATGTAGGCGTCCATCAACGCTTGGAGCGTGAACTTTGTTTTCGCTAGCGCCTCGGCTGCAGCCTCAGCCGCAACGCGCGATTCGTTCTCTTTTCGTATGCGTTCCGCAGCTACTGCTGCGCGCGCGTTCGCGTGCAGATCGCCGCCGGCAACAGACTGACGCTTCGCGGCGGCGTTGCTGCACTGGAGCCGTGCATCGGCGAGCGTCAGTCGATCGGACTGGTCGCCGTAGGCGCCGAGCGGGAAATATTTGTTTCGGCGTTCCACGGAGTACCGGTAATACCACGCAGCCGTACCCGATGCGGAGATCTTGAGCGATAACGCACCTTGTCCTCGCCCGCGGGATTCGTGCAACCAGCAGACTTTCTCTGAACGACGGGCCTCCTGGATGGCCGCTGCGATGGTCCGTTCCGTCAGCATTTTCGCCCTCCACTGCAGATGGCAAAGTGACGGTACGAGTCTACACTAGGTCTACACTACTCGAGTAGAACTCTACGAAGTTCGCCGGACCGAACAGGAAGTGGAAATCCTGTAAGTGATTGATTTATAGTGGTAATGGTGTTTTCAGGTGGATCTCAGTGAACCAATGCGGAAAGAATTTATGCTGCCTTCTAAGCCGTAGGTCACACGTTCGAATCGTGTAGGGCGGGCCAGTCGAATCAGTGCGTTAGCTGATACTTTCACATTCCCCGTCCACTGTCGGCCTGCGCGTGTAGGCAGCATGCACGTTTTTTGTCGTCAACCCGAATTGCAACCATCCATGTGGACCGGCTGCCCTCACTGACAAACGCTTACTTTAGTGGTGTCGTACGCTGCAATGCCTTGCTGGTCGCATGACGAGATCGAGGCACGGATGCGTGGTCGTGACATGCGGTGGCTGTCCGATGCGCCGGCCAGGCTCGAGGGGTGGCCAGTGGCATTGGTGCAATCGCGTCGCGGCCGCTGGATTGCAAGTCCGGATTCGTTGCCGACAACCCGTCCGAACACGAGCAATCCTTGTTGTAGAAAAACTACTAAACGGCCGATGACTGATCTGCCTTCATTTGATCTCTCGCTGTAGTTTGGTTACATACAAAATCCAGATGTCACGAGATTGTCTACGGTTTACCCGTAAAGCTGACAGATTGTTTGAGCTCAAAATCTGTATTTATACTACATCGGCCTACTTGTCTTGATTGGCGATTCGGATGTTGTGTTTGTAATAAAACTACAGTCGAGGGCGCGGCGTTGCAGAATCATGCGAGGCGTCGGTGCGTGCATGTCCCTTTTCCAACACGTTGTGAAAACGGAGTAAACGATGTTTGTGCACAGTCTGTCGGACGTTGAGAGAACGGAGTGTTTTGTTGAGTGGGGCGCCGGCACGAGTCATCGGCTACTGACCGAGCGCGACGGCTTCGGCTACACGATCTGCCACACAGTGGTACGGGCGGGTACGGAGTCGCTGTTGCAATACAGGAATCATCTGGAAGCGTGCTACTGCATCGCGGGTCACGGCGAAGTGGAGGATGCGGACGGGAACGTATACCCGATCCGGCCGGGAGATATGTACGCACTCGACAGGCACGACCTGCATTATCTGAGAGGCGGCAAGGACGAGGATCTTGTGCTCGTGAGCGTGTTCAATCCGCCGCTGCGTGGTAACGAGCGGCACAAGCTCGACGGCGCGTCCGGATCGACGTACTGAGCGTCTAGTGGAGGAGGCGTACTCGGCACGCGTTCCGATCAATTTTGCGAGGGCATACGCGTGAAGCGCGTCGATCAGCCGGCCTTTTTGGGCTCTCTCTTTCTGTCGCGTCTTGCAGACCAGATGCTGCTCTTTCTGGTACCGCTCGTCGTCTTTCAGATCACTCAGAAAGCGACGTGGTCCGGACTCGCTTTTTTCATTGAAGCGCTCCCGAGATTCATTGCCTTCCCGATCTGCGGCGCACTGAGCGACCGCGTGTCACCGATTCGCGTGCTGCGCGTGAGCCAGACCAGTCGCGCTGCCGCTTGCTTGGTCGGTATCGCCGGCTATATCGCCTGGAGCGGAATCGGATGGCTGATCGCGTTGTCAGCCATATGCGGCGCACTCACGAGCCAGGGCCTCGTCGCTCGTGAGGTGCTGCTGCCCCAGATTTTTCCGCAGCAGCGCTTCGAAAAAGTGCTGTCCTACACGCAACTCGCCGATCAGTTGGGTGTCGTGCTCGGGCCGATCATTGCGGCGGCGCTGCTTGGATTCCGCAATTGGGAGTGGGCCGTCGCTTGCGCGGCGCTACTGTTTGTTGCGGCGGATTTGCTGACATTCGTATGGCAACGAACCAGCACGGCGCGCATTGCGTCTCCCGAACGCTCGGCGGGGCCGTGGTATGCGCCGTTTGGCGTGGCACTGCGGCATGTCGTTACGCTGCCGGGGCTCTTGCGGTTGGTCCTGCTTGCGGCGGCGGAAAACCTCGTGATCGGGACGACACTTGCGACAGCGGCTGCAATGGTTACCGGTGCGTTTCAGCAGTCCGACGGTTTCTATGCCGGACTGCAGGTGGCGGGCGCCGCCGCGACGGTCGTGATCCTGTTGTTCGTCGCGCGTATCGAAGTATCGCGTGTGCGGCTCGGAATTGTCGCATTCGTTGCGATTGCAACGGGCGGCCTCGTGATGGGCATGTCGAATTCGATTGCGATGTACGTTGCCGGTTTCCTGATGGTCATCGGTTTCGACAAGATGTTCAACGTGTACATACGCAGCGCACGACAGGCCATCATTCCCCCTCGGGACTACGGCAAGACGACGGGGGTCATCGTTCTGCTGAATAACGCGACGCAGCCGCTGGCCGGGCTGCTTGTGGGGCTCTTCTCCGGTCACGGGCGCGTTGCGCTAGTCGTGACGCTGACCGCGATCGGCATGGCGATACTGGGCGGCGTGGTCGTCGCCGTTGGCGCCGCCCGAACCCGATCGACTGCAGGTGTTTCGGACTGACGCCTGACGCCGGGCGTTCTCGATAGGCAGGAAAACCCGAAATTAAATTAGGGATGCAAAATGAGAGTGGTCGAAACGTCGATCCTGAAACAGTGGTACAGCAAGGAATACGGCGCTGGCGACACGAAGCCCGTTTTCGGCACCGTGCGCGATGAAGTCGCTGCATTCCTGGACATGATCCCGGCGCGACCAGGGCGAGCCCTTGAACTCGGATGCGGAGACGGTCGTAACCTCGTGGCATTGGCTGGTAAAGGATTGAGTCTGACGGGCGTGGACATGGTAGACAGCCTGGCAATTACCGGGAAGGCAAATCGGAAATTGTCCGAGTTGACGTTCATCCAGGCCGATATTCTCGAATACGAGCCCGAGCACAGCGCGTTCGACGTCGTCGTTTGCTCGGAGGTATTGCACTTCTTCACGAAAGACGAACTTGCGGACGTGATGGCGAAGATCGTACGGGCGGTGAAGCCGGGTGGTTGGCTGTTTGTCGATCTGCTGTCCGACTTGACACGTCATTTCGCGGCGACCGGAGAGCCATTCGTCTGGGACAAGGAGGCGGGGGTGTCGATACCGGAGGCAGAAGCGCTCTTCAGGAGATGGCTCACCGCCTTCGATGTGACGTGGACTCGACATTTCTTCGATCGACAGACCTGGCCTCTGACGGACGCTGCGGACATGCCGATCGCTCCGTACGTCTGGCAGGGAACCTATGTCTCTGTCTGTGCGCGCAAACATGCTCAGGAGGTTCGGTGACGCATCCCGTATTCCTCGACGACGCGATCGTCAGGCAAGCGCGACGATTTCCGCACAAAATCGCACTCGTTGTCGACGGCCGACCCACAACTTATCAGGCGCTCGAGCGCGAAACAGAGCGGGCTGCGCGAGCACTGCTCGCGCTTGGCGTATGCGCAGGCGATCGTGTTGGCCTGTTTGCATCATTCTCGCCGGCAATTGTTGCAGTCTATCTGGGCTGCCTGCGCATTGGCGCGGTGACGGCGGCCACGCATCACACGCTGAGCGACGACAAGCTGATCCACCAATTGCAGCATGCAGGCGCGAAAGTGCTGGTAACGGATCGAACCGTTGGCTTGGGAAGAATTTGCGATGCCGCGAAGTTGGAGTGGGCGGTCGTTCTTGGCACGGCGGACGAACGCGATGTCCGTATCGTCGATTTCGGGAAGATCGACACGTCGCGCTCCGATGCACCGGAGCGCTCGTTCACGACCGAGCACCCGGTGTCGATTTTTTATACGACGGGCTCGACCTACGCGCCGAAGGGGGTACTGGTCAATCACCGGATCATGACGGCTGCATGCGAAAGCGTCACATCGTATCTCGATATGGGCCCCGACGACGCGGTATTGAGCTATTCGACGCTAGCGTCCGACTATGGCGTCTATAACGTGCTGATGCCGCTGTACCGCGGGGCAACCGCGGTGATTGAGCGTGTTGCGCCGGAAACACCGGAACACGTACTCAATGTAATCGAGCGTGAGCGGGTGACGGCGCTGCACGTGTTTCCGCCGGTCATCTTTGTCCTGTCTCGCGCCGATCCGACGTGGCAAGCGCGTGTCCCGTCGCTGCGCTACATCTCGAGTAGCGGCCAGGCGCTGCATCCCAAACATATCGAGCGGATTCGTTCCGCGTTGCCGGACGTGCTGTTCTATTCGAACTACGGGATGACCGAATGCAAGCGGATCAGCTTCCTGCCGCCGCAGGAACTGCTTCGCAAACCCACGTCGGTCGGCAAGCCGTTGGCGGGCGTTACCGTGCTTGTCGTCGGAGACGATGGCGAGCCAGTCGCGGATCCTGGGCAAGTGGGAGAGCTTTGGGTGAGTGCACCGTTCACGATGCTCGAGTATTGGGCGATGCCTGAAGCGACTGCGGCGGCATTCGCGACCTTGGCGAATGGTACACGGATGCTGAAGACCGGTGATCTGTTCCGACTCGACGCCGAAGGCGATCTCCACTACGTCGGGCGCAAGGACGACATTTTCGTGCGCGGTGCATGGAACGTGAATCCGCGCGACGTCGAGCGCTGCCTGATCTCGCATCCGGCGGTCGCGGAGGCGATCGTCGTCCCGGTGCCTGACGAGTGCATGGGGCATCTGCCCAAGGCATTCGTCGTGCTGGAGCCGGGGCGCACGGTCCTGGACGGAGAACTCGCCGAGTACTGTGGCGCACGCATCGACTGGCATATGGTGCCGGCGGCGTTCGAGATTGTCGGACGCTTGCCGCGATCCCAGTCAGGGAAATCGACAGGAAAAGGTCTCGTCTGAACACCGTAAAGGAAAACAGAATGTCCGAGTATCCGCATGCACGCCCGCTGGAACAAGGTGTCGAAGACTGGCGGCAGACGGCAATGATCCGCCTTGCCGGCCACTTCAATAGCCTCGCCACAGGCACGACGCAGGTGCCGTCTCGATCGATCGAGAGTCCCATTCGCGGCCAGATCGCGGATCAGGAGGTCGTCGACTACCACGATGCGATGGTCGCTGCGGCGGGGCCCCTGTTCCGTCATTTCCTCGGCAGCGTCCCTCACGTTCTCGAGGAGTTGGCACGGGTGGGCGTTGCGCTGCATCGCGTCGCGCATCAACCAGGCCAAGCACGACGCTTCAGCTTGCTCGAAGTGGATGCGTTCGACGGGACCTGCGCGAGGACGCTCGCGCGGCGCTCGGGCGGCCGAATTCGCACGCTTACGACGTCGCCTAACGTGGCGAACGAACCGCACTTCGTTCGCGATGCTGATCCTGCATCGTCGCGATTCTTCCCCGAGTCGATCTTCGCGCTGGACGAAACGAAACTTGCCGCTTGCGACATCGCGAAGTTCGGCGACGGTTTCGATTGGACATATGAGATGGCCGCATTCCAGTTCTATACCAGGAATCGCGCTGCTCAGATCGCTCACGTGAAGCGGTTCATGAAGCCGGACGGCCTCGCGTTCTTTCTCGAAAAGCTGAATCAGCCGGACGCCGACGAGTACGAGCGCCGCGAGCAGGTCAAGGATCAACTGTTCAAGTCGCGATACTTCACGCAAGAGGAAATCGCGTGGAAGCGACAGCAGATGCTCGAACAGATGGAAAACGGGCAAGTGACCTTCGACGTGTTCATATCGGCGCTGCGAGAACACTTTGAATACGTGTACCTGCTATGGAACAGCACCAATTTTTACGAATTCGTCGCGTCGAACGATCGCGAGCATGTCGATCGCTTCCTGATGGCACTTGGGCCGATCAACCAGCCCGACGTGTTCTGCTTTGAGGCGTCGCGTATCGGGCAACGTATCTGAACGGGAATCGACATGCACGAAACTTCGTGGTGGCCGGCCCTCGACAGCCGGCATTCTGCGATATGCGACGCGGTCCGCGACCATGTGCCGGTGTGGGAGCGCCGCGCCGTAGCGGCCGAACGGTCGAAACGATTGCCGTCGGAAACCTATGCCGAATTGCACGCGTGTGGCGTACTCGAATTGTTTTCGCCGCTGGGCTCGGTTTCGGATACGTCGGCGTGGCCAACGCTCGTAGAGGCTTCCCGAATTGCTGCGAGAGGGTGCGCGTCAACCGGCTGGATGATCGCGATGCTAGGCGGCCACGCGGCGATCGCGATGCGGACGGGGGCGAACTGCGTCAGGCAGCTTTATCGGAATGGTGTGCGCCAGCGTTTTGCGTCGGCGTCGGCCGGGCCGCAAAGTCGTCTGTCCTATATCGATGGCGGCATACATGTGACCGGGCGCTGGCGATTCAGCTCCGGTATCGAAGACGCGACGTGGTTGATGTTGAATGCGCCGTGCAGCGGATACCCGGGCGTCGAACCGGGAGACAAGGTGGTCGTGCTCGTCGAGCGTCGCCATGTCAGGCCACTAGCGTCGTGGCAGGCGAGCGGGATGTGTGCAACCGGATCGCAAGATGTCGAGATAGATCATTTGGCGGATGTCGGCTGTGCGACTCCGCTGGCAGAGCTCTTCGGCGTTCGGGAAGAAGAGGGGGCGGGAGAGTATCTGCATGTCGTGCCTGTCGTGCCGTACGTGACGACATCCATTGTCGGGCCGCTCGTTGGCGCGGCGGAGGGCGCGTATGATGCCTGGCTCGCCACGCTGCGCGACTCGAGCCTCACGGACGCGAAAGCGCGCGATCGGGCGGCTGAGCGGGTCGGGCACGCTGCCGCCGAACTTGCTGCCGTGCGACTCATGTACGTGTCGCTGATAGGGCGACTGCACGACGCAGGTGTTGCCCGGCGGGCGCTCGACGCAACCGATTGTCTTGCTCTACGGCGTGATCGCGCATATCTGGCGAATCGCTGTGTCGACATCGTACGGCGTATCGTCGAGCGCGCCGGCGCGTCGACTTTCACGTCGGAAAACACGATACAACGCCGCTGGAGGGACATCCAGGTCATGGCGGCTCATCGCGACGTAGCGTGGGAGACGGCAATGACTCAATATGGAGAGTCGATGCTTACGCAGGCTGACGTCATGGCGCCGTCGTCTGGTCGGGCTAACAGCTGACGAGGAATCGTACGCGTTGCCGTACCTGAAGGTATCCGGAATTCCGTGTGCGAGGCGGATCCAGATCCAGACTCCAATGGTGAATCGTTCCGGGAAAAGCGGCGCGAACCGAGTCGTGGCGCTCTTCCAATCCCGCCGGGAATCGGGCCACTTGGCCACGACATCGCGCCGCGCCAGCCAGATCGGTCTGAGCGTTGCCTCATCCGACGGGAAGTCGGTCGCGCGCCGTGATGAAGTTCCGAAGCTGCGCACCACGCCCTCGTCGCGGATCTTGACTCGCAACGCGCCGAAGAACACGACCGGATACTTCGGCTCGAACGGTCGCTGCCGCCGGTCGCGCCGGCGCTGACCAACGCGATGTTCGCGGCGACCGGCACGCGCATCCGCGTGTCGATCACGGATCACCTGGCGAAGCGGAGCGCGAGTTGATCGACGGTCGTGCGCGGGGCAACGTGAGCGGCCCGGCGCACGACCGCGCTCGCTCGCGACGGCCCGGCCCCGCGCGCCGCGAGCGCCTGCCACCAGTCGCCGATCGACCCTTCACGGCCCCCGCGGTACGCCAGCATTGTCGGTTCCGAACGACCGTGCTAAATTCCTGCGACTACTTGCAGTCACCAACCGATCATCCAGTACCGGGCAACCGGTGCCGACGCCCGCGCCGGTGCGCCGCCCGACAGGAGACGGACGCGATGGAGCATGCATCGAGCGAGCACGCGCGGAGCGACCGGACCTCGCATGGGCGGGCGCCGGCGACGCGTGGCGGTCCGCTCGCGGGCGCGCCCCGCTGACGTATCGATGCGCGGGCAGGCCGCGCGAGGAGAGACGACATGAAAGCCCTGTTGTGTACCGCGTTCGGCCCGATCGACCGTTTGCGCATCGACGACGTCGCGATTCCCGAACCGGCCGCCGGCCAAGTGCGGATCCGCGTGAAGGCGGCGTCGCTCAATTTCCCGGATGCGCTGATCGTGCAGGGGCTGTATCAGGTGAAGCCGGCGCTGCCGTTCTCGCCCGGCGCGGAATTCGCCGGCGTGATCGACGCGGTCGGCGACGGCGTGAGCGACTGGCGGCCGGGCGACGAGGTGGTCGCGTTCACCGGTCATGGCGGTTTCGCGGAGCAGTGCTTGGCCGACGTACACCAGATCGCGGCGCTGCCGCCGGGCATGACGTTCGAGCAGGGCGCGGCGCTGGTGCTCGCGTACGGCACGTCGCTGCATGCGCTGCAGCAGCGCGCGCGCGTGCAGCCCGGCGAGACGCTGCTGGTGCTCGGCGCGGCCGGCGGCGTCGGGCTGGCCGCGATCGAGATCGGGAAGGCGTTCGGTGCGCGCGTGATCGCGGCTGCGTCCAGTGCGGAGAAACTCGCGCTGTGCCGTGAAGCCGGCGCGGACGACACGATCGACTATGCGACCGAAGACCTGCGGCGCCGCGTCGACGAACTGACGGGCGGGCGCGGCGCGGACGTCGTCTACGATCCGGTGGGCGGCGCGTACACCGAGGCGGCGCTGCGCGCGACCGCGTGGCGCGGCCGCTTCCTCGTGGTGGGTTTCGCCGCGGGCGAGATTCCGAAGATCGCGCTGAACCTTGCACTGCTCAAGGAGCGCGACATCCTCGGCGTGTTCTGGGGCGACGCGGTGCGGCGCGACCCGGCGCAGCACGCGGCGAACATGCGCCAGCTCGCGCAATGGTTCGCGGCCGGCAAGATCCGGCCGGCAATCACCGAGCGCGTGCCGCTGTCGGCCGCGGCCGACGCGATCGCGCGGATGGCGACCCGGCAGGTCAAGGGCAAGGTCGTGATCCTGCCGGACGCATGATCGCGCTGTTTCGTGACGGCATTGCGGGGCGGCCCGGCCGAGCGCCGTCCGCGAGCGCTGATCGTTCTTCGTGTGACGTTATCGGAGTCGCTGAGCATGCAACCATTATCGAATCTCCAGCCCGCCGTCGCGAAATCGCTCGACGCCTGGCACGCGATGCTCGCGCGCAAGGATTTCGGCGAGCTCCATACGATCGTCCATCCGGACGCCGTGTTCCGCTCGCCGATGGCGTTCAAGCCGTACGGACCGGCACCCGCGCTGTTGCTCGCGCTGCGCACGGTCGTCACGATCCTCGACAACTTCGAATACCATCGCCAGTTCGCCGATGACGACGGCACGAGCATCGTGCTCGAATTCAGTGCGACGATCGGCGACAAGCGGTTGAAGGGAATCGACATGATCCGCTTCGACGCCAACGGGCGGATCGTCGAATTCGAGGTGATGATCCGTCCGTTCAATGCGCTGCAGGCGCTCGGCGCGGAAATGGGCGCGCGGCTCGGGCAGCAGCTGCCGGCGTTCAAGGTCGGCGGATAAGCGGCGGTGATCGCCGGCTGCGACGCTGCGAAGCGTCGCGCTTTCATCCGGCGCGCGTGAGCGTACTCGCGCGTTCGCCGCGATCATCCATCCACGCCTCGTCCCGAAACGCCGGCACCGCGCGCGGCGGCAGCGTGATCACGAAGCGTGCGCCGCCGAGCGGCGAATCCTCGAGCCGCACGTCGCCGCCATGCACGAGCGCGACGCGCCGCACGATCGCGAGGCCCAGACCGAACCCGCCGGTCTGCCGGTCGCGGCTCGAGTCGAGCCGCTGGAACGGCTCGAACACGCGGGCTCGGTCGGCGGCCGGAATGCCGGGGCCGTCGTCGTCGACGCTCAGCACCAGCGCACCGGACGCGTCGTGCGTCGCGGACAGCAGGACCGTGCGCGACGCATAGCGCGCGGCGTTGCGGATCAGGTTCAGCAGCGCACGCGCGACGAGTTTCGGATCGCAGACGTGGGTCGCGGGTGCGACGGTCGCCGATACGCCGAGCGCGAGGCCGCGATCGGCGACGTCGTTCGCGACGTTGCCGGCGACGCTGTCGATCAACGCGTCGACGACGACGTCCATCGGCGCGAGTTCGCTTGCGCCTTGCTCCAGCCGCCCGATCGTCAGCAACTCGGTCACGAGCTCGTCGAGTTCGCGCACGTCGCGCCGCAGTTCGTCGCGGCGTTCGCGCATCCGGCCGCCGTCGTCGGAGTCGGCGAGCAGCGCGAGGCCGAATTCGAGGCGGGCGAGCGGCGTCTTCAGCTCGTGCGAGATCGCGTGCATCATCTCGCGCTGCTGCTGGATCGACGCTTCGATCCGCTCGGCCATGTCGTTGAATTGCTGCGACAGCTCGTAGATGTTCGATCGTCCGGACAGCTTCACGCGCGTCGACAGCCTGCCCGCGCCGAACGAATGCGCGGCGGCTTGCAGCTTGCGCAGGTCGCGCCAGTGATACGAGATCCACAACACGACCGCAAGCAGCGCGGCGAGCGCGAGCAGCAGATAGGCGTAGATCTTGATGTCCAGGTCGAACGGCTGGATCGGGCGCGCATGCAGCACGGAGCCGTCCGCGAGCGGCATGTAGTAATCCTTGCCGTCATAGCTGATCGCGATCCTGCCCGCGTCGAGGTCGCGCAGCGGCGCGCCGCTCAGTTGCGCGCGCGCCTCTGCGATCGTCACGAAGTCGAATCCTTCGTTGCCGTGCTTCGCGAGCTCACGCAGCGCGACCGTGCGCTGCGCACCGGGATGGCGTTCGAGATAGTCGTTCAGCACGAATGCGTAGGTCGTCAGCGAGTCGCGTTGCGCCTGCGCCGCGCGCTCGTAGAAGATCCGGTCGAACGAGAACTGGATGAACGCGATCGATCCGGCGACGCACAGGATCACGACGAGGTACAGCCTGATCAATGGGCGCAGCATTTATTCGTCCCATGCGGAAGGGCTGAACAGATAGCCGCGGCCCCAGATCGTCTTGATCTTGTGCGGCTCCGACGACGCGTCCTCGAAGCGGCGGCGCAGCTTCGAGATGCCGGAATCGACCGAGCGGTCGAGCCCGTCGAATTCGATACCGCGCAACTGCTTCAGGATGTCGTCGCGGCTCAGCACGGTGCCGGCCGCGCGCGCGAGGATCAGCAGCAGGTTGAACTCCGCGGTCTTCAGGTCGACCGGCTCCCCGCGCCACGTGACCGTGCGGTTCGGCGGCGAAATCGTCAGTTCGCCGAAGACCAGCGCTTCGGGCGCGGCGGTGGCCATTTCCGGCGCGGCCGGCCGCGCGCGCCGCAGCAGTGCGCGAGCGCGCGCGACCAGCACGCGCGGCTCGATCGGCTTCGTCACGTAGTCGTCGGCGCCGGTCTCGAGGCCCGCAACCTGATCGTAGACGTCCGCACGCGCGGTGAGAATCAGCACCGGGACGTTGGTGAACGCGCGAATGCGCCGGCACACTTCCATCCCGTCGAGATTCGGGAGCATCAGGTCGAGTATCACGAGCGCGGGCTGGTGCTCGCGCACCGCCGCAACGGCCAGGTCGCCGCGCCGCACGACCGTCACCGCGAATTCGTAGCTGTCGAGGTATTCGCGCACGAGCTGCGCGAGACGGTCGTCGTCCTCGATCAGCAGCACACGGTATTTAAGCGGATTGTCGTTCATGGTTTCTTCGAAATGCGCGCGTCGTCCCGCGCCCGGCAGCCGGGCACGCGGCGGCGCGGCACGCGAATTTTATCCCGCGTTCCGGCGGCCGGCGCAGCCGCACGACAATCAAGAACAATCGATCACAATTGAGCACAGATTCTCCGCAGATTCGGGACAGTCTCGGCGCGCGGCGGCACCTAGACTTCGGGCTTCCGTCACTCTTATCTCGATATTGTGCGCTCAACCCTTCGCCGTTCCCGTTATTGCGTGCCGCTCGCCGGCCTGACCCTTGCTGCTGCCGCTCACGCGGAAAACCAGTATTCGATTTCGCTCGGCGGCGGGTTCGCGCCGCGCTACCAGGGGAGCGACCAGTATCGCGGGGTCGTCGCGCCGGGGTTTTCCGCGAAATTGGGCAACGGCTTCTTCATCGACAGTACCGACGGCGCCGGCTACCGGCTGGACCTGCCGCACGGCGTGTTCGTGTCGGCGGCGGTGAACTACGACGCCGGCCGCGCGGATGACAATCGCTTTGACCTGCCGGGCTCGGACTACCTGAAGGGGATGGGCCGGATTCCTGGCTCGGTGCTCGTCGGCGTGCGCGCAGGCGTCACGCTGTTCAATGCGGCCGAACTCAGTGTCACCGTCGATACGCCGGTCACACATACGTCGCGCGGCGTATCGGGCCATGTCGATCTCGCGGTACCCGTGTTCAAGACCGCGCAGCACGAGATCATCGTGACAGGCAGCGTGCATGCCGGCACCGGACGCTATACGCAGACGTTCTATGGCGTGACCACCGCGCAGTCGTTGACGAGCCGCTTCCGGCCGTATTCGACGAGCGGCGGGATCGACAGCGCGACGATGTCGGTCGCGTGGAACTGGAACGTATCGCGGCATTGGTCGGTGCTCGCGACCGGCGGCGTGACGCGCCTGCTCGGACGTTACGGCGACAGCCCGATCGTGCAGACGCGCAGCAATTACTATGGAATGGCCGGCGCGACGTACAAGTTCTGAACGAGACGCCGGCGCGCATCGCGCATGACGGATGCGGGCGCCGGTGTCGCGGTTGCCGCGGATCGCGTGCGGTAACATGCACGGCGGGCGCGGCGCGGTGCCGCGCCCGCGACTGACGAAGGCCGAGGCGGCCTGACCGCGTCGCGCAGTGCCGCCGTTCGCCGGCCCGCATCCGCAGGGACGCGGCTCGCGCGGCGCGCGCAATCGATTACGCACGAAATGCCCGGCCGTTCGCGTCATGCCGTCGCGTGGGCCGCGGGGCCGCGACATGGAGAAACCGATGAAGAACGCGATCGCGATGATCGTTGCGCTCGTTGTGAGCGCAACCTTTTCAGGATGTGCGGACATGAACACGAAGCATCCGAACGCCACCGCCGGCGGCGCGGTAATGAATCCGGCGCCGTCGGGCGCCGCGGCTTCGTGCAAGGCCGACGCCGCCCCGGACGACGCGCTGATCGGCAAGACCGAAGCCGACGCGGCCGCACTGCTGGACGGCTGCCTGTGGCGCGTGCTCGAACGCGACGGCAAGTCGCTGCCGGGCACGATGGACTACCGCGCGGAGCGCCGCGATCTCGGCATTCGCGACGGGAAGGTGATCTGGGTGCGGCGCGGCTGACCGAAGCGGCCGGCGGGGAAGCGGCGCGACGAGGATCGGACCGGCGTGAATCGTCGCGCCGGGCGTGATCGCGGTTGCCGCGGGATTCGCGCGATCGCCGGCCGAGGTCCGGCGTGATGTGCGTTACGAATACCGGACGATCGATGTCGCGCTGTCTGCGCGCGTATTTCGGCGTGAATTGCATGGATCGCCGGCCATGCGCGAGCGGCATGAACGCGCCAGAACTTGCGCCGACCACGACGAGATGATCGCCACGCATGCGAAGCCGCGTTCGCGTGCGCGTTACTTCGAGATGTACCAGAGCGCGTCGGCGGTCGCGCGCGTGGCCGGCGCGGCGGCAGCCGGTGCGGGCGTCGGTGCGGCCGGCGTCGGTGTGTTCGACGTGACGGCAGCGGGCCACGTGGCCGGCGCGTTCGACGACGTCGACACGGGCGCAGTGCTCGCCGTATTCGCCGTGCTGGCGGCCGATCCCGCTCCCGACGTCGACGGCGTGTTCAGATACCACAGCGCATCGGCGGACGCCGTGCGCCTGGCCGACGCCGACGCGTTCGCGGCCGGCTGTTTCGCGCCGGGCGTCGCGGCAGCCGTCGCCGTCGCGCCCGAACGCTGCGTTGCCGCTGCCGCTGCCGCGTTCGCACCGGCGCCTGCCTGCGCGGTCATCCCCGCCGCGCTGCGCTGCGCGCGCGCCTCGAACGGCCCGAGCTGGAAGATCAACGTTTGCGCGGGACGCGTCAGAACGGCATATGGAAACTGCAGCTCCCACGACATCAGCACGCGGCCCGATGACGTTTCGGTGAAGATCGCCGGCACGTGTTTCATGTCGCTGAACTGCACGTAGATGCGCGCGCCGTCGTCGAACACCTGCGTCGGCTTCGCCTGGTCGGCGCCGGTGACGGTCCAGCCGAAGTTGTACGTGCCGGCCGGGCCGGCAGGCCCGCCTTGCGGCTGCGGCGGCGGGGCGGCGGGAGCGAGCGTGCGCGCCCGCGCGACGGGCGGCGCCGACACGCTCAGGCTCGCGAACGGGTTGTACGGCTGCACCTGTTGCGGCGGCGTAAAGGAGGGCGGCAGGATGGGCATGGGAGTATCCGGCGAATCCGGCAGGGTCCGGATTGCATCATAGACCTTGCGCGCATACGCGAGGCGCTTGTCGGGCGACGCGGCGTTGTACGCGCCGATCGCGTTCCAGTTCGGGCCGAGCTGGCGGATGTTCTGCGACAGGATCCACGCGCCGACGTACGCATTCGTGCACGCATCGAACAGGCTTTCGCGCGTGATCCCTTCGCGCGCGAGCGTCGGCAGCCACGTGCTGTTGATCTGCATCAGGCCGATGTCGACGGTGCCGTTCGTATTGGTGTTGACGGCGTTCGGATTCATCCCCGATTCGACCTGCGCGATGCCGCGCAGCAGGCTCACGCTGACCTTCTGGAACGCGGCCGCGTCGTCGAGGCAGTCGGCGCGCGCGGGCGTGTGCAGCGCGCACGACAGCGCGAACGCCGCGGCGAGCGTCGGCGTGGCGTGGCTGATCGAACGGATAGTCTGACGCGGCATGACAGGATGGGGCGGGATCCGGCCGCCCGGTGCAAGGAAATTACGCAGACGCGAAGTGTGCCATAGCGAAAGGGCAAATGGCTCGCATCAAACTTTCCTTTGCAATTACCGGCGCATTCGGCGCGCATTTTTTAAAACGCCGGGATCGCTGCGCGACGCAGTGGAATCGCTAAACAGGCGGCTTTTTTCCATGCAAGCGGACCGGCGTTCACCGTCGGTAACCTGACGCCGCGCGTCAGTTGCGTCGCGAATGCAGTAATGAATAGATGGCCGAAGTCGCGCGAACAACGCGCGGCCGCCGGCATTCGCGCCCAAAACGAAAGCGGCGGCCCGCGGCCGCCGTGTCGGTGAATCCCGCTGCCAGTCCGGCAACCGGCACCCTCGATGCGTTTCCGGGCGGCCGGTTGCGCGATCGCAAGCGCGCCGCAGCCGGCCGACGTCGATCAGAAGCGGTGACGCAGGCCGAGGTTGACCATCGTCTGCGAGCTCGTGCCCGCGTAGCCGTACGACCCGATCGACGCCTGCGCGGCCATCGCCCCGCCGTTGCCGTCGCCGGTCTGGCCGCTCGCGTGCTGGTACGCGGCTGTCAGGTACACGTCGGTGCGCTTCGACAGCGAGTAGTCGGCGCCGGCCGACACCTGGTGATACGTCGCCGACGTATCGCCGCCGGAGCGCGTGTAGCTGTAGCCGACGCCGACGAGCAGCGCATTGGTCGCCTGGTAGTTCACGAAGCCCTGCCCGGTGTTGTAGTGCTCGTTCGAGTCGAACACCGAGCTTGCGTCGCGCCGATACTGCGCGTTGCTGTAGCCGACGCCGAACGTGAACGGGCCGGCAACGTACTGGCCGGCGATGCGTGCAATGCCGATCGAATGCGCGCTCGCATAGCCGTTGTTGATCGGGCCGTCGAAGGTGCCGTCCGACGAGCTGGTCCAGCCGTTGCGCAGTCCGTTCGACGCGGGGCTGTTGGTCGCGTGGAAGTAGCCGCCCGCGACGCTGAACGGCCCGTTGTTGTACGACACGGCCGCCGAATACGACTGCGCGGCGCCGGTGCTGCCCGCGATCCCGCCGAACGAGTACATCGCCGCGAACTGCAGGCCCGCATAGACGGCCGACGTGTACTTCACCGCGTTGTCGACGCGGAAGCTGTTGTCGTAGTTGTCGACGTCGCCCGGCGTCGCGAACGCGCTGCCGAGATAGTTGTCGGCGGTGATGCCCTGCACGAGATCGATGAGCGGATCGTACTGGCGGCCGAACGTCAGCGTGCCGTAGCGGTCGCTCGTCAGTCCGACGAACGCCTGCCGGCCGAACAGGCGGTTGCCCTGGCCCGCCCGGCCGGTGCTCGGATCGAAGCCGTTCTCGAACTGGAACAGCGCCCTCAGCCCGCCGCCGAGATCCTCGGTGCCCTTCACGCCCCAACGGCTGCCGGCCAGGTTGCCCGCGCTGCTGTTGCCGAGCATCCACGCGTTGTCCTTGCCCTGCGCGTGGTTCACGTACGTGATCGACGTGTCGATCACGCCGTACAGCGTGACGCTGGACTGCGCATGCGCGACGGGCGCTGTCGCGAACGCCGCGAGCGATATCAGAGAGAAGGTCGTGCGTTTCATGTCATCTCCTTGCGTGTTGGTTTGTCCTGGGATTTGCCCGGGATTTGCCGGGTTTGCTTGCCCGAAACCGGAATGGCAGGAGACTACCGAGCGGCCGTCGAACGGCAAAAATGAAATTCTCCAATGTGACCTAAAGCAGACAGCCGGATGCTGCGGCAAGGTCTATTGAGAGATTCGGATTATTGATGGGCGCGTATCAATCGATTTGAATTTTGAGATATGGCGGGGCACGTATTGCCGGATTCGAGATAATTCGGCGCGATTTCGGGTTCAATCGCGCGGTCGGCGCGTTTGTCGTCGATTCGTCAATTAATTATTGAATGAATTGAATCGCGCGCGGCGGGGCAGATATGTTATTTGCGCGTGCGCCGTGGCGACGGCACACCGCCAGCGGCGTCCACCACGGAGTGCGAGAATGCGGCCTTCGGCCGGCGGGCGCCGCGCCGCTCACCAGGGAACCCGTATGGACAGTCACATCGCACCGGTGGAGCTGAAGAAAGCCTACCGCCTCCTCAACCATGGCCCGACCGTGCTCGTGTCGGCGCGCCACGACGGCGTCGACAACGTGATGGCCGCCGCATGGGCGTGCGCGCTCGACTTCCTGCCGCCGAAGCTGACCGTCGTGCTCGACAAGTCCGCGAAGACCCGCGAACTCGTCGAGCGTAGCGGCGCGTTCGTGATCCAGGTGCCGACGGCCGCGCAGCTGCAGCTCACGCATGCGGTCGGCAGCCGCAGTCTCGCCGAGCGGCCCGACAAGCTGCGCGAGGCGGGCGTCACGCTGTTCGACGTCGAAGGGCGCGACCTGCCGTTCGTCGCCGGCTGCTCGGGCTGGCTTGCGTGCAAGCTGATTCCCGAGCCGCACAACCAGCAGACCTACGACCTGTTCATCGGCGAAGTGACCGGCGCGTGGTCCGACACGCGCGTGTTCCGCGACGGTCACTGGTATTTCGAATCGGCCGATCCGGCGCTGCGCAGCCTGCACTACATCGCGGGCGGCAACTTCTACGCGATCGGCGAATCGCTGCACGCCGATCCGGATCGGACGGACGCGCAGTAAGCGCCGCGGCTGTGCCGCTCCATCATCCGAAGCGCGGTTCAAGCGCGCTTTTTCAATGCCGCGAGCATCACGTCGGCGAACGCCTGCGCGACGCGCGGCAGCGTGCGCCCGCGTTTCGCGACGAGCGCGATCGGCCGCACGAACGCCGGATCGTCGATCGGCTTCGCGACGAGGTCGGGCTCGGCGCGCACCTCGCGCGCGGTCGCGGGCAGGATCGTCACGCCGAGGCCGCCGCGCACCATCGCGACGGCCGTCATCATGTACGTCGGTTCGCACGCGATGTCGGGCGTGCAGCCGGCCGCTTCCAGCGCGCGGTCGACGACGCTGCGCACGCTCGTGCCCTGTGCGGTCAGCACGAGCGGCACGGCCGCGACGTCGGCGGTGCGCACGCGCCGCTTGCGCGCGAGCGGATGATCCTTCGGACACACGGCGACGAGCCGGTCCGCTCCCGCATACAGCACGTCCAGCGACGCGTCGAACGTATCGCCGCCGGTCAGCCCGAGATCGGCTTCCTCGTTGCGCACCAGCGCGGTGACGAGGCTCGCGACACCGTCGCGAACGTCGAAGCCCGCGCGCGGGACGTCGCGCCGGAACGACTGGATCAGCTCCGGCAGCAGGCTGGACGCGAACGTCGGCAGGCACGCGAAGCGCACCGTGCCGCTCGCGCCCTCGCCGAGCGAGCGCGCGTCGCGCAGCACGCGCTCCATGTCGTCGAGCGAGCGCTGCAGCAGCGGCAGCAGTTCGCGCCCGGTCTGCGTGAGCGCGACGCTGCGGCTGTTGCGGTCGAACAGCCGCGCGCCGACGATTTCCTCGAGCCGCCGGATCTGCACGGTCAGCGCCGGCTGTGACAAATGCAGCCGCGCGGCCGCGCGCGTGAAGTTGCCGGCTTGCGCGACGGTGACGAACGCGCGAATGTCGCGAAGATTCAGATCCATAATCGTTCGTGATTGCTGCAATCAAATCATTTCAATTGTGCTATTGCTGCGCCGACCTTACGCTCGTCTTCCATAAAAGACAAGGTAGGAGACACCGATGCTGCCGTTACTCGGGCTGGGCACGATCGTCGTGCTGCTGGCCGCGATCCTGTCCAAACGCATGTCGCCGCTCGTCGCGCTGATCATCGTGCCGATCGCGGCGTCGCTGATCGGCGGCTTCGGGCTGCACACCAGCAAATTCGTGATCGACGGGCTGAAGGGGCTCGCGCCCGTGGTCGGGATGTTCGTGTTCGCGATCCTCTATTTCGGCACGATCACCGATGCGGGCACGCTCGACCCGATCATCGACCGCATCCTGCGCGCGGTCGGCACGCGGCCGACGCGGATCGTGATGGGCACGACGCTGCTCGCGCTGCTGATCCATCTCGACGGCTCGGGCGCCGTGTGCTTTCTCGTGACGATCCCCGCAGTGCTGCCGCTGTACGACCGGCTGAAGATGGACCGGCGCGTGCTGGCCGCGGCGGTGTCGATGGCCGCCGGGATCAACTTCCTGCCGTGGACGGGGCCGATGATCCGCGCGTCGGCGTCGCTGCACCTGCCGGTGTCGGCGCTGTTCAATCCGCTGATTCCGGTGCAGGCGATCGGGCTCGTGTTCGTGTTCGGCGTCGCGTACTGGCTTGGGCGGCGCGAGGAGAAGCGGCTCGGGCTGTCGCGCGACGATGCGTCGATTCCGCTGCCCAAGCGCGAGCTGACCGCGGACGAGCAGGCGCTGCGCAGGCCGCACCTGTTCTGGTTCAACCTGGTACTGACGCTCGTCGTGCTCGGCACGATGGTCGTGATGGGCGAGAAGATTCCGCCCGCGCTCATGTTCATGGTCGGGCTGTGCGTCGCGCTGATGGTGAACTACCCGAACGTCGACATGCAGAGAAAGCGCATCGACGCGCATGCGCGTGCGGCGTTGATGATGGCCGGCATCCTGCTCGCGGCCGGCGTGTTCACCGGAATCATGCAGGGCAGCGGGATGCTGAAGGCGATGGCGCAGGCCGCGGTCGGTTTCGTGCCGCCGTCGATGGCCGGCCATATCCCGGTCGCGCTCGGCCTCGCGTCGATGCCGCTCAGCATGCTGTTCGATCCGGATTCGTTCTATTTCGGCGTGCTGCCGGTGATCGCTGAAGTGGCCGGCCAGCTCGGCGTGCCGGCCGTGCACGTCGGGCAGGCGGCATTGCTCGGCCAGATGACGACCGGGTTCCCGGTCAGCCCGCTGACGCCCGCGACGTTCCTCGTCGTCGGCTTGTGCGGCATCGAGCTGGCCGAGCACCAGAAGTTCACGTTTCCGCTGCTGTTCGGCGCGTCGATCGTGATGACGATCGCGTGCGTCGCGCTCGGCGTTTTCTGATTTTTCCCCGGTGCGCGAGCGCCGGATGATGGGACGGACATGACAGCACAGCCTTTACACGAACGTCGCGTGCGCATCGGTGCGGGCGCCGGCTATTCGGGCGACCGGATCGAGCCGGCGGTCGAGCTGGCCGAACACGGGCAGCTCGACTATCTGGTGTTCGAATGCCTCGCCGAACGCACGATCGCGATCGCGCAGCAGACGCGGCGCAAGGATCCGTCGCTCGGCTACGATCCGCTGCTCGACGCACGCATGCACGCGGTGCTGCCGGTGGCGGCGGCCAAACGTGTGCGCATCGTGTCGAACATGGGCGCCGCGAACCCGCGCGCAGCCGCGCGGCGTACCGCGCAGATCGCGCAGTCGCTCGGTATCGCGGGGCTGAAGGTCGCGGCGGTCGAAGGCGACGACGTGCTCGACATCGTGCTGCGCGGCGCGTTGCGCTTCGAGGAATCGGGCGACGAAGTCGCCGCGTATCGCGAGCGCGTCGTGTCCGCCAACGCGTATCTCGGCGCCGCGCCGATCGTCGATGCGCTCGCGGCCGGCGCGGACGTCGTGCTGACCGGGCGCGTCGCCGATCCGTCGCTTTTCGCCGCGCCGCTGATCCACGCGTTCGGCTGGCGGATGGACGACTGGGACACGCTCGGCCAGGCGACGGTCGTCGGCCATCTGCTCGAATGCGCGGGACAGGTGACGGGCGGCTATTTCGCCGACCCCGGCTACAAGGACGTGCCGAATCTGGCGCGGCTCGGCTTTCCGATCGGCGAGGTCTCGGCCGACGGCTCGGTCGTGATCACGAAGGTGCCGCACGCGGGCGGCCGCGTGAGTGCGGCGACCTGCAAGGAACAGCTGCTGTACGAGATCCACGATCCGGCGCGCTATCTGCAGCCCGACGTCGTCGCGGATTTCACGCGGGTCGCCGTCGCCGAGGAGGCGCCGGACCGCGTGCGCGTGACGGGCGGGCGCGGCAGCGCGCGCACCGATACGCTGAAAGTGTCCGTCGCGTACGTCGACGGCTGGATCGGCGAAGGGCAGATCTCGTACGGCGGCCCCGGTGCGCTGGCGCGTGCGCGGCTCGCGCTCGACATCGTCCGCGAGCGGCTTGCGCTGACCGGCGTCGCCGCGACCGAGCTGCGCTTCGATCTGATCGGCGTCGATGCGCTGTACGGCGATGCGACGCCCGCCGTGCATGGCGAGCCGGCCGAAGTCCGCGTGCGGGTCGCGGGCCGCGCGGCGACGGCGGCCGAGGCCGCGCGCATCGGCAACGAAGTCGAGACGCTTTATACGAACGGGCCGGCCGGCGGCGGCGGTGCGTTCAAGTCGACGCGCGAGGTGATCGCGGTGCAGTCGGTGCTGCTGCCGCGTGCGGTCGTGACGCCGTCGTTTTCATTCGTGGAGGCGTGATGCAACTGCGTGAACTGGCGCATGCGCGCACCGGCGACAAGGGCAATACGCTGAACGTGTCGGTCATCTGCCGCGATCCGCGGCACTACGAACACCTGCGCGCGCATCTGGATGCGCCGGCGGTGAAGGCGTGGCTGGCCGGCATCGTGCACGGCGATGTCGTGCGCTACGAGCTGCCGGCGCTTGCCGCGTTCAACTTCGTGCTGCGCGATGCGCTCGGCGGCGGCGTCACGCGCTCGCTTGCGCTCGATGCGCACGGGAAGTCGGTCAGCTCGGCGCTGCTGGCGATCGACGTGCCGGAGCCGGCGTGATCGCGTGATGCCGTCGCGTCCGGCGAGCGGGACGACGTCGCGCTTCGGTTTCATGGTCGATGCCGGGGGCGTGGCGGAGGTGGGTACCGGTACGACCGGGTTTGCGCCGAACCGCCGGATTTCGAGGCCCGCCAACGCGTAAACACCGGCCGCTATATGGATCCGGGCCGCGGGTCGCGCTTTTTTTCATTGGTCTGACCAGTCTAACCTCAAGATGCGCGGCCGGCGGCCGATAGAACGACAGCGAGCACCCATTGATTACTCGAACAACGCGGCAACGGAGATCATTGTCATCATGCTGTCATCGATTCGCGCCCGGATTCTGGCGACCTGCGTCGCCATCGTGGTCACGGCCCTCGCCGTGACCGGCGGCCTCGTGTATTACGTCGTGAAGCAGCACAACGACGAAACCATCGACCAGAACCTGAAGTCCGTGCTGGCCGGCCATGCAATCGCGATCGACGAGTGGATCGCGAGCCGCGCGCAGCAGACGCAGGCGCTCGCGGATACGCTGACGGTCGGCGAAGGCGATCCGCTGCCGGCGCTGACGCTGCTCGGCAAGTCGGGCGGCTTCCAGGTGCTCACGCTCGGCCTGCCGGATCGCACCGCGGTGTCCAACGTGCCGCTCGCGGCCGGTTACGATCCGACCGCGCGCCCGTGGTACAAGCAGGCCGTCGACGCCGGCCGGCTCGTCGTCACCGCGTTGTATCCCGATGCGTCGACCGGCAAGCCGGCGTTCGCGTTCGCGGCGCCGATCATGCGCGCCGGCACGCTGAAAGGCGTGCTGGCCGCGAGCCTCTACATGGAGCGCGCGAGTACGATCGTCGCATCGATGCACCCGACGCCGGCGAGCTTCGCATTCCTGGTCGATCGAAGCGGGCGCGTGATCGCGGGCGCGAAGACGGACCTGATCATGAAGCCGGCGACCCAGTTGTCGCCGGATCTGACGCCGGAGCGCCTGGCCGGCCTGCAGGCCGCGTCCGAGCCGGTGGCGCTCGATATCGACGGTGCGACCAAGCTGCTGCGCGCGCAGGCGATCGCTGGCACCGACTGGTCGCTCGTGATGGCGCTCGACCGGTCGGACGTGACGGCCGGCATGCGCGCGGTCGCCGCGACGACGCTGATCGCGATTCTCGTCGTCGCGTGCGTGGCGGCCGCGCTGGTCGGCGCGCTGACGAACGCGGCATTCAAGCGCGTGCTGCTCGTGCGCGACGCGCTCACCGACGTCGCGAGCGGCAGCGGAGACCTGACGAAGCGGCTCGACGCCGACGGCTCCGACGAAGCCGCGCAAATCGCGCGCGCGTTCAATCTGTTCGCGGAGAAGATCAGCGCGATTCTGCTGAAGATCCGCGGATTCAGCGAATCCGTGAGCGTGGCGAGCGCGGAGATCGCGCAGGGCAACCAGGATCTGTCGAGCCGCACCGAACATGCGGCGTCGAGCCTGCAGGAAACCGCGGCCGCGCTCGAGGAGATCGCCGGCACGGCGCGCAATTCCGCCGACTCCGCGACCCAGGTGAACCGGCTCGCGGAATCCGCGTCGGTCGTCGCGGTGCGCGGCGGCGAGGTCGTGAGCCAGGTGGTCGCGACGATGGGCGAAATCACGAAGGCGTCGAGCGAAATCTCGAACATCATCGGCGTGATCGACGGCATCGCGTTCCAGACCAACATCCTCGCGTTGAACGCGGCGGTCGAGGCCGCGCGCGCGAACGAGCACGGGCGCGGCTTCGCGGTGGTCGCGGGCGAGGTGCGCACGCTCGCGCAGCGCAGCGCGCAGGCGGCCAAGGAAATCAAGCAGCTGATCCAGTCGTCGGTCGAGAAGATCGAGGGCGGCTCGGGGCTCGTGCAGACGGCCGGCGCGACGATGGACGAAATCGTCGATGGCGTGCGCAGCATCAGCAGCGTGATCTCCGAAATGACGATCGCCGCGAACGAGCAGAGCACCGGCCTTGCGCAGGTCAATCAGGCCGTGTCGCAACTCGATCATTCGACACAGCAGAACGCCGCGCTCGTCGAGGAGTCGGCGGCCGCTGCCGCGCTGCTGCGCGAACAGGCGGCGCAGCTCGCGGAAATGGTCGGCGAATTCAAGCTGGCTCGCGCGCAGGCGGCCGAGGCGGGGGTGGGGTGAGCGGGGAGTTGTCGCTCGACGCAGGGTGACGGTATGGGCGGCCGCCGCATCGTGCCGACGGCGTTGCGCGCAGGACATTGATCCTGCAAACGCGGAAACGGCCGGCATCGCGCCGCCCGATCCATCACACGTACAGATAACGCACGAGGTGGAAGAACACCGGCGCGGCGAAGCAGACCGAGTCGACGCGATCGAGCATCCCGCCGTGGCCCGCGATCATCGAGCCCCAGTCCTTCGTGCCGAGCGAGCGTTTCACCGCCGACAGCACGAGGCCGCCGACGAAGCCCGCGATCACGATCGCGAGCGAGATCCCGAACGCCGCGCCGAAGCCGAACGGCGTCACGCGATACAGCGACGCGCCGCACAGCGTCGCGAGCAGGCCGCCGCCGATGAAGCCTTCGACCGTCTTCGACGGCGACAGCCGCGGCGCGATCTTGCGGCGTCCGAACAGCTTGCCGACCACGTACTGCAGCACGTCGCTGATCTGCACGACGAACAGGAAGAAGAACAGCAGCAGCGCGTTCTGCCCCGCGTAGCGCGGAATGTCGAGGATCAGCACGGCCGGCGCATGGCTCAGCCCGTACACGCACACCATCAGCGCCCAGTTGATCTTCGCGTTGCGGCTCAGGAATTCGCGCGTGTCCTGCGTGAGCGCCGACACCAGTGACATCGCGAAGAACAGGTGCACTGGCACGAAGATCGAATACATCCCGTACCAGTTGATCGCGAGCAGCAGATACTGCACCGGAATCGCGATGAAGAACGCGATGAACAGCGTCGTATGGTCGCTCGCGGTCGTCGGCGTGAGCGTGATGAATTCGCGCAGCGTCAGATACGACAGCAGCGCGAACACGAAGTACGTGACGTTGTTGCCGAGACTGATCGCGATGACCATGATCGCGATCATCGCCCACCACGCGCGGATGCGCTGGTTCAGGTTGACGATCGTCGCATTCGTGCCGCCGCTGCGCGCGCCGAGGATCGCGCCGATCACGGTCGCGAGCGCGAGCACGCCGGTGACGCCCGCGACGAGTTCCCAGAAGAGAGTTCGCATGAAGAGATCCGGAAAGGAAAGAGAAGGGCGCCCCGTTCAGCCGGCCGGCCGCTGCGGCGGCGCGAGCGCGACGATCGCGTCGCGCATGCGGGCGAGGAAGGTCGGCTTGTCTTCGCCGGCGCCGAGCGCTTCGTTCGCGCCGAAGTGCACCTTGCAGATCAGCGGCACCGGCCAGATCGTGCCCTTCGGCATGATCCGCTGCAGGTTCTCCAGGTAGACCGGCGCAAGCGCGACGTCCGGAAACTCGGTCGCGAGATGGAACAGGCCGCTCTTGAACGGCTGCGGCAACACGTCGGCGCCGCGCGTACCTTCCGGGAAGATGATGATCGAGTGGCCTTGCCGCAGTGCGTCGCGCACCGGGTCCAACGGGTCGCCGCCGCTTTCGCGGTGACGGTCGATCAGCACGACGTTCAGCAGCTTCTGCGCGATGTGCCGCTTCAGGTCGCCGCTGTCCCAGTAGTCGCGCGCCGCGACGGGCCGCACGACCGCGCGCACGTCGCGCGGCAGCGCGGCGAGGATCGCGAGCGTGTCGATGTGGCTCGTGTGGTTCGAGAAGTAGATCTTCTGCGTCGGCGACGGCGGCGCCTGATGCCAGACCGGATACGCGCCGGCGACGAGCCGCACGATCGACAGCAGGAAGTCGCGCTGCCACACGTTGACGATGTTCATCGGCGCGGCGCCTCCTGCGCGCATGCGCGCGCGGCCGCGCAGGGGCGGCGCGCGGGTTCCCGGAATGCCGGCGCGGCAGGATGCGCGCCGGACGGCCATTGTTGTTCAATTTTTTTCAAATTCGTGGCTGCCTGTCGCAGGGCCGCGATCGTCGGACGATTCGCCGCGCACGTTGCGTCGCGGTGCATCGCCGTTCGACGGCGGGAAAATCGGCTGTTGCACGAGCGCCCGTCTGCAGTTCGAATCGATTGCTGTGCTTGCGGGCCAGCGGATTATCGCGAGTTTCCGCCGAAAACGCCAGATTGCGCGGCACCCCGGCCGCATGGCGCGGCTTGACGCATCGGGGCCGCTCGGCGACGATTACGACCACCTGCCGGCACCCGTCGCCGGCGGCCGCGCCGCCCGGGGCATGGCGGCGGCAAACGGGTCCGAACGTGCCGAACCAAATAAAACGATGAGCCTCTACGCACTCAAACCGAAATTCCAGAACCAACTGCGTCCGTTCGCGGATTCGCTTGCCGCGCGCGGCGTCACCGCGAACCAGGTCACGCTGTTCGCGGCCGGCGGCTCGATCGTCGTCGGCGCGCTCGCGGGGCTCGGTGTGTTCGCCCGCGTGCTGTTCCTGCTGATTCCGATCTGGCTGTTCGTGCGGATGGCGCTCAACGCGATCGACGGGATGCTCGCGCGCGAACACGGGCAGAAGAGCACGCTCGGCGCATACCTGAACGAGCTCGGCGACGTCGTGTCCGACGTCGCGCTCGTGCTGCCGTTTCTCGCGATTCCCGCGTTCGCGGCGGCAGACGTCTGGCTGTTCGCGCTGACGGCGGTCATCGTCGAATGCGCTGGGCTGATCGGCCCGCTCGCCGGCGCCACGCGCCGCTACGACGGCCCGTTCGGCAAGAGCGACCGCGCGCTCGCGCTCGGCGCGTTCGCGCTGTGGATCGGCTTCGGTCTGCCGGTCGGCGGCGTCGCCGCGTGGCTGTGGCGTCTGCTGATCGTGCTGTCGATCGTGACGGCGGTGCGGCGCGTGCAGGCCGGTGTCGCGGAAGCGGGCGGCTGACGGCGTTCGACTGCCGCGGCTGCACCGGCGCCGGAGGGCGGCGCCGCATGATTCGAATAACGAAACGAGAGAGATCGGATGAGCGCACGCACGGCCCGCGAGGCCGACTTCATCACGCACGACGGCGAGACGCTGTTCTATCGCCACTGGCCCGCGACGGGCCCGCGTTGCCGCGGCGCGATCGTGCTGCTGCATCGCGGCCACGAACACTCGGCGCGCGTCGCGCATCTCGTCGACGAACTCGACCTGCCGGACTTCGCATTCTTCGCATGGGACGCACGCGGCCACGGCCGCTCGCCCGGCGCACGCGGCTACAGTCCGAGCGCGGCCGCGTCGGTGCGCGATCTGCAGACGTTCGTCGAGCATATCCGCGACACGCACGGCATCGCGATCGGCGACATGGCCGTGGTCGGGCAGAGCGTCGGCGCGGTGCTCGCGGCGACCTGGGTGCACGATTACGCACCGCCGATCCGGTGTCTCGTCGTCGCGTCGCCCGCGTTCCGCATCAAGTTGTACGTACCGTTCGCGCGGCCGGGGCTGCGGCTGATGCACAAGCTGCGCGGGCTGTTCTACGTGAACAGCTACGTGAAGCCGGCATTGCTCACGCACGATCCCGAACGGATCGCGAGCTACGCGGCCGATCCGCTGATCACGCGGCCGATCGCCGTCAACATGCTGCTCGATCTGCACGACACCGCGCGGCGGATCGTCGCCGACGCGGCCGCGATCACCGTGCCGACGCAACTGCTGATCTCGGGTGCCGACTGGGTCGTGCATCGCGGCCCGCAGGACCGTTTCTACGAGCGGCTCGGCGCCGCACGCAAGGAGCGTATCGTGCTGCCGGGCTTCTATCACGACACGCTCGGCGAACGCGACCGCGCACAGGCGCTCGCGCCGCTACGCGCGTTCGTGCTGCGCGAGTTCGATACGCCGAGCCCGCGCGTGTCGCTGGCCGACGCGGACCGGCGCGGCGCGTTCCACGACGAATACGCGGCGCTCGGCCGTCCGCCCGCGAACCCGTTCGCCCGCGCGTACTGGGCGATCGTGCGCGCCGCGCTGAAGGCGGGCGGCGCGCTGTCGGACGGCATCGCGCTCGGGCTGCGGCTCGGCTTCGATTCGGGCTCGACGCTCGACTACGTTTACCGCAACCGCGCCCAGGGGCGGTTCGGCATCGGTACGCTGATCGATCGAACCTATCTCGATTCGCCGGGCTGGGCCGGGATCCGGCAGCGCAAGGTGCATCTGCAGGAGCTGATCGGCGCGGCGATCGGCCGGCTGCGCGAGCGCGGCGAACCGGTGCGGATCGTCGATATCGCCGCCGGGCACGGCCGCTACGTGCTCGATGCGATCGCGACGGTCGCCGAGCGCGACGGCGCGGCGCCGGACGACATCACGCTGCGCGACTACAGCCCGCCGAACGTCGACGCCGGACGCGTGCTGATCGCGCAGCGCGGCCTGGAACCGATCGCGCGCTTCGAGCGCGGCGATGCATTCGACGAGGCGTCGCTCGCGGCGCTCGAGCCGCGGCCGACGCTCGCGATCGTGTCCGGGCTGTATGAACTGTTCGGCGAGAACGCGCTGATCGAGCGCTCGCTGCGCGGGCTCGCGCACGCGGTGCCGCCCGGCGGCTATCTCGTCTATACGGGGCAGCCTTGGCATCCGCAACTCGAGTTCATCGCGCGTGCGCTGAACAATCACCGCGGCGACGCAACGTGGGTGATGCGCCGCCGTTCGCAGGCCGAGATGGACGAGCTCGTCGCGCGAGCGGGTTTCCGCAAGCTCGACCAGCGGATCGACGAGAAGGGCATCTTCACGGTCAGCCTCGCGCAGCGGGTCGACGCGTGATGAGCGCGCTCGGCGGCGGACGCGGTGTGACGTGCGCGGTCGCGTGGCGCCGCGATGCGCGGGAGGCGCTCGCGGCGGCCGCTGCGGTGCGGTCGTATGCGCTGTGGTCGACCGACTGCGCGGTCATGTTGCAGGACTGGCTCGGCCGCCGCCGCGTGACGGAGCGCGGATGATGCGCGACGTATCCATATCGTTTCGGATCGCCGCCGCGCGCGGTGCGCTCGACGCGGGCGCGTGGGCGATCGCCGCCGCGTTTGCCGCGGCCGGCGCGGGGTGGTGGATCGCGTCGGGCTGGCCGGCGGCGGCGGTCGCGCGCGTGCTGCTGGCCGTGGTCAGCACAGGGTCGGGGATCGCCGCGCTGTGGTACGCGGTGCGCATCCAGATCGATCGGCGGCTGTTCGCCGCGTTGGCGCGAACGGCGTCGGGCGGCGACCCGATCGACGACGCGCTCGCCGCGCTCGATCGCGCGCTTGCCGAGCTCGGCTGGATCGATGAACGGAAGGCCGGACGCACGCTCGACGCACGCGTGCGCGGCGCGGTCGGACTATGCCGGGCCAGCGTGCTGGTCGCGATCGCCCAGTGGATCGTGGTCGGGCTCGCGATCGCGGCGGCACGGATCGGGTAGCCGCGCGGGCGTGTGCCGCGGCGGCAGGCCGAACGCGGCGCGCGTGACACGAGCGTGTGCGCGGCCCGCTGTGCCCGCGTGGGCTTCACCTCGTACATCGCGCGCGATCCGCGTGCTCGATCAGCGCGTTCATGTCGGTGCCGTCGTCGGACAGCATCGCGACGCTGAGACCGACGCAGACGCCGAGCCGAGCCGAGCTGAACCGCAGCAGGTGCCCTTCGAACTCGAACGGTTCGCCTACCGGCCGCGCGAGCCGCACGCGTTTCACGCCGACGTCGTCGCGGCGGCCGACGTTCGGCAGGCGGCAGGCATCGCGATCGACGCGCGGGTCGATTTCCGGATCGCTGCACTACAGCAGTTCGCCGCCCGTCACGCACCGGCCGGACACGCTCCCCGCGCGGGCGCAGCCGCAGCCCGAGCATTCCTGCGGCGGAGCCCGATGCGGCGCGGTACGCAATGTGGTCGCCTTCGGCGAACTCGTCCGCCGCGCCGCCCGCACCGGTGAGTCGCGGCACCTGCCCGGTCACGTCGGTCATCACGCTGCCGCGATCGATGCCCGGCTTCGCGATCTCCGTCTGGACCGCAATGCTGCACAGCAGCGTGTCGGCGGGCGGGATCGTGGTGTCGGCTGTTTGATCCAGGTCAGTTTTTGATGAAGAAAGCGCGGCGCGCGGTGCCGGCTTGCGGTAGGATACGCGCCGCGCACGCGGCAGCGTTGCTCCGGGCGGCTCGCAACGGGCCGCAGCCGGCATCCGGCCGGTTGTCCGGAGCGACGGTTCGGCGCCGCAGGGTGCCGGCCAGTCCGGCCGGCAGCAACGGTGCAATTTTTACCATTCAATCGCCGCGCGTCGTATTTCCGACCGAACCGAGTTGTTTTTCGCTTCGTCCGCACGAATCCGGGTGAGTTTCGTCTCTATTTTGAGATAGTGTGACGAATGTGCGGGCGCCGGTGTCAGGCGAGCGCAGCCTGCCGGCCGGCAGCGGAGAATTCGCCGGGTCGTTTCGATAAATGAATTAGGCCAGACTTTGAGGGGAAGCAGTGGGGATGTGCACTCACGGGCATAGCTGCTTTGCGCGCGCCGGTTGCGGCGCGCTTGATCACCGGACGACCACGACCATGACCACGACGATGCGGAGCCGCGCATGAAGCCGGCTGCGTCGTTGTTCGTCCTGTCCGTCGCCGCGGTCGGTGCGCTCCATGCGGCCGCGCTGTCGGCCGCACCGATGCCGGCCGTGCCGGCGGCCTCCGCTCCTTCGGCGACACCGACGCCCGGCAGCGGCGCGGCCACACCACCGCTCGCCGCCGCGCCGGGCGCCGCCAGCGCGCCGGCCGCCGGGTTGCCGGCGACGACCGTGCGCCTGCCGTTCGCGTCGCTGGGCGCGTTCGATCCGGTGCACCTGCGCGGCGCCGACGACGCGCGCACGATCAACGCGGGCGTGCGGCTCGACCGCGTGGTCACGGGCGCGCGGTTGCGCCTGACCTACGCGTATTCGCCGTCGCTCGTGTTTCCGATGTCGCACCTGAAAGTGTCGGTCAACGGCGAGGTGGTCGCGACCGTCCCGTTCGACGCGCCGCGCGCGGGCCGCATGATCACGCAGGACATTCCGATCGATCCGCGCTACTTCTCCGATTACAACCAGATCGGCCTGCGCCTGATCGCGCATTACACGCTCGATCATTGCGAGGACCCGTCGAACTCGGCGCTGTGGGCCGACGTGAGCCCGACGAGCGAGCTGATTCTCGACGAATCGCCGGTGCGCTTGCCGAACGATCTCGCGCTGCTGCCCGCGCCGTTCTTCGACCGGCGCGACAACGGGCTGCTGCGGCTGCCGTTCGTGCTGCCGGCGTCGCCCGACTCGGCGACGCTGCGCAGCGCCGGCGTGCTCGCGTCGTGGTTCGGCGCGCAGGCCGACTACCGGCAGGCGCGCTTTCCGGTCGCGGCCACGCTGCCGGCGGACGATCAGGCGGTCGTAGTCGGCACGGCCACGACGCTGCCGGCCGGGCTCGCGCTGCCGTCGGTCAACGGCCCGCTGCTCGCGGTGGTCGACAACCCGGCCGCGCCGGGCCGCAAGCTGCTGATCGTGACGGGCCGCACGGCGGCCGAGCTCGACGACGCGGTCGCGACGCTCGTGCTCGGCCGCGCGGCGTTGTCGGGGCCGGCGGCGACGGTCGCGCACGTCGATCTCGGCGCGCCGCGCAAGCCGTACGATGCGCCGCGCTGGCTGCCGGTGAACCGGCCGATCGCGTTCCGCGAGCTCGTGTCGGACCCGCGCGAGCTCGAAGTGCGCGGCACGTCGCCCGATGCGATCCGCCTGAACCTGCGCGTGCCGGCCGATCTTCATTCGTGGAACGGCTCGGGCGTGCCGATCACGCTGCGCTACCGCTACACGGCGCCGACCGTGCAGGACAACTCGACGCTCGCCGTCGAGATCAACGACCAGCTCGTGAAGTCGTACCGGCTCGGGCCGGCCCATGCGGAAGACGCGCGCGGGCGCATGCAGCTGCCGCTGCTGTCGGTGCCGGAAGGGCGCGTGACGAGCGACGTCGACATCCCGGCGTTCCGCGTCGGCAGCGGCAACCAGCTGCAGTTCCGCTTCACGCTCGACTCGCAGAAGACGGGGCTCTGCTCGAGCACCGCGACCGAGCCGCAGCGCGCGGCGATCGATCCGGATTCGACGATCGACTTCTCGCACTTCGTCCACTACGCGCAATTGCCGAACCTCGCGTTCTTCGCGAACAGCGGCTTTCCGTTCACGCGCTTCGCCGACCTGTCGCAGACGGCGGTCGTGGTGCCCGACCGGCCATCGCCGCAGGAGCTCGAAGCGTACCTGACGATGCTCGGCCACATGGGCCAGTGGACCGGCTTCCCGGCGCTGCGCGTGCAGGTCGCGCGGCCCGGCGACGTCGCCGCGCTCGACGGCCGCAAGGACCTGCTCGTGATCGACGGCTCGCCCGCGTCGCCGCTGCTGTCGCGCTGGCGCACGGCGCTGCCGCTATCGATCGACCAGCAGCGCGGCACCGGCGCGACGCGCGTCGCGTTCTCGGTGAAGGAGCGCTGGCGCAACGGCGTCGGGATGGCCGACGGCAGCGCGCATATCGAGCAGACGGGCCAGCTCGCGGCGCTCGCCGGTTTCGAGCTGCCGGGCAGTCATGGCCGCAGCGTCGTCGCGCTGACGGCGACCGGTCAGGCGCGCCTGGGCGATCTGCTCGACGTGTTCGAGAAGCCGGGCCTCGTGTCGCAGCTGCAGGGCGACCTCGCGCTGGTGCGGCCGGGGCAGGTGGACAGCCTGCGCGTCGGCGAGCCGTACGTGGTCGGCTTCGTGCCGTGGTATGCGCGTGTGTGGACGCAGGCGGCGCGGCACCCGGTCGTGCTCGGCGTGGTCGGGGTCGTCGCGGGGCTGCTGCTCGCGCTCGGCGTGTTCAGCGTGCTGCAGAGAATCGCCGCGCGCCGACGGGGGATGTAACGGATGGCGTGGGCATTCGCAAGGCGACGGGCCACGCGGCCGGCGCGGCGCGTCGGCGCGACGTGGGTGCTGGCCGTTGCGGCCGCGTGTTCGGTAGCCGGGGCGGCACGGGCGGCGCAGGCCGCACCGGCGACGCCACGCAGCGCGGCCGGCGCGGCGGACGCGCAATGCGGCACGGCATGGCCGCGCTGGGATGCGTTCAAGCGCGATTTCGTGTCGGCCGACGGCCGCGTGATCGACGTCGGCTCGGCCGATTCGCGCACGGTATCGGAGGGGCAGGCGTATGGACTGTTCTTCGCACTGGTCGCGAACGACCGGCGCACGTTCGACACGATCCTCGCATGGACCGAGAACAACCTCGCGCAGGGCGACCTGAGCGCGCATCTGCCGGCGTGGCTGTGGGGCCGCGCGCCCGACGGCGCATGGCGCGTGCTCGACGCGAACGCGGCGTCGGATGCCGACCTGTGGATCGCGTACACGCTCGTCGAAGCCGGCCGGTTGTGGCGCGAGCGCAGCTACACGGCGCGCGGCGCGCTGCTCGCGAAGCGCGTGCTCGACGACGAGACGGCCAGCGTGCCGGGGCTCGGCCTCGCGCTGCTGCCCGGGCCGACCGGCTTCAAGCTGGCCGGCGGCCAATGGCGCGTGAATCCGAGCTATTCGCCGCCGCAGGTGATCCGCGGGCTCGCCGCGCGGCTGCCCGACGATCGCCGCTGGGCCGCGCTCGCGACGAGCACCGGCCGCGTGCTGCTCGACACCGCGCCGAAGGGCTTCGCGCCCGACTGGGCGCTGTATCGCGCGGGGGCCGGGTTCGCCCCGGATCCGCAGACCCATGCGGAAAGTGCGTACAACGCGATTCGCGTGTACCTGTGGGCCGGCATGCTCGATCGTGCCGATCCGCTCGCCGCGCCGCTGCTCGCGCGCTTCGCGCCGTTCGCGGACTACATCGCCGCGCATGGCGCGCCGCCGGAGAAGGTCGATACGACGACCGGCGTCGCAGGCCCGAACGACGGCAACGGCGGATTCTCCGCGGCCGCCGTGCCGTTTCTCGATGCGCGCGGCCAGCATGCGCTCGCCGATGCGCAGGCGGCGCGCGTCGAGACGCTCGCGCGCCAGTCGGCGCCCGGCTATTACACGAGCGTGCTGACGCTGTTCGGCCTCGGCTGGCGCGAAGGCCGCTACCGGTTCGGCGCGGACGGCTCGCTCGATCCCCGCTGGGAGGGCCGTTCATGCGCGGCCCGATGAAGCGCACCGCGCCGCGCGTCGCGGGTTTCGCGTGGCTCGCGTCGTGCGTCTGCGCGGCCGGGCCGGCCGCGGCCGCCGCCACCGTCGCGGCCGCACCGAAAGCCGTCGCGCCGAAGGCCGCGGCGACCTCGGCCCCGACCGCGGCCGATCTGGCCGACGCGCGGCGCCAGCTCGCGACCGCGCGCATGTGGGGCGACAAGCATCGCGACGACCTCGCGCGCGACGCGCTGCGCAAAGGGCTGCTGATCGCGCCGGACGACCCGGCGCTGCTCGCGGAGCAGATGCGCGTGCTGCTGCGGCTCGGCGACGCGCAACGCGCGCAGGCCTCGCTTGCGCGGCTGCAGACGCTCGCGCCCTCCGCGCCGGACACGCGGCGCGCGGCCGACGAATACCGCGTCGCGACGAGCGGGCGCGGCGAGATGGCGCAAATCCGCCTGCTCGCCCGCAGCGGCCGCGCCGACGAAGCGGCCCGGCGCATCGTCGCGCTGTTTCCGAACGGCGCGCCGTCCGGCGCGCTGGGCGCCGAGTACTACCAGATCGTGTCGAACGCGCCGGGCGGCCGCGAGCCGGCGCTCGCCGCGCTGCGCCGCACGGTC
>NZ_CABVPL010000009.1 GCF_902499045.1 Burkholderia latens | reverse complement strand
GTTGCCCGCCGTGCCGCGCTCGGCCGGGGTGGCCGGCGCGCGCCGCGCGGCGACGAGCGCCTGCACGACCAGCGCGGCGAACAGCGCGAGCACCCACGCGATCCCGTACACGCCGACGACCGGCGCGAAGCCCGCGAACGGGCCGTCGACCTGCGGATAGCCGCTCGCGAGCCACGGAAAGCCGGTAAATACGGTGCCGCGCAGCCATTCGCCGAGCGCCCAGGCGCTCGCGAACGCGAATGCGCCGTGCCAGCTCGGCGAGAACGGCCGCGGATCGGGCTCGCGGCGATGCCACGCGTGGCCCGCGCAGAACGACCACAGCCCCGCCGAGAACGCCGGATACAGCGACAGGTACAGCGCGAACAGCACCAGCGCGCCGCCCGCGAGCGGCGCGGCCATCTCGCCGTACACGTGCATGCTGATGTAGAGCCACCAGACGCCGCTGATGAAGTTGCCGAAGCCGAACGCGCCGCCGGTGAGCGCGGCGCCGCGCCAGCTCGACGTGCGCGTCAGCTGCGCGAAAAACCAGACGAATACGGCGAGTTGCAGCCAGCCGCCGTGCGGAGTCGGCGCGAAGCTGAGCGTATTGGCCGCGCCGGCGAGCAGTGCGGCCGGATAGTGCCAGCGCGGCAGCGCGCGGCCGGGCGCCGGCGCGAGAAGACCGCCAGCCGGGCGGGACGGAATCGGTTCGTCCATGTGAAGCGAAAGGGGGCGAGCGGTTGAAGGAGACGCGGCCGGCGCGAGACGGGTCAGTCCTCGTGCGAGGTTTCGGCGCGGCGGCTCGCGAGCGGGTTGCGGCGCACCAGCAGCACGTGGATCTGGCGCGCATCGCCGCGCTGGATCTCGAACACGAGGTTGCCGAGCTGCAGCTTCTCGCCGCGGTGCGGCACGCGGCCGAAATGATGGGTGATCAGCCCGCCGATCGTGTCGACTTCGTCGTCGGAAAAATCGGTGCCGAACGTCTCGTTGAACTGTTCGATCTCGGTGAGCGCGCGCACGCGGTAGCGGCCGTCCGGCCCCGAGATGATGTTGCCGGCTTCCTCGTCGAAGTCGTATTCGTCCTCGATGTCGCCGACGATCTGTTCGAGCACGTCCTCGATCGTGATCAGCCCCGCGACGCCGCCGTATTCGTCGACGACGATCGCGAGATGGTTGCGGTTCACGCGGAAGTCGTGCAGCAGCACGTTCAGGCGCTTCGATTCCGGAATGAACACGGCCGGGCGCAGCATCCCGCGCACGTCGAATTCCTCTTCGGCATAGAAGCGCAGCAGGTCTTTCGCGAGGAGCACGCCGATCACGTTGTCGCGGTTCTCCTCGTACACGGGGTAGCGCGAGTGCGCCTTCTCGAGGACGAACGGGATGAAGTCTTCAGGCTTGTCGGCGATGTTGATCGCGTCCATCTGCGCGCGCGGCACCATGATGTCGCGCGCGCACAGATCGGACACCTGGAACACGCCTTCGATCATCGACAGCGAATCGGCGTCGATCAGGTTGCGTTCGTGGGCGTCCTGGAGGATTTCCAGCAGCTCCGCCCGGGATTCCGGCTCGGGCGAGATGAAGTCGGTCAGGCGCTCGAGCAGCGAGCGCTTTTCTTGCGGTTTGTCGGTGAGCTTACGACTGGGATACGAATCGTTCATGGTGGTGCGCCCGGGTCATGCCGGGGCGCGCGGTCACGGAGTAGGCAAGGATACACCAAGGGCATGGCGGGCCCGTGTCACCGCGGCCGTTCGGCCAAGGGCACGCGGCGCGCTCGGCCCCGCTCGGGAACGGCCGCGCCGGGCGCGGCGGTGTTCCGTCGGGTTCATCCTATCTCAGAACGGCGTGCCGGGGCAGCGGTGGCAAAAAAGCGGCGCGCCAGCGGCATTGGGTCGCATGCGGACCAGGCGGAACGACGCCGAGTGCGCGGGGGCGGATGCCCGGACGGCCGAAATCCCCGAAATTCAGAAGCGCATGCCGGCCGAGCAGCCGCCGGCGGCCGCGCCGTTGGTTGCGGCGCCGCCGCAGCCGAAGATTCCGCAGCCGGACAGCGCAACGCTCGCGGCGACGAGCAGCGCGGCCAGCGCACGGCGCGATCTGCGTGACGGTTTCATGGGCGGTAGCTCTCCTTCGAACGCCATGGCGCGGCGGCCCGCGTCGCGCAAGCGTGCGTGCCGCGCGTCACCGGCATCGCGCGAGCAGCGCTTCCAGCGCGCGGTCGGGGATGCCGCTCGCGCGCAGCGCGTCGACGGTGCGGCTCACGTAATCGAGCGTCGTGCCGTAGCGGCCGGCCGCGCAACTGAACACTTCCTTCACGACGGGGTCGGTCAGCTTGCCGGTGTAGGTGGGCGCGTCGCGGCGCATCACGAACGCGAGCGCGGTCACGCGTTCGCCGGTTTCGAGCGTGCAGGGCAGCCACGCGGGCCGGTACGAGCCCATCGGCATCTCGCGTTTCCACAGCGTCTCGAGATGCGGCTGCGCGGTCGGGCCTGCGAGCCGGAACGCGATGCCCGAGCACGAGCCGCCGCGATCGAGCGCGAGGACCAGGCCCGGACGCTCGGGCGTGCCGCGGTTCACGCGCGACCACAGGTAGAGCCCGCGGTGGTAGCCGTGCACCTTGCCGCGCACCGCGGCGACGGTCGGGAGCCCCGGATTCCAGATCAGGGACCCATAGCCGAACAGCCACAGATCCTGCTGGCCGTCCCAGTCGCGCATCGTGTGCGCGAGCGACGCCGCGAGCTCGTCTTCGGTCAGCAGCCGTCCCTCGCCGATCGACGGCGGGTACGCGGACGGCTGCATCGCGGCGTGGTGCATGGGACGGAATGGCGCTTACTGATACGGGTTGGGGAAGCCCAGCTTCGCGAGGATGTCGACTTCGAGCGCTTCCATTTCGGCCGCTTCCTCGTCGCTCGTCTCGTGATCGTAGCCCTGCGCGTGCAGCGTGCCGTGCACGAGCAGGTGCGCGTAGTGGGCCGCGAGCGGCTTGCCCTGTTCGTGCGCTTCCTTCTCGACGACCGGGCAGCACAGCACGAGGTCGCCGATCACGGTGCCGTCTGGCGCCGGATCGTACGCGAACGTCAGCACGTTGGTCGGATAGTCCTTGTGACGATACCCGGCATTCAGCGTGCGGCCTTCCTCTTCGCCGACGAAGCGCACGGTGAGCTGCGCGCTGGCGAACAGCGCCGGCTCGATCCACTCGGCGATCAGCTTGCGCTTCGGCAGCGTCTTGCGCACGTCGGCCGTGATCTCGTCGCCGTACTGCACCGACAGATCGAATTCCAGTTCGCGCCCCCCTTCTTCCATTTCCTCGTCGCGCGGCGCGGGCTCGGCGCCGACGTGCAGCGTCACGCTGTCGTAGTGCTCGGGTTGCAGCGCGAGCTTCGCGCGCATGGCGGGATCGTTGTGCTGCGCGACGATCGCGACGGCTGCGTCGCCCGAGCTGCCCGACAGGTCGAACATCAGGCTGCGGCCGTCCGGGAAGTCGATTCGCAGCCCCTGCGCGTTGAGGGTCCGGGCCTTGCCCTTCGCATCGAACAGCGAAAGACGGGGGGATTGGGGCGCGTCGGACTGTGCGCGCGCGGACTTGCGAGAACGGGAAGAATTCATGACGGGTACGGCGATTAGAACGCGTTGAGGATACACCAAACGGCCGATCGCGCCCGAATTCGGACGGGGATGCCCGCACGCGAAAAGAAGCCCGGCGCGCCGTCGAGCGGGCCGGGCCGTCGGCCGGTGCGGCGCGCGGGGCGCCGGCGGCGGTTCATGCGTGCGGGTTCACGCGTCCTTGTGCTGCGCGTGGAAGTCGTCGTACGCCTCGACGATGCGCGCGACGAGCGGATGGCGCACGACGTCCGCGCTCGTGAAACGCGTGAGCGCGATGCCGCGCACGCCGCCGAGCACCTGCTGCGCCTCGACGAGGCCGCTCTTGTGCCCGCGCGGCAAGTCGACCTGGCTCGTGTCGCCGGTGACGACGGCCTTCGAGCCGAAGCCGATCCGCGTGAGGAACATCTTCATCTGCTCGGGGGTCGTGTTCTGCGCCTCGTCGAGGATGATGAACGCGTGATTCAGCGTGCGGCCGCGCATGTACGCGAGCGGCGCGATCTCGATCATCTGGCGCTCGAACATCTTCGCGGTCTTGTCGAAGCCGAGCAGGTCGTACAGCGCGTCGTACAGCGGCCGCAGATACGGGTCGACCTTCTGCGCGAGATCGCCCGGCAGGAAGCCGAGCCGCTCGCCCGCCTCGACGGCCGGGCGCGTCAGCACGATCCGCTTCACCTGGTCGCGCTCGAGCGCGTCGACCGCGCATGCGACCGCGAGGTAGGTCTTGCCGGTGCCGGCCGGCCCGATGCCGAACGTCACGTCGTGCTGCAGGATCTGCTTCAGGTATTCGCGCTGCGCGGGCGTGCGCCCGCGCAGGTCCGCGCGCCGCGTGTAGAGTTTCGGCGCAGGCTCCTCGTCGGGGCCCGCGTCGTCGAGCTGCTCGGCAGGCTCGTCGAACGGATGGTCGGGGTCGCCGCGGAAACGCACGTCGAGCGTGTCCTGGCGGCCGTTGCCGGCGGTGTGACGCACTTCGACCAGCGCGAGCTGGATATCGTCGACCGACAGCGGATCGCGCGCGCGGTTGTAGAAGTTCTCGAGCGCGGCGAGCGCGAGCTTCGCGCCGCGCCCGCGGATCGTGATCCGGTGGCCGCGCCGCGCGAGCGTGACGTCGAGCGCCTGTTCGATCTGCCGCAGATTCTCGTCGAGCGGGCCGCAGAGGTTGGCAAGGCGCGCGTTGTCGTCGCGCGGCGCGGTGAATTCCAGTGCTTGGACGGTCTTCAAAGTAGCGTCGGGCTCCTGTTGAGCGTCAGTCGTCAGTGGGTGGCCGTGCTCGCGTCGTCGCTCACGAGCAGCAGCTCGCCGCGCAGCGAGTGCGGGTACGCATGATTGATCTTCACGTCGATCATCTGGCCGATCAGCCGCGGGTGCGACGCGAGCGGCGCCGGGAAATTCACGACCCGGTTGTTCTCGGTGCGGCCCGACAGTTCGTTCGGATCCTTGCGCGACGGGCCCTCGACGAGGATCCGCTCGATCTTCCCGACCATCGACTGGCTGATGCGCGCGACGTTTTCCTCGATGGTCGCCTGCAGATGTTGCAGGCGTTTGAGCTTCACTTCGCGCGGCGTGTCGTCGTGCAGGTTCGCGGCCGGCGTGCCGGGGCGCGGGCTGTAGATGAACGAGAAGCTCGTGTCGTAGCCCATCTCGTGCACGAGCGCCATCATCTTGTCGAAATCCTCGTCGGTCTCGCCGGGGAAGCCGACGATCATGTCGGTCGACAGCGACAGGTCCGGGCGGATGGCGCGCAGCTTGCGGATCACTGACTTGTACTCGAGCACCGTGTAGCCGCGCTTCATCGCCATCAGGATGCGGTCGGAGCCGTGCTGGACCGGCAGATGCAGGTGGCTCACGAGCTTCGGCACCTTCGCGTACGTGTCGATCAGGCGCTGCGTGAATTCCTTCGGATGCGACGTCGTGTAGCGGATCCGCTCGATGCCGGGGACGTCGGCGACGTATTCGATCAGCGTCGCGAAATCGGCGATTTCCGACGAACCGGCCGTCAGCGCGCCACGATAAGCGTTCACGTTCTGGCCGAGCAGCGTGACTTCGCGCACGCCCTGGTCGGCGAGGCCGGCCACTTCGGTCAGCACGTCGTCGAGCGGACGCGACACTTCATCGCCGCGCGTGTACGGCACCACGCAGTAGCTGCAGTACTTCGAGCAGCCTTCCATGATCGACACGAACGCGCTCGGGCCCTCGACGCGCGCGGGCGGCAGGTGGTCGAACTTCTCGATCTCGGGGAACGTGATGTCGACCTGAGCACGGCCGCTTGCGCGGCGCGCGTCGATCATCTGCGGCAGGCGGTGCAAGGTTTGCGGGCCGAACACGAGGTCGACGTACGGTGCGCGCGACACGATCGACGCACCTTCCTGGCTGGCGACGCAGCCGCCGACGCCGATCAGCAGGCCCGGCTTCGCTTCCTTCAGCTCGCGCACGCGCCCGAGGTCGGAGAACACCTTTTCCTGCGCCTTCTCACGCACCGAGCACGTGTTGAACAGGATGATGTCCGCGTCTTCGGGGGTATCGGTCTTTTCGAGGCCTTCGGCCGCATTGAGCACGTCCACCATCTTGTCCGAGTCGTACTCGTTCATCTGGCAGCCGAAGGTCTTTACGTAAACTTTTTTCGTCATGGGGATTCGCCGTTCGCAGTGGTTGACCTGGGGGCGTCGTCAAGGGTGAATCGGGACGGCTGCTGCCGGTGCAGCGGCTCGGGCCGGCGCCTGCGGTGCCTTTCGGTACCGTAAGGCGGAACCGGGGCGCGCAGCGCGTCGTGCGAGCGTGTCGCGAGCGCGTGAAAAGCCGTCGGGAAAGCCTTTCATTATAGCTTTTCGCGGTGCCCAAGGCGGTCGGCCGGTTGCACGCGCGCGACGTCGCGTGCCGGCTTCCGACCCTCAAACGACGCAGCGGCAGGCGTCAGCGGCACGCGTTCAGCAGGTCGTCGAGCGCCGCTTCCTCGCGCGCGAAGCGTTCCGCGAGGAAGTCGAGCAGCACGCGCACGCGCGGCGCCATGTAGCGCTTGCTGTGATAGATCGCGTGCAGCGGCGCGTCCTGGTGCCGCCATTCGGGCAGCAGCACGCGGAGCCGGCCGGCGCGCACGTCGTCGGCGATGTCCCACAGCGACTTCAGCGCAATCCCGTGGCCGCGCAGCGTCCATTCGCGGGTGAGCCCGCCGTCGTTGGTCTCGAACGCGCTCGACATGGGCACGGTGTAGGTCTGCACCTCGGCGCCGCGCATGAAGCGCCACGTGTTCATCGGACCCGACGCGATCGTGATCACGTTGCATGGAAAGCGGGCGAGATCGTGCGGGTCGGCCGGCATGCCGTGGCGCTCGACGAACGACGGCGCCGCGCACAGCACGCGCCGGTTCGCGGCGAGCCTGCGCGCGATCAGCGCGCCGTCGGGAGGCGCGGCGAAGCGGATCGCGAGGTCGATCTCGTCCTGCCACAGGTTCGACGACGAATCGGACGCCGTCAGCGAGAACGTGACGCCCGGATGCAGCGTCGTGAATTCGTGCAGCCAGTCGAGCAGCTGGTGGCGGCCGAAATCGGACGTGGACGACAGGCGCACCTTGCCGGCCACCACGTTGCGGCCTTCCTGCAGCAACGCATGCGCGTCGTCGAGCGCCTGCAGCGCCTGGCGGCAGCAATTCAGGTAGAGCCGGCCTTCGTCGGTGAGCCGCAATTGCCGCGTGGAGCGCTCGAACAGCCGCGTCGCGACCTTCGCCTCGAGCTTCGAGAGCCGCGCGCTCGCGGCGGCCGGCGTGAGATTCAGCTTGCGCCCGGCCGCGGACAGGCTGCCGAGCTCCGCCGCCTCGACGAACAGCCGGATGTCGCCCAGTCGATCCATCGGATTTTCCAGAATCTTTTGAAAATGGTTCAAATGCCACGCCAATTATCAAAGATAGGCGTATTCGGGACAATGCGCGCACATCGAGATCTTTGTGCGATGCGGCACCGACCGGGGCCGCGTCCGCTGCCTTCCGGAGAACGTCATGCCCATTCCGCTCCTGGCGCTCGCGATCAGCGCCTTCGCCATCGGCACCACCGAATTCATCATCATGGGGCTCCTGCCCGAAGTCGCGCACGACCTCGCCGTGTCGCTGCCGTCGGCCGGCCTGCTCGTTACCGGCTACGCGCTGGGCGTCGCGGTCGGCGCGCCGCTGCTCGCGGTGCTGACGAGCCGCATGCCGCGCAAGGCCGCGCTCCAGCTGCTGATGGCAATCTTCATCGTCGGCAACGTGCTGTGCGCGACCGCGTCCGGCTACGCGATGCTGATGGTCGCGCGCGTCGTCACGTCGTTCGCGCACGGGTCGTTCTTCGGGATCGGCGCGGTGGTCGCCGCGTCGCTCGTGCCGGCCGACAAGCGCGCGAGCGCGATCGCGCTGATGTTCACGGGCCTCACGCTGTCGAACGTGCTCGGCGTGCCGTTCGGCACGTTCGTCGGCCAGTTGCTCGGCTGGCGCGCGTCGTTCTGGATCGTCGCGGCGCTTGGCGTGCTGTCGCTCGGCGGCGTCGCGCTGCTGGTGCCCAATCGCCACGACAGCGGGCCCGTCGGCCTCGGCCACGAGGTGCGCGTGCTGAAGGAGCCGCAGGTCTGGCTCGCGCTGCTGATGACCGTGCTCGGCTTCGGCGGCGTGTTCGTCGTGTTCACGTACATCGCGCCGATTCTCGAAACCGTCACCGGCTATTCGCCGCGCGCGGTCGCGCTGATCCTCGTGCTGTTCGGCGCCGGGCTGACGGTCGGCAACACGCTCGGCGGCAAGCTCGCGGATCGCGCGCTGATGCCGTCGCTGATCGCGATCCTCGTCGCGCTGATGGCCGTGATGGCCGCGTTCGCGAAGACGAGCCACGTGCCCGTCGCCGCCGCGGTCACGGTATTCGTCTGGGGGATCGCCGCGTTCGCGACGGTGCCGCCGCTGCAGGCGCGCGTCGTCGAGAAGGCCGCGAGCGCGCCGCATCTCGCGTCGACGCTGAACATCGGCGCGTTCAACGTCGGCAACGCCGGCGGCGCGTGGCTCGGCGGGCTCGCGCTCACGCACGGCTTCGCGCTCGATGCGCTGCCGTGGGTCGCCGTCGCGGTCACGTTCGCGGCGCTGGTCGTCACGTGGCTCGCGATGCGGCTCGATGCGCGCGCGCCGGCACGCGGCGCGGCACCGGCCGCGCATTGAACGCCGCGTCGCATCGCGCGGCGGTCGCCGGCGCGATAGCGGCGCGAAAAGGTTCGCGAGAAACGCATTCTTCCGCGATGCTGATAACGGTGTGAAGATAACTTCGTTTGCGGGCCCGGGGCCGGGTGATAGCGTCTCGATACGCGCCGTTCGTGGCGCAACCCGATTCCGGCTTACCCCATTCGCAGGGCCGCATCGCGGCCCGGAGGCCATGCTATGTCTTCACCCCTTGCGCTGGTGCGCGACGTGTCTTCCTTCGAGTCCGGCAATGCAGGCGACGCGCGGACATCCGCGTCGCTCGACGCCCTCGAGCAGGTCGTCGGTGTGAATCTCGCGCGCCTGCGCGCGGAGCGGCAGCTGTCGCTCGATGCGCTCGCGCGGCTGTCCGGCGTGTCGCGCGCGATGCTCGCGCAAATCGAATCCGCGCGCAGCGTGCCGTCGATCAAGGTGTTGTGCAAGATCGCCGCCGCGCTGAAGGTGTCGGTCGCAGCGTTCCTGCGCCGCCATGCGGTGAACGGCTTCGAGCACCTGGCGGCCGAGCGCGCGGCGCGCGTCGTCAGCTCGAACGGCCGCTTTTCCGCACGTGCGCTCTATCCGGAAGGCGAGCCGGCCGCGGCCGAATTCCACGAGCTGCGGATCGCGCCGCTGCACACGGAGCCCGGCACGCGTCGCGCGCCGGGCACGACGGTCAATCTGGTCGTCAGCGAGGGCACGCTCGAAGTGAGCGTGCACGATCGCCGCCAGTTGCTCGCGACCGGCGACGCGATCGTGTTCGACGCCGATCAGCCGTACAGCCTGCGCAACCCCGGCGACAGCGAGGCGCGCGCGTTCCGCGTGACGGTGAGCCCGGAAGTGCCGCCGCGCTGGCTCGTGCCCGACGCCGCGCACGCGGCCGGCTGAGTACTTGCGGCCGGCCGGGCCGGCGCCGGGTCCTTCGGGGGGCGGGCGCGCAGGCACGGTGTGTCGGCCGTTCGGACGATGCCGTTAGACGGGGTCGTCAGTAAGGTTTTACGTGTGGTCGGCTGCGCAGCGAGCGCGGCTGATGTATGCTTGGCCCGCCGGTGCCGGGGCAGATCCCGGCCGGCAATCAGTGCGTCTTCAGGGCGGGGCGAAATTCCCCACCGGCGGTAGGCTGGCGAAAGCCGGCGAGCCCGCGAGCGCCCGCGCTTCCGCGCGGGGTCAGCAGATCTGGTCGAATGCCAGAGCCGACGGTCATAGTCCGGATGAGAGAAGATGTGCAGATAGTCATGTCCGCCAGGGCCGCTTCGCGATGCATGCGAAGCGGGTTGTCGTTCTGTCTGTTTGCAATGCCCTGGAACGTTTTTCGCCCAAATCGTAATCGCGAGGAGCGTTTCACATGTCCTTCAAGTCCGTTTCGTCGGCACCCGCCGACGCCTTTGCCGATCTCCCGTTGCTGGATTCCGAACCGGTGCCGCCGCGCATCGCTGCCGCGCTCGACGCGTTGCGCGCGGGCCGCGCGGTCGTGCTGCAGGACGATCACGACCGCGAAAACGAGGCCGACCTGATCGTCGCCGCCGAGCGCATCACGCCCGAGACGATGGCGCTGCTGATCCGCGAGTGCAGCGGCATCGTGTGCCTGTGCCTGACCGACGACAAGGTGCGCGCGCTCGAGCTGCCGCCGATGGTGCAGACCAACGAAAGCCGCAACGGCACAGCGTTCACCGTGTCGATCGAGGCGCGCGAAGGCGTGCATACGGGCGTGTCCGCGGCCGACCGCGTGACGACGATCCGCGCGGCGATCGCCGACGATGCGAAGCCGTACGACATCGTGCGCCCCGGCCACGTGTTTCCGCTGCGTGCGCAGCCGGGCGGCGTGCTCGCGCGCCGCGGCCACACCGAAGGGACGGTCGACCTGTCGATCCTCGCGGGGCTCAAGCCGGCCGGCGTGCTGTGCGAGTTGATGAATCCGGACGGCACGATGACGCGCGGCGACGATGTCGAGCGTTTCGCGCGGCAGCACGGGCTGCCGATGCTGACGATCGCGGAGCTGGTCGAATTCCGCGAGGCACTGGCGGCCGCGCGCGAACGCTGCTGCGAACCGGCCTGACGGCCTGACCGCGTGAGCGGCGGGTGCGCCGATGCGCCCGCCCGCTGACGTGCATCCCGCATCGCCCGCCGGCCGTTCTGGCCGCCGAGGCCCGGCCGTTCGTCAGGACTGCACGTCGCCGAATTCCCCGCGCATGCCGGCTTCGACGAGCGCCGGCAGTTCGTCCATGTTTCGCATGATCCGCGTGATGCCCATCGCGCGCAGCGCGTCCGCGTAGTTGTCGGGGATGTGGCTCGCGCCGACGAATGCGATCGTTTTCATCCCCGCGGCGCGCGCCGCGTTCAGGCCAGACACGCTGTCCTCGACGACGATGCAGCGCGCCGGCGCGACGCCGAGCGTCTGCGCCGCGTGCAGGTACACGTCAGGGTAGGGCTTCGGCCGTGCGACCTGCTCGGAACTGAACACGCGATCGCCGAAGATCTCGGTGAGCATTGCGCGCTTCAGCGAGCTGCGCACGCGCGCGAGCCGGCTGTTCGACACCACCGCGGCCGGCAGCTCGACCTTCAGCAACGCGTCGCGCACGCCGGTGATCGGCGCGAGCGATTGCGCGAGGCCGGTCTCGATGTTGTGCTCGATGGTTTCGATGAAGTTCTCGGGCATCCGGATGCCGAAATGCGCTTCGAGCCCGGCGAGAAAGCGCGACGTCTGCTGGCCGAACGCGGATTTTGCGGCGTCGGTGAAATCGAGGTGCGGGAACGTGGCGGACAGCGTTTCGAACAGCACGCGGTCGGCAATGACTTCGCTGTCGACGAGTACGCCGTCGCAGTCGCAGATAAGGTGATCGAGCATGGTGGTGAAGAAGCGGAGGTGTCGGCGACGCCGAGCGTCCCGCCATGATACGTGCTTTCCCGGCCGCGCCGCGCGACGTTAGGCAACGCATTCGGCACGCTGTTCCAGCGCCGCCGGGCCGATCCGGCGTATCGGATCGGCCCCGCCTGCGTGGTGCGACCGCGGGCGACCGCTGGCCGCGCCGGAGAACGAAACGAAAAACGAAACGGAGAACGAGGAGGGCAGGCGCGCGGCCATCGCGGCCGCGCGCCGACGCTCGGGCTCGAGTTCCGGCTGAGCCCGAATGGAACCCGCGATCAGCCCATCGCGTGCAGGCGCAGATACAACCCGGCCGCCGCGGCGCCGCCGAGCAGCGGCCCGATCACGGGCACCCACGCGTAGCGCCAGTCGCTGTCGCGCTTGCCCGGAATCGGCAGCAGCGCATGCATCAGCCGCGGCGACAGGTCGCGCGCGGGGCTCATCGCATAGCCGGTCGGACCGCCGAGCGAGATGCCGATGCCGAGCACGAGCAGGCCGACGGGCAGCGCGTCGAGCGCACCGAGGCCGACCTGCGGCGACGCGAGATACAGCACGCCGAGGATCAGCACGAACGTGCAGATCGCTTCGGTCAGCACGTTGTGCGTGGTGCTGCGGATCGCGGGCGCCGTGCAGAACACCGCGAGCTTCAGGTCCGCGTCGGCTTCCTTCGCGAAGTGCTGGCGATACGCGAGCCACACGAGCAACGCGCCGGCCATCCCGCCGAGCATCTGCGCGACGATGTAGCCGCCGACCTTCGACCACGCGAACTTGCCCGCGAGCGCGAGGCTGATCGTGACGATCGGATTCAGGTGCGCGCCGCTGAACGACGCGGTCACGTACACGGCGACGAACACGGCCATCGCCCAGCCCATCACGATCACGATCAGGTCCGCGCCCTTGCCCTTGGTCTTCGCAAGCAGCACGTTGGCGACCGCGCCGTTGCCGAGCAGCACGAGAATGGCGGTGCCGATGAATTCAGCAATATAAGGTGACATGTTTGTCTCTCGTAGGTCGCGGCGGACTCGCGCGCTGCGCGGTCCGCCGGTGTTGTTGTATTTCGTTCGGGTTGCTTGTCGTTGCTGCCGCGATGCTTACTGCGCGTCGTCGGCCCACGCCTTCGCGGCGCGCACCGCACGCTGCCAGCCGGCCATGCAGCGCTCGACCTGGTCCTTGGGCATCGACGGCGAGAAACGGCGATCGAGCTGCCACTGGCTGCGCACTTCGTCGAGGTTCTTCCAGTAGCCGATCGCGAGGCCCGCGAGGTACGCCGCGCCGAGCGCGGTCGTCTCGGTGATCTGCGGACGCACCGCGTCGACGCCGAGCAGGTCGGCCTGGAACTGCATCAGCAGGTTGTTCGCACTCGCGCCGCCGTCGACGCGCAGCTCGCCGATGCTGATGCCCGAGTCGGCCTCCATCGCGGCCAGCACGTCGAGCGACTGGTACGCGATCGCGTCGAGCGCCGCGCGCGCGAGGTGCGCGGACGTCGTGCCGCGCGTGACGCCGAACACCGACCCGCGTGCGCGTGCATTCCAGTGCGGCGCGCCGAGGCCCGCGAACGCCGGCACCAGATACACGCCGTCGGTGTGCGGCACGCTCGCGGCGAGCGCTTCGATTTCGGCGGCCGTCTTGATGATGCCGACGCCGTCGCGCAGCCACTGCACGACCGCGCCCGCGATGAAGATGCTGCCTTCGAGCGCGTACTGCACGTCGTCGCCGATCTGCCATGCGATCGTCGTGACGAGATTGTTCTTCGATTCGATCGGCGTGTTGCCGGTGTTCATCATCAGGAAGCAGCCGGTGCCGTAGGTGTTCTTCACCATGCCCGACGTCGTGCACATCTGGCCGAACAGCGCCGCGTGCTGGTCGCCGGCGATGCCGGCAAGCGGGATCTTCGACGCGAATACCGTCGTCTTCGTGTGGCCGTAGATTTCCGACGACGCCTTCACGTCCGGCAGCATGCTGCGCGGGATGTCGAGCAGTTCGAGCAGCTCGCTGTCCCACTCGCGCGTGTGGATGTTGAACAGCATCGTGCGGGACGCGTTCGTCACGTCGGTCACGTGCAGCTCGTGCTTCGTGAAGTTCCACACGAGCCAGCTGTCGACGGTGCCGAATGCGAGCTTGCCTTGACGCGCCTTGTCGCGCGCGCCCGGCACGTTGTCGAGGATCCAGCGGATCTTCGTCGCGGAGAAGTACGAGTCGATCGGCAGGCCGGTCTTCGCACGCACCTTCGCCTCGAGGCCCTGCTTCTTCAGCGAATCGCAGAAGTCGGCGGTGCGGCGGTCCTGCCACACGATCGCGTTGTAGACGGGCTGACCCGTCTCGCGATCCCAGACGATCGTCGTCTCGCGCTGGTTGGTGATGCCGATCGCGGCGATCGACGTGCCGTTCAGGCCGGTGCGCGTGACGGCTTCGGCGGCGACGCCCGCTTGCGTCGACCAGATTTCCTGCGGGTCGTGCTCGACCCAGCCGGGTTGCGGGTAGATCTGTTCGAATTCCTTCTGGGCGATCGACACGATGTTGCCCTGGCGATCGAACAGCATCGCGCGGGAACTCGTCGTGCCCTGGTCAAGCGCGAGGATGTACTGGTCCTGCATGTCTCTCATCTCCATCCGTGGATTGGCGTAGTTGTGATGCGCGCCGCATGTTACGCGGCGCGTCGGTGAATCAACGTCGGTCAGGCGACTGCTACTGCAACTGCAAACGAATCACGCGTGCGGCGCATGCGCGGCGGCGAACCACGCGTCGACCGCGGCCGTCACCGCGTCGAGCGTGCCCGGCGCAACGTGCAACCCGAGCTTCGAGCGGCGCCACAGTACGTCCCGCGCGCAGGTCGCCCATTCGACGTCGCGCAGATAGCGCAGTTCGGCGTCGAAGAGACCGGGCGCGACTTCGGTGCCGAGGTCGGCGAGCGACGTCGCGCCGTCGACCACGCGTTCCGCACGCGTGCCGTATGCGCGTGCATAGCGGCGGGCGAGCGCGGCGGGCAGCCACGGGTGACGTTTCGCGAACGCGTCGGCGAACACGTCGAACTTCGCGTTCGCGATGTCGCCGCCGGGCAGCGGCGCGCCGGCCGTCCACGTTTTCGCGTCGCGGCCGAGCGCGCGGCACAGCAGGTCGCCGGCTTCTTCCGCGAGCTTGCGGAACGTCGTGATCTTGCCGCCGAACACCGACAGCAGCGGCGCGCCGGCGCCGTCGTCCATCTCGAGGCGATAGTCGCGCGTGACCGCCGACGCGTTCGCCGCGTTTTCGTCCTCGAGCAGCGGGCGCACGCCCGAATAGGTCCAGTGCACGTCGGCCGGCGAGATCTTGCGCTTGAAGTAGCGGTTGATCGAGTCGCACAGATACTGCGTCTCGTCGCGATCGATCGCGACCTTCGCGGGATCGCTCGTGTATTCGACGTCGGTCGTGCCGATCAGCGTGAAGTCGTGCTCGTACGGGATCGCGAAAATGATCCGCTTGTCCGGGTTCTGGAAGATGTACGCGTGATCGTGCTCGAACAGGCGCCGCGTGATGATGTGGCTGCCCTTCACGAGCCGCACGCTGTGATGCGCGCCGCGGCCGAGCGCGCCGTGCAGCACGTCGCCGACCCACGGGCCGGCCGCGTTCGCGACCGCGCGCGCGTACACCACGCGAATCGAGCCGTCCGCATGCTGCAGCCGCGCTTCCCATTCGTCGCCGCGGCGCTCCGCCGACACGAGCTTCGTGCGCGTGAGGATCTCGGCGCCGCGTTCCTTCGCGTCGAGCGCGTTCAGCACCACGAGGCGCGCGTCGTCGACCCAGCCGTCCGAATACACGAAGCCGCGCTTGATCGAATCGATCAGCGGCTTGCCGGCCGCGTGGCGGCGCATGTCGATGCCGCGCGAGCCGGGCAGCAGTTCGCGTTTCGCGAGATGATCGTAGAGGAACAGGCCGATGCGGATCAGCCACGCCGGCCGCAGGTTCGGCATGTGCGGCATCACGAAGCGCAGCGGCCACATGATGTGCGGCGCCGCGCGCAGCAGCGTCTCCCGCTCCTGCAGCGCTTTGCGCACCAGCCCGAATTCGTTGTACTCGAGGTAGCGCAGGCCGCCGTGAATCAGCTTCGTGCTGGACGACGACGTGTGCGACGCGAGGTCGTCCTGCTCGCAGAGCAGCACCGACAGGCCGCGGCCGGCCGCATCGCGCGCGATGCCCGCGCCGTTGATGCCGCCGCCCACGACGAGCAGATCGTAGCGATTCGGTTGGGTCACGCTGCTTCCTTATCGTCTGATGGAAACGTCTGATGGAAATAGGCGAACAAGAAATGTTCGAATTCGAAATTTAACGAACGGAATCGAAAAAGTAAAGTTCGAAAAAGCGGGCCAGTAGCGCGCGGCGCGATCCCGGACGATACTGGCGGCATCGATCGTTTCGCGAGGTGAATCATGCGTATCGGGATGTGGGCCGGCGCGTGCGCCGTCGTGCTGGCAGCGTGCAGCGCCGGCACGCCGCCGCTGGCCGGCAACTGGCGTGCGCCGTCGTTCGTCGACCTGCAGACGGCGTGCGGCGGCGCCGCGCGCGACTGGGGCGCGGACGCGCAGCCGGTCTATTCGACGCTGTACGACGCGTACGTCGCGAAACGGTATCGCGGGCTGACGCAGGCGAACTATTGTGCGTTCGTAAACGAACTTTCGGCGCGCTATGCGGCGCCGGACGCAGCCGGGCGCGCGGACTGGGTCGCCTATTTCAACGGCGCACGCGCGCAGGCGGTCAGCTGGCGGGCCGCGGTCGATCCGACGCTGCGGGGCGGCTGACGCGGAAAAGCTGCGGGAGGCGGGACGAACGTGACGGGCGGAGAAAGCGGCGCGGCCGGGAATCCGGCCGGCGCGCTCGGGTCACGAACAGCGGGACTTCACGAATAGCGGTATTTGATGGATCGCAGTGCGGCGTCGCCGGTTTCGGTCACGCAGTATTTGCGCCCCGATCCAAGCCCTTCCAGACGGACGAGCTGCTGCTCGAGCAGCGCGTCGAGTTCATCTCTGTCCATGTCGCCCTGATCCGGGGCGTCCTTCACAAGCAGTAGCGTGGCGAATTCATGCGGACTCAGCATCGTTCTCTCCATGGCAATCGGTCTGCCCGCGCGGCCGGCGCGACCGCCGGTGCGCGATACCCAGCGGGGTATGGCTTGGGGGGAAAGCTGTATTCGCCGGCCTTCGGAATCGTCCACGCGTTGGCACGGGCGGGTCGAGCGAATGGGCCGGGGAACTGGAGTCTAGTCGAGCCCGCGGGCAACGACAAATCGTGCCCCGTTAATTTTCAGTTTGACAGGGATGCATCCCGCAAGCGGTTCGCCCGGCGCGTCAACTTCTTGATTTCACTTGAAGTTTCGGGTGCGGTGCAGCATCGCGGCGATCATTCCGCGACGTATACCTGAGTGCCCGCGGCGGCGACCGCGTCGGCCATTTCGGGCGGCAGCGGCTTATCGGTGAAGAGCGCGTGCACCTGGCTCAGGTGGCCCTGGCGCACCAGCGCCGGGCGGCCGACCTTCGAATGGTCGGCGACGAGATAGACCGTGCGCGCATGCTGCATGATGGCCTCGGCGACGCGCACCTCGCGCGTGTCGAAGTCGCGCAGCGTGCCGTCGGCCTCGATCGCCGACGTGCCGATGATCGCGTAGTCGACCTTGAACTGGCGAATGAAGTCGATCGCGAGTTCGCCGACGATGCCCTTGTCCCACGGCCGCACGATGCCGCCCGTGATCAGCACTTCGCAGTCGGGGTAGCCGCTCATCATCGACGCGACGTTCAGGTTGTTCGTGATCACGTGCAGCCCGTGATGGCGGTTGAGCGCGCGCGCGACTTCCTCGGTCGTCGTGCCGAGGTTGATGAACAGCGATGCCTGGTCGGGGATGTGCGACGCGGCGAGCGCCGCGATGCGCCGTTTCTCGTCGTGGAACATCCGCTGGCGCGCGGTGTACGACACGTTTTCCGAGCTGGTCGGAAGACTCGCGCCACCGTGGTAGCGGCGCAGCAGGTTCAGGTCGGCGAGCCAGTTCACGTCGCGGCGGATCGTCTGCGGCGTGACCGCGAAGTGCGCGGCGAGATCGTCGACGGTCACGAAGCCGTCGCGCTGCACCCATTCGAGCAATTCCTGCTGGCGCGCGTTCAGGGTGAGGCGGGGATCTCGGGTCATGGCTCGGCGGTCGGATCGTGAGACGAAGCGGGTATTGTAAGGGCGCGAAGGGCGTTCGACGGGCGCACCGTGCGCGGCCGCAGGTTATTCATGTGTAGCGAGCATGGATTCATGTGATAAATGAATTTGTGCGATCGCCCGGATCGCGCTGCAATGGCGGACTGTCCGCGCGCGCGGATCGTCCGTCCCGCGCGTTCATTGAGCTTTCGACGAGGTGGAACCGATGACTGGCTTCAACTGGCACAACCCGTATCCGACGACCCGCATTCCGGTGTTCGCGCGCAACGTCGTGTCGACGTCGCACCCGCTCGCCGCGCAGGCCGGGCTGCGCATGCTGTGGAAGGGCGGCAATGCCGTCGATGCGGCGCTGGCCGCCGCGGCCGCGATCACGGTGGTCGAGCCGGTGTCGTGCGGGCTCGGCGGCGACGCGTTCGCGCTCGTGTGGGACGGCGAGCGGCTGTCCGGGCTGAACGCGTCGGGCGTCGCGCCGGCCGCGTGGAATCCCGACTACTTCCGCAAGCGCCACGGCGAGGACGCACGCGGGATCGCGATCAAGCCGACGCGCGGCTGGGACACCGTCACGGTGCCGGGCGTGATCGCCGGGTGGGAAGCGCTGCATGCGAAGTTCGGCTCGCTGCCGTTCGCGGACCTGCTCGAACCGGCGATCGACATCGCCGAGCGCGGCTATTCGGTGCCGCCGATCGTCGCGCACAAGTGGGCGGCCGCGGTGCCCGAGCTGCAGGGGTTGCCGGGCTTCGCCGACACGTTCATGCCGCGCGGACGCGCGCCGCTCGTCGGCGAACGCATGTGCCTGCCGGGCCACGCGCGGACGCTGCGCACGCTCGCGAAGGACGGCCCGCGCGCGTTCTACGAGGGGGCGCTCGCCGCACAGCTCGCGGCGTTCGCACGCGACGGCGGCGGCGCGCTGACCGAAGCCGACCTGCGCACGTACCGGCCGGAATGGGTCGAGCCGATCGGCAAGCGTTTCGGCGGTCACACGATCCACGAGATCCCGCCGAACGGACAGGGTATTGCCGCGCTGATCGCGCTCGGCATCGCCGAGCATGCGGGCGTGACCGAGTGGCCGGTCGATTCGGCCGACTCGCAGCACCTGCAGATCGAGGCGATGAAGCTCGCGTTCGCGGACGTCTACCGCTACGTCGCCGATCCGCGCGCGATGGATGTGACGCCCGAACAGATGCTCGACGACGCGTATCTCGCCGAACGCGCGAAGCTGATCGACCGCACGCGCGCGACGCACTTCGCGGCTGGCCGGCCGCATTCGGGCGGCACGATCTATCTGTCGGCGGCGGACGAGCGCGGGATGATGGTGAGCTTCATTCAGTCCAACTACATGGGTTTCGGTTCGGGGCTCGTCGTGCCCGGCACGGGCATTGCATTGCAGAACCGCGGGCACGGCTTTTCGATGGATCCGTCGTCGCCGAACGTCGTCGCGGGCGGCAAGCGGCCGTTCCACACGATCATCCCGGCGTTCGTCACCGAGGAAGCGAACGGCCGCACCGAGGCCGTGATGAGCTTCGGCGTGATGGGCGGCGACATGCAGCCGCAAGGCCATCTGCAGACCATCGTGCGGATGCTCGGCTACCGGCAGCAGCCGCAGGCCGCGTGCTGCGCGCCGCGCTGGAAGGTCAATCGCGACTTCACGCTCGACGTCGAGGCGACGATGAATCGCGACACGGTCGACGCGCTCGCCGCGCGCGGCCATACGATCAAGTCGATCGACGATCCTTACATGGATTTCGGCTCCGGGCAGTTCGTGTGGCGGCTCGACCCCGACGATCCCGACCGCGGCTACGTGGCCGCGAGCGACAGCCGGCGGGACGGTCTGGCGGCCGGCTTCTGACGAAACGCTTCCGGTATGGCGCCCGACGGGCCGCGGCGGCCGCCCGTCCTGCTTGATGCCGCGCGCCTCGTCGAACGCGCGCGGCCGGTTCGAGTGACCCGCCTAACCATCCGCAATATGGCGAGTGGAACTGCGCGTGCCGGGCACGGTCAGTGCTTGAAGCACGAACATAAAACTCCGGCTAAGATGCCGGGATGGTTCGGCCGGACCGATTCACTAAAAATGCAAGCAAAACGTCGCCTGCGGGCGCCGGGTCAGTGCGAAACGCATGGGCCGGACGGCCGCGCGACGACTGGGAGCGCATCACCATGCATACTGAAACGACGCATGTCATGCCGTGGCGTATCGAAGACATCGACCTGAACCGGATCGATCGTCAGCGGGCCGCCGCGAACGAGGATCTGCTGCTGCTGCTGTGCGCATCGTCGTTCATCGAGAGCGGCTCGGATCTCTATACGAGCAACCTGAGCGAGTTCTTCAACGACGACCCTGAAGTCTCCGCGTGGCTCAACAATGCGTGGGAGCACGAAGAATTGCAGCACGGCCGCGCGCTGAAGGCGTATATCGCGCACGTGTGGCCCGAGTTCGACTGGGACACCGCGTTCGCGAATTTCTTCGCCGAGTATTCGAAGACCTGCTCGGTCGACGCATTCGAGAAGACCCGCGCGCTCGAGATGGTCGCGCGCTGCGTCGTCGAGACGGGCACGGCCACGCTGTACCGCGCGATCAACGAGTGCTCGGACGAGCCGGTGCTGAAGGAAATCACCGACAACATCCGCTCGGACGAAGTGCGCCACTACAAGCACTTCTTCAAGTTCTTCAAGAAGTACAACAAGCTCGAAGGCAACGGCCGGCTCGCGGTGCTCGGCGCGTTGATGCGCCGCGTGATGGAAATCAAGAACGAGGATTCCGAGATCGCGCTGCGCCACGTGTTCGCGGTCCGCTATCCGGACCGCGTCGGCGACGATCGGTACAACCGCGAGCGTGCCGCCCGCATCAGCTCGCTCGTGCGGCGCAACCTGTCGGCCGACATGTGCGTGAAGATGCTGCTCAAGCCGCTCGACTTGCCCGCGAAGATCCAGCCGAGCGTCCACTATCCGCTGACGAAGATCACGCGGCACGTGTTCATGCGCTGAGCGTCGTCGCGCGGCCCGTCGCGCGTATGCTGACGCGTCGCCATTCGCTTTTCACCGGGCCGCCATCATGACCGAATCCCATCGCCACGCGCTCGAACAATGGACGTTCGACGCGTGGCCGCCGGCCGTCGTCGCGCTGTTCGACGGCACCGCGCTCGAACGCCATGCCGGCTTCGCCGCATCGCTGATCGTCGCGACCGACGACGGCCAGCTGCGCACGACGCTGCTCAGCGTCGGCGAGATCCTCGCGCGCGACGCGCGCGCGCTGCTGCTTGCGCTGTGGCCGCAATCGCGCGCGGCGCGTGCGCTCGCGCAGCGGCGCACGGCCGCGCTGACGCTCGTCGCCGACGGCGCGTTCTTTCAGGCACAACTGACGATCGAGCCGCTCGAAGGGGACGTCGGCGGGCTGGCCGGATTCGCTGCGACGATCGCGCACGGCGATGCGCAGCGGGTCGGCTATGCGCGTCTCGCGACGGGAGTCACGTTCGCGCTGGAAGGGGAGGCGCGCGCCGAGGTGCTCGCGCGCTGGCAGCGCCAGATCGAGCACCTGCGGCGCGCGGCCGCGCGGCTTCAGTGACCGCGCTGGCCGCTGCGCGACGAACGGTTGCGGTTCGCGTGCGCGGTATTGCCGTTCGCGGGACGCGCGCCGTTGCCGCCGCCCGACGGGCGACCGCCGGCGTTGGCGCTACCGCTCGCGCCGCCGGCCGTGCGTGGCTTGGCCGGCTTCGCGGCCTTCGGCTGCGCGTTGCCGTCGCGCTTCGCGGCCGGCTGTGCTGAGCCGCCCGCACGCGGCGGGCGATTGCCGCCACCGTTGCCGCCGCGCGGCTGCTGGCCGCGCCGCTGCTGGATCGGCTCCGGCTTCGCGTTCGGATCGGGTTCGAAGCCTGCGATCACTTCCTGCGGAATCTCGCGCTTGATCAGCCGCTCGATGTCGCGCAGCAACTGCTTCTCGTCCACGCACACGAGCGACACGGCTTCGCCGGTCGCGCCCGCGCGGCCCGTGCGGCCGATCCGGTGCACGTAGTCTTCCGGCACGTTCGGCAGGTCGAAGTTGACGACGTGCGGCAGCTGGTCGATGTCGATCCCGCGTGCGGCGATGTCCGTCGCGACCAGCACCTGCAGCGTGCTGTTCTTGAACTCCGCGAGCGCGCGCGTGCGGGCCGACTGGCTCTTGTTGCCATGGATCGCCATCGCGCTGATGCCGTCCTTCGTCAGCTGTTCGGCGAGCCGGTTCGCGCCGTGCTTGGTGCGCGTGAACACGAGCACCTGGAACCAGTTGTGTTCGCGGATCAGGTGCGTGAGCAGCTCGCGCTTGCGATCGCGATCCACCGGGTGGATCTTCTGCGCGACGCTTTCCGCGGTAGTGTTGCGGCGAGCGACTTCGATCAGTGCCGGCGAATCGAGCAGGCTGTCGGCGAGCGCCTTGATCTCGTCGGAGAACGTGGCCGAGAACAGCAGGTTCTGCCGTTGCGGCGGCAGCTTCGCGAGCACGCGCTTGATGTCGTGGATGAAGCCCATGTCGAGCATCCGGTCGGCTTCGTCGAGCACGAGGATGTCGAGATCCGACAGGTCGATCGTCTTCTGCTGCATGTGGTCGAGCAGGCGCCCCGGCGTCGCGACGACGATATCGACGCCGCGCTTGAGCGCATCGATCTGCGGATTGATGCTGACGCCGCCGAACATCACGGTCGAGCGCAGCTTCAGGTACTTGCTGTACGCACGCACGCTTTCCTCGACCTGTGCGGCGAGCTCGCGCGTCGGCGTGAGGATCAGCGCGCGCACCGCGCGCTTCGCGCCGCGGTGCTCGGCGTAGAACGTGTGCAGGCGCTGCAGGATCGGCAGCGTGAAGCCGGCGGTCTTGCCGGTGCCGGTTTGTGCGCCCGCGAGCAGGTCGCCGCCGCCGAGGACGGCGGGGATCGCCTGCTGCTGAATGGGAGTCGGCGACGTGTAGCCGAGCTCGTTGACCGCCTTGACGAGCGGTTCGGCCAGGCCGAGAGATTCGAAAGACATAGATACCACTCTTCAGTTTTATGATCGGCGACGCCTCGCGCGGCCCGCGCGGGGAACTGGCGTCGCAAAAAAAGCAAAGGGGCGCGGCTGCGGTTTCCCGCAGCCGCGCCCCCGTCTTGTGTCGCGCGTTATTTAGTCAAGCGGCGCGGAACGCAGGTCGCTCACCTGTTGCGGCGAGATCGGCGTACCGTTGTTGCCCCACGACATCCGGATATACGTGACGACCGCCGCGACTTCCTGGTTCGACAGCGACTGTGCGAACGGCGGCATCCCGTACGGACGCGGATTCTTGAACGTGCTCGGCGGATAGCCGCCATTCAGCACCATGCGGATCGGGTTGACCGCCGATTCCATCACGATCGAATGGTTGCCCGCGAGCGGCGGATAGGCCGGCGGCTTGCCCGCGCCGTTTTCGGCGTGGCAGGTCGCGCAGTTGTCCGCGTAGATCTTCTTGCCCTGGTCGAACAGCGCGTTGCCGAATTGCTTCGACGGCTCGTACTGCATGTTCTTCGGCGCTTCAGCCTTCTGCGGGATCGACTTCAGGTACGTCGACATCGCGCGCGTATCTTCGTCGCTCATGTACTGCAGGCTGTTGTGCACGACGTCGGCCATCGGGCCGAATACCGCGCCCTTGTTCGACACGCCGGCCTGCAGCAGGTCGGACAGCTCCTGCACGTGCCAGTCGCCGAGGCCGAGTTCCTTGTCGTTCGTCAGCGACGGCGCATACCAGTTCTGCAACGGGATCAGGCCGCCCGCGAAGGCCGCCGAATTCACCGGGCCGCCCATCATGTTGATCGACGTGTGGCACATCGAGCAGTGGCCGAGACCTTCGACGAGGTAAGCCCCGCGGTTCCATTCGACCGACTTCGTCGGATCCGGCTTGTACTCGCCTTCCTTGAAGAACAGCGTACGCCAGCCGATCAGCAGGTTCCGGTTGTTGAACGGGAACTTCAGCTCGTGCGGACGGCTCGGCACCGACACCGGCGGCACCGAACGCAGGTATGCGTAGATCGCGTCCGAGTCGGCGCGCGTGACCTTCGTGTAGCTCGCGAACGGGAAGCCAGGGTACAGCAGGCTGCCATCCTTCGAACGGCCGGTGTGCATCGCACGGTAGAAGTCGTCCGACGTCCACTTGCCGATGCCGTCCTTGTCGTCCGGCGTGATGTTCGGCGTGTACATCGTGCCGAACGGCGTCGCCATCGGCAGGCCGCCCGCGAACGACTTGCCGCCGCGCACGGTGTGGCACGCGATACAGTCGCCGACGCGCGCGAGGTATTCGCCCTTCTTGATCAGCGCGGCCTGGTCGGCCGGCGTGGCCGCGACGGCGGATGCGCCGTGCAGCGTGTCGTTGCCGGGCCACAGGACCGGCACGAGGGCAGCGGCCGCGACGATCGCGACAGCCGAGAGTGCAAACAGGGACTTGCGTTTCATTGTGTCTGTCTCCCTTGCCTTATTGCGGTTCGCTGCCGCAGGCGAGCGGAGTCTTCATCGAACGCGCCGGTGCCGGCACGGGGTTGGCGGGCGCCGGTTGCGCGGCGAGCCATGCGGTCACGGCCGTCACGTCTTCGTCGGAAAGCTTCGCGGCGATGTCGTGCATGCAATCGGGCGCCTTCGCGCGGCGGTTGCCCGAGCGCCATGCGCCGAGCTGTGCGCTCAGGTAATCGGCGTGCAGGCCGACGAGGCCCGGGATCGCCGGCTGCATGCCGGTCAGCCCTGCGCCGTGGCAGGCCACGCAGGCCGGCAGCTTGCGCGACGGATCGCCTTGCGTGACGAGTTGCTTGCCGCGCGCGAGCGTCGCGGCCGGCAGCGTCGGCTTCGCCGGCGTCGGATACGGCGGACGCTCGGCCGAGAAGTGCTCGGCGATTTCCTTCAGGTAGTCGTCGTTCAGGTACGTCAGCAGATAGTTCATCGGCGGGTACTTGCGCCGGCCGTCACGGAAGTTGACGAGCTGGTTGTACAGGTACTCGGCCGGCTTGCCGGCAAGCCGCGGGAAATAGTCGTTGTCGGTGCCCTGGCCGTGAACGCCGTGGCATGCAGTACAGCCGCGCACACGCTCGGCCATCGTATCGGGTGCCTTGAGCGGCGCCTGCTGGGCGTGCGCTTGCTCCGTGGGCTTGGTCTGCGCTTGGGCAGCGCTCGTAAGGCCCGCTCCGCCGATCAACAGAACGGCGAGCAGCGGACGGAAGAGGCGTCTTGAAGACACACGAGACTCCATGTTTATTCGTCGGGGACCTGTCCGGGCTACGATCGGCTCGGCGCATGGACGGCAGGACAGCCGGGCTGCTGCGACGCGGCATTCTATCATCGATGGGTAATGACGGCTATTTGGGCAAAGGACATCGGTTCCTGTCTGTTTGCGACTTGCGACAATTTGACGCGCTTCGTGTCGCGGCCGCGTGAACCGGCGTGCGCTTTGACCATCGAAGACCGTACACTCGCGGGTCGCGCGGCGCCGCCTCCGCCGCAGACCCTGTCATTTCTCCCGTTTCCGGATTCATCGATGACGTTTTCTACCGTGCCGTTGAAGTCTTTCCGCCGTTCTTCCACTTGCCGCCGCGCCGTCGGCCGGCCGTTCGCGGGAGGGCGCGCGCAATGAGGATCGACAGCTTGTGGGTCGGACAGGTCGCGCTCGCGGCGCTGATGGATGCGACGTTCGCGATGGCGGTCGGCTCGGCGCTGCTCAACGCGTGGCTCGGCAAGGACGGCGCGCGGCCGGTCGTCGCGCCGGCGCATCCGGCATGGGTGCGCGCGCAACATTCGCTCGTCGCTGCCGCGCTCGCGCTCGTGCTCGCCGATCTCGGCTGGCTGCTGTACGAAGCCGCGTCGATGAGCGGCACGGGGCTCGGCGGCGCGTTCGCCGCGATTCCGACGGTGCTGATGCAGACCCACGCGGGCTTCGCGTGGAGCGTCGCGTTCGTGGGCGCGGTGGTGCTCGCGATCGTCGCGCTCGCGAAGCCCGAAGGCCCGCTCGCGTACGCGGTACTGTGGCTCGCGGTGATCGTGATCGCGGCCGGCAAGTCATCGCTCGGGCATGCCGCCGACACGGGCCCGCTGTCCGCGGCGGTCGGCGTGCAGACGCTGCACCTGCTCGCCACCGCGGTATGGGGCGGCCTCGTGCTCGCGGGCGGCCTCGCGGTGCTGCCGGTGCTGGGCTCGTCGGTCGCGCGCGGCGCGCTGATCCGGATTGGCCAGCAACTGTCGCGCACGTCCGTGATCGCCGTCGTGTTCGTGCTCGGCACCGGCGTGCTGAACGCGCTGCGCGGGCTCGGCGGCTCGCTCGCGCCGCTCGACGGCAGCACGTGGGGGCGCGTGCTGTTGCTCAAGCTGCTGCTGGTCGCGCTCGCGCTCGTGCTCGGCGCGCTGAACCGCTTCTCCGCGCTGCCGCGCCTGCGCCGTACCGCGTCGACCGAGGACGCGCATACGTTCCGCAACATCCTGCATCTCGAGGCGCTGACGATGATCGGCGTGTTCGTCGCGGCCGCCGTGCTGTCGTTCAGCGTGCCGGGGTTCGCGGCGCTCGGCTGACGGCCGGGGCGCGGCGCACGGCCGCGCTCCGGCGCGCCGCGTGCATGGCCCGGCTGCAAGAGCGGCCGCGTTGCCGGGGCGGCCGTGTCGAACGCGGGGCGCGGCGCGCGTGCCGCGCCACGCATCTTTCCTGTCTCACGCGTTCATCACCATTCGGCGACGCTGCCGTCCGCATGGCGCCACACCGGATTGCGCCAGCGATGGCCGGTCTTCGCCATCTCGCGCACCTTCTCCTCGTTCACGTCGATGCCGAGGCCCGGGGCCTGCGGAATCGCGACGAAGCCGTCCTCGTAGCGGAACACCTCGGGATTGCGCAGGTAGTCGAGCAGGTCGTTGCCCTGGTTGTAGTGGATGCCGAGGCTCTGTTCCTGGATGAACGCGTTGTAGCTGACCGCATCGAGCTGCAGGCACGCGGCCAGCGCGATCGGCCCGAGCGGGCAGTGCAGCGCGAGCGCGACGTCGTAGCTTTCCGCGAGCGTCGCGATCTTGCGGCACTCGGTGATGCCGCCCGCGTGCGACGCATCGGGCTGGATGATGTCGACGTAGCCGCCCGCGAGAATGTGCTTGAAGTCCCAGCGCGAGTAGAGCCGCTCGCCGAGCGCGATCGGCGTGTTGGTCTGGTTGACGATGTCGCGCAGCGCCTCGGCGTTCTCCGACAGCACCGGCTCCTCGATGAACATCAGCTTGTATGGATCGAGCTCTTTCGCGAGCACCTTCGCCATCGGCTTGTGCACGCGGCCGTGGAAGTCGACGCCGATCCCGACGTGCGGGCCGACCGCGTCGCGCACCGCGGCGACGTTCGCGATCACCTGCTCGACCTTGTCGTAGGTGTCGACGATCTGCAGTTCCTCGGAGCCGTTCATCTTCACGGCCTTGAAGCCGCGCTCGACCACCGCGCGCGCGTTGTTCGCGACGTCGCTCGGCCGGTCGCCGCCGATCCACGAATACACCTTGATGCGCTCGCGCACCTGGCCGCCGAGCAGCGCGTGCACGGGCACGCCGTGATGCTTGCCCTTGATGTCCCACAACGCCTGGTCGACGCCCGCGATCGCGCTCATCGTGATCGGGCCGCCGCGGTAGAAGCCGGCCCGGTACATCACCTGCCAGTGATCCTCGATCAGCAGCGGGTCGCGGCCGACCAGGTAGTCCGCGAGTTCCTGCACCGCGGCCTCGACCGTGTGCGCGCGGCCTTCGACGATCGGCTCGCCCCAGCCGACGATTCCCTCGTCGGTTTCGATCTTGAGGAACAGCCAGCGCGGCGGGACGACGAAGGTTTCGAGGCGGGTGATTTTCATGTCGCGAGTCTCCAGATAGACCGGCGCTCACGTGCGGACGCGGCACCGGTCGAGTACGTGACGGATATCCTAGCGCAGCGCGCTGAAAAATAGTATTAATAGCATTATTGTGCAGATAGTGAACAGCCGCGGGATGCCGCCCAACGGAGAACGATCATTCAACGCGACCTGCATGGACAGACGGCCTTCCGGCTGGCGACGGCGATCCTGCGCGGCGACTATCCGCCCGAGACGCTGCTGCCGCGCGAGCCGGACCTGATGGAGATGTTCGGCGTGAGCCGCACGGTGCTGCGCGAGGCGCTGCGTACGCTGACGTCGAAAGGGCTGGTCGAATCGCGGCCGAAGGTCGGCACGCGCGTGCGGCCGCGCCGCGCGTGGAACCTGCTCGATGCCGACCTGCTCGACTGGTACGCGCGCGTCGCGCCGCCGCTCGCGTTCGCGCTGAAGCTGCAGGAGATGCGCGAAATGATCGAGCCGCATGCGGCCGCGCTCGCGGCGCGCGCGCACGGGCCCGGCGCGTTCGACGCGATCGAGGACGCGGTGCGCGCGATGGCCGCCGCGCGCACCGTCGACGAATGGGTGCGCGCGGACCTGCGCTTTCACCTGAGCGTGCTGGAAGCCGGCGGCAACGAGCTGCTGGTGCCGCTCGGCGCGCTGATCGACCGCACGCTCGAGGCGCAGCTGCATCTGAATGCGCGGCGCGCGCACGTGTTCAACGCGTCGCTTGCCGAGCATACGGCCGTCAGCGATGCGATCCGCGTGCGCGACGAGGACGGCGCGCGCCGTGCGATGGCGTCGCTGCTCGCGGTCACGCGGGCGCGGATCGAGAAGTCGTGACCGGCGGGCGGCGCGCGGCCGTCAGCGGCTCGGGCAGCCGCCCGGCTTCAGCACGCGCTGCGTCGACGCCGGGTACTTCGCAAGCAGGCTCGCGGGACGGCGCGGGCGCACGACCAGATCGCCGCCGCAGTTCGGGCAGCGGCCCTTGAGCACGTCCTCGGCGCAACTCGCGCAGAAAGTACATTCAAATGTACAAATGCGTGCGTCCGCCGAATCGGGCGGCAGATCCTTGTCGCAGCATTCGCAGCCGGGGCGCAGTTCGAGCATCGCGGTTTTTCCTTGCAGTGGAACGGTGGTGAGCGGATCGGAACGAATGCCGCCGCACATTGCACGCGGCACGCGTGCGCGCTACTGTACGCGCTAGAGACGGCCCGGCCAACGGCGTCCCGCGCGGACGCCGCCGCGCGCACGGGGCGCCCCCGGGAGACGACCATGCTCTATCGCGGAAGCTGTCACTGCGGTGACGTGAAATTCGAGGCGGAAGGCGACCTGCAGGGCGTGATGGCCTGCAACTGCTCGATCTGCCGGCGCAAGGGCGCGCTGATGTGGTTCGTGCCGCGCAATCACATGACGCTCGTCACGTCCGACGACAACCTCGCCACCTACCTGTTCAACAAGCACGTGATCCGGCATCGCTTCTGCAAGCGCTGCGGGATTCACACGTTCGGCGAAGGCAGGCATCCGGACGGCACGGAGATGGCCGCGATCAACGTGCGCTGCCTCGAGGATGTCGACATCGATGCGCTGCCCGTCACGCAGTTCGACGGCCGCTCGCTTTGAGCCGGGCGAACTCGCCGCGCGCGCGCCGAGCGCTCGCGCTTGTCGTCACGACGGCTCGACCGGCGCCGCTTGGGGCGCCGGCGTTTCCGCCTGCGGCGCGGGGCCCGCGGTGCGCGTGCCGGCCGTGGCCGGACGCTCGATCAGCGGCGCGAGCGCCGGCGCCATCGACTTCAGCAGCTGCACGGCCATCGCGCTCGTGAAGTCGTAGCGCGCCGCGTACGGCTCGTGCGCGGTCGCCGTCAGCACGCCGAAGAAGCGGTCGCCGAGCACGAACACGAACGTGCCGCTGCGATTGACCTTGCGCGACTCGATCAGCCGCGCGCCGCGCGCGTAGACGTTGAAGCGCTGGTCGCCCGTGCCGGTCTTGCCGTACACGTCGAGCGTCTTGCCGTCGGGCAGCGTGAAGCCGCCCGCGAGGCGCCGCGCGGTGCCGTTCAGCACGACGCCGCGCAGCAGCGTGCGCGCGACGTTGACGATCTCCGGCGACAGCGTCTGCTGCGGCTGCGCGGCCGCGCGCACGAAGCGTGTTTCGTACGGCGTGCCCTTCGCGAAGTCGAGGCGCGTGATCGTCTCGGTCGGCGCCTTCCGGCCGCCGTTCGCAATCAGGCCGATCAGCTTCGCGAGCGCGTCGGGCTGGTCGCCCGATGCGCCGATCGCGGCCGCGTACGACGGCGTGACTTCCGCGAACGGGTAGCCGAGCGCGCGCCACGCCTTCGTGATTTCGCCGTACGCGCGCAGCTCGACCATCCGGCGGATGCGGCGGTCCTGCGTCGCGTGATAGCGCGTCTTGTACAGCCACGAATACGTGTAGAAGCGCGCGTCGCGGCTGTCGCGCTGAACGTCGGCGAGCGGCGCGTCCGGATGCGCGCGCAGGTAGTTGAGCGTCCACAGCGCGAGCGGATGGACGCTCGCGATATAGCCTCGATCGTTCAGGTTGAAGCGGTCGATCGCGTACTTCGCGTACAGCGCGGCGAGATCGTCGTCCGACAGCGTCGCGGCCGGCGTGCCCTTCAGCTGCGCGCGCATCTGCGCGCTAAACCACGCGAGCGACTCGTTCGGCGCGACGCTGCGCAGCACCGTCGCGATCTTCGGCGGTGACTTGCGCACGTCCTTCAGCATCAGCGCGAGCGCGTCGTCGGGCGCCTTGCCCGCATAGCGCGCGTAGTAGCGCCTCACGTAGACCTGGCTTTCGCCGTCGACGAACTGCGCGAGGTAATGCTTGCGCTGCTCCGGGTCGCCGAGCCACGACGACGACGGGCCGGCCGCCTTCAGCATCTCGTAATGGACGATGTCGCGCATCAGCCGCACGAACACGAGGTTCACCGAATGCTCGAACGCCGTGTGCAGCGTCAGGATGCGGCCGTTGTCCGACTTCTCGAAGTTCGAGAACACCTGTGCGCCGCCGCCCGTGTAGAACACGTCCGGGCTCGCCGAGTACTTGCGTTCGACCGACGCGTCGAGCATCGCCTGCAGCGAGCGGTCGCGCGTGTGCGACAGGTAGTCGAGCGCCCAGCGCGACAGCCCGTCGAGCGGATCGGGCTTCACCTGCGCGAGCTGCGCGTTCGACAGGCCGCCGTAGCGCGCGTGCAGCTCGGTGACGATCTGCAGATACGTGATCAGCGTGCGCAGCTTCGCGGTCGAGCCGAGGTTGATGCGGCCGCCGCGGTTCACGTCGAACGGCTGGTTCACGCTGTCGGTCTGCACGCGCAGCAGGTTCGCGCCGTTGCGATGCTCGTACAGCGTGAAGCTGTACGTGAGGTGCGACGGGTCGTCCTTCGGCGCGAGCATCTCGAAGCCGTACAGGCCGGCCGCCTGCGCGCCGTCGCGGGTCGACGCGAGCGCGAGCCGCTCGGCGACCGCCTGTTGCACGCCGTTGTCGAGCGTGCTGGTCGCTTCCAGGTCGAGCTGGTCGAGCTGGTACAGGTCGTTGATCCCGAGCGCCGCGAGCAGCGACGCGCGCGCCGACGACACCGCCTTGCGCGACACGAACGATTGCACGCGCGGAGCCGGCGGCGGCGCGCTGCGTTCGATCTGCGCGGCGAGCGCGGCATCGCGCAGCGCGGGCGAGATCACGCCGCCGTTCGACAGCAGCCGCAGGTAGCTGTCGGTCAGCTTCTGCAGCGCCGGATAGCCGCGATTCAGGAAGTACGACGGCGCGCGCTGCGCGATGATCAGCGACAGCACCTCGCGGAACGCCTTGCCTTGCTCGTCGATGTTGTCGCCGGTCGTCGGCGCGGACAGGAGGCGATTCACTTCGTTGAAGTCGCGGCCGTACCATGCGGCGAGGCCGTCGCCGAGGCCGGTGATTTCGCCTACGTGCGGCCGCGCGGCGAGCGGCACCGAGTTCAGGTAGCGCACCAGGATCCCGCGCCGCGCGAGCATCGTCTGCGGGCCGTTCAGATACGCGAGGACCGACGCGGACGCGATCTGCCGCAGCTTCTCCGGCGGCGTCGCGGTGCGGCCGTCGGGCGAGTGACGGAATTTCTCGATCTGCGTCGCGAGCGTGCTGCCGCCGGGGCGTGCCTGGTGATGGTTGACGACGTGCAGCGCCTGATCGGCGAGCGCGCGGCTGAAGCGGCCCCAGTCGATCGCCGGGTTGCGGTTCGGCTGGTTCGGGTCGAGCAGGTAGCGGTCCTCGATGAACAGCAGCGAATCGGCGACCACGCGCGGCACCGTGTCGAAATCCGCGTACACCCGCTGCGGGAACACGGTCGCGAACAGCGGCGAGCCGGTCGAGTCGAACAGCATCAGCCCGGTCTGGTCTTTCTCTTCGTAAGGCAGGAACAGGCCGTGATCGGCGAGCGACAGCATCCGGTCGGAATCGCGCGCCTGCTTGCCGACGACGAAGCCGCGCGCGAGCAGTCGCTGCTGGAATGCCGGAATCATCGAATAGCCGAGGCGCTGATCGTACGGCCCGTTCGCGGGGAAGCGGATGTGGTTGCTCGCGCCCGTTTCGACGGTGTAGCCGACGTCGCGGGTGAGCTCGGACAGATAGTGCGCCTGCAGGCGCGACGTCTCGATCTCGGTCATCACGAGCCGCGCGAGGATCGCGATCGCGATCACCAGCGCGGCCAGCAACGACCACTTGATCCACGTCCAGACCGATGCAGTCCCGGTCACGCGCGGCAGGATGCGATTCAGCGGCCGATTCATGGCGGCGTCTCCCTGAAGGCGCGGGCTCCGGCCGCACCTCATTAAGGATTAGTGTAGTCCTCCGCAGCGGGCTGCCAAGGGCGGTTCACTACTGAGATGCGCGGACGCAACGTGCGTGCCCGCGAGCGCGGCAGTCGGCGCTGCACTCCGGCTGTGCATGCGTGCGCGGCCCGACGGTTGCGCGTTTCGCGCCGGTACGTCTGCATGCGCCGGCCGGCGGCAGGCTGCCATCGCGCGGAGATGCCGGCTTCGCGTGTCGCCGCGTGACGAAAAATGGGGGCGGATAGGGTGCGGAAATCCACGGCCGCCGCGTGACGCCGCTACGGGTTTCCGAGATGGTCCGGCGCCCGGCGCTCACAGGTACGATCACCGGTTGTGCGGCGATTGCCGTTTCGGCCCCGGGGGGCTCCATGTCGATTCATCCTGTCGCACTGGTCTGCACGGCGATCCTGGGCGCGCTGCTGTTCGGGCTCGGGCTGTTCGTATCGGTCACGCGCTTTCGGCACACCACGGGTTGCGGATGCGCGTCCGATCCCGACAACGGGCTGTACAAGGTCGTGCGCGCGCATGGCAACACGGCCGAATACGCGCCGTTTCTCGCCGTGCTGTTTCTCTATTTCGGCGCACACGATCCGTCGCGTACGGTCTTGTCGTTGATCGTCGCGGCCACCGCTTGCCGGTGTCTGCTCGTGATCGGATTGCTCGCGTGGCCGACGATGGCGAAGCCGAATCCCGCGCGCTTCGTCGGCGCGTTCGGAACGTATCTGTGCGGCGCCGCATTGTGTGTCGCGATGTTGCTCTGATCACGCGCGGCAGGATGCGATTCAGCGGCCGACTCATGACGGCGTCTCGCTGAACGCGCGGGCTCCGTCATTCACCCGATGAAAAATGATCGATCAGATGGTCGACGAAGAGCCGCGCCTTGCGCGGGAAATGACGCCGGCTCGGATACGCGATGTTCATCTCGAGCGCCTCCAGCCGGTAGCCGGGCAGCAGTGCGGCGAGGCGGCCGTCGGCGACGTCGCGCTCGACGAGGAAGGCGGGCAGCACCGCGATGCCCATGCCCGCGACCGCCCAGTTCCGGATCAGCCCGATGTTGTTCGACGATGCGGACTTGTTCGGCCGCACGGTCACGCGCGTCTGGTCGTGATCGAACGATACGTATTCGCCCGCGAAATCGGCATGGAATGCCAGACAGGCGTGTGATGCGAGGTCGTGCGGATGGGCCGGCGCGCCATGCCGTTCGACATATTGCGGCGCCGCGCAGACGATCCGCTCGAGCAGCATGAGCGGCCGTTTCACCAGCGTGTTGTTGCTGATGTGCTGCGACAGCAGCAGGCCGACGTCGAAGCCCTCCGACACGAGATCGACGTGCCGGTCGACGATCGTGACTTCCGGCACGATCGCCGGATGACGCGTCTTGAATGCATCGATCGCCGGCGCGAGCACGTGCATGCCGAACATCACCGGCGCGGCGATCTTCAACGACCCGATCGGCTCGTGATGCATCGACGCGATCGTTTCCTCGACGCGGTCGATCTCGTCGATCACGTGACGGATCTGCGCGAGATACAGATGGCCGGCGTCGGTCAGCGACAGGCTGCGCGTCGTGCGGTTCAGCAGCCGCGCGCCGAGCCGGTCCTCTATGCCCATCACGAGGCGCGTGGCCGACGAATTCGAAATGTTCAGTTCGGTCGCCGCGCGTGCGAAGCTGCGGAGTTCAGCGACCTTGACAAATAACCGCATCGGTAGAAGTTCGTCCATTTTTATCGATAAACAGAAAGTGTTTATTTAAATTCTATTCATCGATTTGGAAAGTTTGAACGACTCGTTTCGGTGAATGATTTTTATGAAAATGCGTGTTGATGGCCGCGGCGGGCCGTTTCAGAATGGCGGATTCGCGAATGTTGGCGCCGGCCGGTTCGACGTCCGGGGTGGGCGGATATAAATCCGTATCGGTTAATTCGTAGTTAGTAATTGTACGAAAATATTCGGTAATTTCGAGATAAAAATCGTTGCGGTTACTTGGGTGATTTGATTCGAATGGGACGCGCCGCCATCGATACCGCGAGCGTCGCCGAATCGTGCGGTGCGCTGCGCCGACGAAGCAGCGCATCCGGCGGGCGCGACTTCGGCGCTGTCGGTGCGCCGGTGCGCTGGTGCGCTCGCGAACGGCCGGCAATTTGAAACGCCGATCGGCGTGCCCTACACGTTGCGACGTTCTGATCCGAACGGCGGCGGATCGTCCGCACGATGATATCCTCGCGACACGCCCGCGACCGACGGGCGGATACCGACTGCCCGCGCGCGGCCCGACGCCGTGCTGCGCGGTGTTTCCGAGGGAGAGCCGAACCATGAGCCGCAAGTTCATTCTGAAGGGCGACACGACCGACCACGGCGGCGTCGTGCTCGACGGGATCGCCCATTCGTCGTTCGACGGCCGCGAACTCGCGTATCTCGGCGCACCGGTGTTCTGCGCCGCGTGCAAGACGCAGGGCGTGATCGTGTCCGACGGCGGCGAGCGGACGATGACCGTGATGGGCAAGGTCGTCGCGCTCGAACACGACCTGTGCCAGTGCCTGTGTACGCCGCAGCCGAAACTGATTCCGTCGCAGGGGACGGGCGCCATCTCCGGCTGAAGCCTGCCCGACGGACGACGCGCGGCGCGGCGCTTCGTCCGTCAGGCGCTGCCTTCGGTCTCGATCACGAGAATGCGCGCTTCGCCGAGCGGATGCGCAACGTGTTCCGTGCCGGCCGTCGCGTGGAATACGTCGCCCGTTTTGAGCACCGTCGCGTGCTCGACGCCCGCTTCCCGGTAGCGCATCTCGACGCGGCCGTCGAGCACCGCGAAAACTTCTTCTCCGTCGTTCATGTGCCAGCGGTAAGGCTGATCGGTCCAGTGCAGGCGGACCGTGATGCCGTTCAGGTTCGCGATGTCCAGCGCGCCCCACGCGCGAGGTGCGGTGAATCTGGTGCTGCGGATGATGTTCATCGATCGGTACGTGAGCGTGAATACGTCGAAGGCAGGCGGGCGGCGCGGTCTTGCTTTCGGCGAGCCCGCCCCGCCGGTTCGCCCATGCGGGGATCAGCGCGCCGTTGCGCGCAACGCCGCGTCGATCGTCTGCCTGCGCTTCTCGAGTCCGGCCGCCGAGCGCTCGGTCACGCGCTTCAGGACCGACGCCGGCGCGGTATCCGGCGAGCCTGCATCGAACGGCGGCGCGGGCGCGTATTCCAGCTGCAGCTGGATCGCCTGCGCTTCTTCGTCGCCGACGAGCTCGGCGGCGATCGTCAATGCGAAGTCGATGCCGGCCGTCACGCCGCCGCCGGTGATCAGGTTGCCGTCGCGTACCACGCGTTCGCGCACCGGGACTGCACCGAGCGGTTCGAGCAGCGAATGAAACGCCCAGTGCGTCGTCGCGCGGCGCCCGCGCAACAGCCCGGCCACGCCGAGCAGCAGAGCACCCGTGCAGACCGACGTCACGTAGCGCGCGGCAGCCGCGCGCTGCTGCACGAACGCGATCGTCTCGGCATCGAGCAGCAGCTCGTTGATCCCGATCCCGCCGGGCACGCAGATCACGTCGAGCGGCGGGCAGTCGTCGAACGTGCAGGTCGGCGCGAGCGCGAGGCCGCTGCTCGACGCGACGGAGTCGCGCGATTTCCAGATCAGATGAACCGCCGCGCCGGGCAGCGACGCGAGCACGTCGTGCGGGCCGGTGAGATCGAGTTGCTGGACGCCCGGAAACACGAGAAGGCCGATATGCAGAGTCATGCGAACACTCCGAAGGGAAGGGGGACGCGCCGTGGCCGGCGCACGATGGACAGATCGATTCTAGGCGCGTAGTGTTTGGCGAAATTGCCATATCGCCCACGATTTCAGCCAACCGCCATGTCCGCCGCGCCACGCTCGATCCTGATCCTCGCGTTCCCCCGTGCGCAGTTGCTCGACGTCACCGGGCCGCTGCAGGTGTTCGCATCCGTCAACGAGCTCGCGCAGGAGCGCGGTCAGCCGGCGCCGTATGCGCCGCGCGTCGTGGCCGCCGAGGCTGGGCCGATCGAGACGTCGTCCGGCCTCGTCGTGATGGCCGATTCGCTGCGCTCCGCCGGGCGGCCGGACACGGTCATCGTCGCGGGCGGCAAGGGCGTGCATGCCGCTTCGAAGGATGCGCGGATGGTCCGCTGGGTGCGGCAGCAGGCGCAGCGCGCGCGACGCATCGCGTCGGTCTGCACCGGCGCGTTCCTGCTTGCCGAGGCCGGCCTGCTCGACGGTCGGCGCGCGGTCACGCACTGGGCGCGCTGCGGCGAGTTCGCGGCGCGCTATCCGAACGTGCGCGTCGAGCCCGATCCGATCTTCATCCGCGAAGGGGCGTTGTGGACGTCGGCCGGCGTGACGGCCGGCATCGATCTCGCGCTCGCGCTGGTCGAAGAGGATCTCGGGCGCGCGGTCGCGCTCGACGCCGCGCGCGAACTCGTCGTGTTTCTGAAACGGCCTGGCGGCCAGGCGCAGTTCAGCACGATGCTGTCGATGCAGCGCACCGACGACCGCTTCGGCGAACTGCATGCGTGGATCGCCGAGCACCTGAGCGCCGACCTGTCGGTGCCCGCGCTCGCCGAGCGCGTCAGCATGAGCGAGCGCAGTTTCGTGCGCCACTATCGCGCGCAGACCGGCCGCACGCCCGCGCGCGCGGTCGAACAGATTCGCGTGGAGGCCGCGCAGCGCCTGCTCGGCGAAACCGCGTGGCCGGTCAAGCGGATCGCCACGCGGTGCGGCTTCGGTTCCGAAGAAACGTTGCGGCGCAGCTTCGTGCGCGTGCTCGGCGTGTCGCCGCAGGGCTATCGCGAGCGGTTCGTGCGGTAGCGCGGCGTCGGATGGCAGCCCGCGCGGAGCGGCCATCGCGCCCAGCTGCACGAAAACGGATCACTTTCGACTCCGGCGTGCCGCCACTATTCAGAAGTTGGGAACAATAGGCGGGGGCTTGTGCCGTGTGCGCTGCGCGCTCTATCCTGTCCTGTTGGCGATTCGAAGGGGGCGCAGCATGGACCGCATCCAGGCAATGGAAGTTTTCACCCGCGTGGTGGACGCGAACAGCTTTACGCGCGCGGCCGACACGCTCGCGATGCCGCGCGCATCGGTCACGACGATCATCCAGAATCTCGAGGCGCTGCTCGGCGTGCGCCTGATGCACCGGACGACGCGCCGGCTGTCGCTGACGCCGGAGGGCGCCGCGTACTACGAGCATTGCATGAAGATCATCTCGGAGATCGCGGAAGTCGATTCGAGTTTCCAGACCGGCAATCGCAAGCCGAGCGGCGTGCTGCGCGTGCACATGCCGAGCTCGCTCGGGCGGCGCGTGGTGTTGCCGTCGCTGTCGATTTTCCGGCAGCGCTATCCGGACATCACGCTCGACCTCGGTCTGTCGGACCGTTACGTGGATCCGGTCGAGGAGGGCATCGACTGCATGATCCGGGTCGGGCCGCTCGAGGATTCGTCGATGGTCGCGCGGCGGATCGGGATGCTCAAGCGCGTGACGTGCGCGTCGCCGGACTACCTGGCGCGCCACGGCGAGCCGCAGGAGATTGCCGATCTGGCCGATCATCATGCGGTGAATTTCCGCGCGAGCCACGGCGCGCGCGCGATTCCGTGGGTGTTCATGATCGACGGCAAGCCGGTCGAGGTGCGGATGAACGGCACCGTGACCGTCAACGATTCGGACGCGTACGTGACGTGCGGGCTCGAAGGGTTCGGGATGATCCAGCCGACGCTGTTCATGGTGCTGCCGCATCTGCGCGACGGCTCGCTCGTCGAGGTGCTGCCCGACTGCAATCCGAAGCCCAAGCCGATCTCGATCGTGTATCCGCACAACCGGCACCTGTCGCAGAAGGTGCGCGTGTTCGCGGACTGGATGGCGGAGTTGTTCGAGTCGACGCCGGCGCTGGAGGGCGGGGAGAACTGGCGCGGGAAGGAGGCGCGGGCGGAGGCGCCGGATGTGCAGCGCCGGGCGGTGGTGGCGTAGTCGTGGCGCGCGCGCCGGGCCCGGACGAGTCACGGCGCACGGCACCACGTGCGTCGGACGAAGCAATGAAAAAAGCCGCTGATCCTTTCGGAACAGCGGCTTTTCGCATTTGGTGGCGAATCAGGGACTCGAACCCCGGACCTGCGGATTATGATTCCGTCGCTCTAACCGACTGAGCTAATTCGCCGAAGACTTGAATTATGTCGATCTGCCGCCTGGCTGTCAACACCTTTTTCGATCTTTCCTGAAAATAGTTGTCTGCAGCCGGTTCGGGCCAGGCTAGCGGGTGGGAGCCCGCCAGCCGGCCTCGACGACGTCAATCCTGCGCGTAGATGTTTGAGTCCTTCGTCTCCTTGACGAACAGCAGACCGATCACGAACGTGATCAGCGCGATCACGATCGGATACCAGAGCCCCGAATAGATGTTGCCCTTCGCCGCGACGATCGCGAACGCGGTCGCCGGCAGGAAGCCGCCGAACCAGCCGTTGCCGATGTGATATGGCAGCGACATCGACGTGTAGCGGATTCGAGTCGGGAACATCTCGACCAGCATCGCGGCGATCGGGCCGTAGACCATCGTCACGTAGATCACGAGGATCGTCAGGATCACGATCGTCATCGGCCAGTTCAGCTGCGCCGGATCGGCCTTGGCCGGGTAGCCTGCCGCCTTCAGCGTCGACGCGAGCGTCTTGTCGAACGCCGCGCCCTGCGCCTTCGCATCGGCCGCCTTGCCGTCATAGGCCTGGATCACCGTGTCGCCCACCTTGATCTGGGCGGTCGTGCCGGCGGGCGCCGCGACGTTCTCGTAGTTCAGGCCGGCCTTCGCGAGCGCGCTCTTCACGATGTCGCACGAGCTCGTGAACTTCGACGTGCCGACCGGGTTGAACTGGAACGAGCAGGTGGCCGGATCGGCGACGACCGAAATCGGCGCCTTCTGCGTCGCGAGTTCGAGCTGCGGGTTCGCGTAGTGGGTGAGCGCCTTGAACAGCGGGAAGTACGTGAGCGCCGCGATCAGGCAGCCGGCCAGGATGATCGGCTTGCGGCCGATCTTGTCCGACAGCGAGCCGAAGAACAGGAAGAACGGCGTGCCGATCAGCAGCGCGATCGCGATCAGGATGTTCGCGCTCGCACCGTCGACCTTCAGCGTCTGCGTGAGGAAGAACAGCGCGTAGAACTGGCCCGTGTACCACACGACGGCCTGGCCGGCGGTCAGGCCGACGAGCGCGAGGATCACGATCTTCAGGTTCTTCCACTGGCCGAACGCTTCGGTCAGCGGCGCCTTCGACGTCTTGCCTTCGGCCTTGATGCGCAGGAACACCGGCGATTCGTTCAGTTGCAGGCGGATCCACACCGACACCGCGAGCAGCAGGATCGACGCGACGAACGGCACGCGCCAGCCCCAGCTGCCGAACGCTTCCTCGCCGATGAACGTGCGCACGCCGAGGATCACGAGCAACGACAGGAACAGGCCGAGCGTCGCGGTCGTCTGGATCCACGCGGTGTAGAAGCCGCGCCGGTTGGCCGGCGCATGCTCGGCGACGTAGGTCGCCGCGCCGCCGTACTCGCCGCCGAGCGCGAGGCCCTGCAGCAGCCGCATCGCGATGAAGATCACCGGCGCGGCGATGCCGATCGACGCGTAGCCCGGCAGGAAGCCGACCACGAACGTCGACACGCCCATGATCACGATCGTCACGAGGAACGTGTGCTTGCGGCCGACGAGGTCGCCGAGCCGGCCGAACACAATCGCGCCGAACGGACGCACGGCGAAGCCGGCCGCGAAGCCGAGCAGCGTGAAGATGAACGCGGCGGTCGGATTGACGCCGGAGAAGAAGCTCTTGCTGATGTAGGCCGCGAGCGAGCCGGCCAGGTAAAAGTCGTACCACTCGAACACGGTGCCGAGCGACGACGCGAAGATCACTTTCTTCTCTTCGCTCGTCATCGGCGAGTGCGAAATTTGCCCGCCTAACGTTGCCATGAATCGTCTCCAAGTCCCTTGATATAAATGTGCGGCCGCCTTGGGTGGGCGGGCCTGTCGACGATTATTGGCACGGAAACTTACGGCGCACTGACTCGCGCGGACAAAACGAATGCGCGTTAACCCGCGAAGAATCGGCTTCTTGCGCTTCGATCGCGTGCCGATCGTGCTGCCAACGGGCGGTAAAGCGCCGGTTCGAACGCGATCGCGCCGCGCCGCGCGGCAGGGGCGCGACGCGTGTATCAGGATTGATCCGGCATGTCTTCCGACAACGGCAGGCTGATGCGCACGAGCGTGCCGGCGAGGCGCGGCGCATGCTGATAGACGTGATCGTCGAGCGTCAGCGTGCCGCCGTGCTGCGTGGCGATCTCGCGCACGATTGCGAGCCCGAGGCCGCTGCCGTCGCCTTCGCGGCCGAGGATGCGGTAGAAGCGCTCGACCACGCGCTCGCGTTCGGCGGCCGGGATGCCGGGCCCGGTGTCCTCGACTTCCAGATGCACGCGCCGCGCCGCGGGCTCGGCCCGCACGCGCACGGTGATGCGGCCGCCGTCGGGCGTGTAGCGGATCGCGTTGTCGACCAGATTGCCGAGCATCTCGCGCAGCATCACCGGATTGCCGTCGACGGCGAGCGGCGCGTCGTCGTCCGGGCCTTCGTAACCGAGGTCCATGCGTTTCGCGAGCGCGGCCTGCACCCAGTCGCGCACCGTGCGCCGCGCGAGCGAACCGATCTCGACCGGCTCGAACGTGAGCCCGCTCGCGCGGTTCTCGGCGCGCGCGAGCGCGAGCAGTTGCGTGACGAGCCGGGCGGCTTGCTCGGAGCTCGTCGCGATCTGCTCGAGCGAGCGCTGCACGTCGGGCGGCACGGGGTGGCGCAGCGCGAACTCGGCCTGCGTGCGCAGCCCCGCGAGCGGCGTCTTCATCTGGTGCGCGGCATCGGCGATGAAGCGTTTCTGCAGCGCCATGTTCTGCTCGAGGCGCGCGAGCAGGTCGTTGAACGACGTGACGAGCGGCTCGATCTCGGGCGGTGCGCGCTGCGCCTCGACGGGCGACAGATCGTCGGGCCGCCGCGCGCGAATGTGCGCCTGCAGCGCATTGAGCGGCGCGAGCCCGCGCGACAGGCCGAACCAGACGAGCAGGATCGCGAGCGGCAGGATCACGAACTGCGGCAGGATCACGCCCTTGATGATGTCGTTCGCGAGCGCGTTGCGCTTGTCGAGCGTCTCGCCGACCTGCACGAGCACGGGCTGCGCGCCGTTCGACTGCGGCAGCTCGACGGTCGTATACGCGACGCGCACGTCGTTGCCGCGCAGGAGATCGTCGCGGAACACGACGACGCCCGGCGGCGGGCGGTCCTCGTCGCGCGGCAGCGGCATGTCGGCCTCGCCCGCGACCAGCTCGCCGCGCGTGCCGAGCACCTGGAAGTACACGCTGTCGACGTTGTCCGCGCGCAGGAAGTCGCGCGTTTGCTGCGGCAGCGTCAATTCGGCGACGCCGTTGACGGGATGAATCTGCCGCGCGAGCACGTACGCGTTGGTCTCGAGCGCGCGGTCGAACGGACCGTTCGCGATCGTCTTCGCGACCAGATAGGTGACGGCGATGCTCATCGGCCACAGCAGCAGCAGCGGCGCGAGCATCCAGTCGAGGATCTCGCCGAACAGCGAGCGCGGACGGGCCGCCTCGGGCGCGTCGGTTTCGTCGGGCGGCGCGAACGGGTTCGCGTAGCGCGCGTCGCGCACCGCGTCGGCGGCGGACGGCTGTTCGCCGGTCGAATGGCGGGAATGGGCCGGCGTGGCCATCGCGGCAACGGCCGGGGTCAGCGCAGCGGCGTGCCGGCTGCCGCGGGTTGGGCCGGTGCGGCCGGATCGGCCGGCGCCGCGGGCGCGACTTTCTCGAGGCAATAGCCGAGGCCGCGCACGGTGGAAATCCGCACGCCGCTCGGCTCGATCTTCTTGCGCAGCCGGTGTACGTACACCTCGATCGCGTTGTTGCTGACTTCCTCGCCCCATTCGCACAGATGGTCGACGAGCTGCTCTTTCGACACGAGCCGGCCGATGCGCTGCAGCAGCACTTCGAGCAGCCCGAGCTCGCGCGCGGACAGATCGAGCACGCGCTCGTTCGCATACGCGATGCGGCCGACCTGGTCGAACGCGAGCGAGCCGTGCCGCACGACGGTCGGGCCGCCGCCCGCGCCGCGCCGCGTGAGCGCGCGCACGCGCGCCTCGAGCTCGTTGAGCGCGAACGGCTTGGCCATGTAGTCGTCCGCGCCGAGGTCGAGCCCCTTCACGCGCTCGTCGACGCTGTCGGCGGCGGTCAGGATCAGCACGGGGAGATTGGAATTGCGCGCGCGCAGGCGCTTGAGCACGTCGAGCCCGGACATCTTGGGCAGCCCGAGATCGAGGATCAGCAGGTCGAAGGTTTGCATCGACAGCGCGGTATCGGCCTCGACGCCGCTCTTCACGTGGTCGACCGCATAGCCCGATTGGCGGAGTGACCGGGTGAGGCCGTCCGCGAGTATGCTGTCGTCTTCGGCGATGAGAATTCGCATGTTGCTGACCGGTGGCCGCGGCGGGCGTGCGCGCCGGCGCGGCTGTCTCCGAAGTTATCCGTGTACAACGCAGCCTGCATTGCGGGCTTGCATAAAACACTGTTTTTTTATACAGTGTCTGCATTCGTGGGCGGCGCTTGAAAGCGGGCGCGCCTCTAACAGACGCTGCTCATCATAGCAAAGGACGATTCATGGAAGATAGCAAGAAGGGCTCCGGGATGACCGCCGAGAAGAGCAAGGCGCTGGCGGCCGCACTCGCGCAGATCGAGAAGCAGTTCGGCAAAGGGTCGATCATGCGGATGGGCGACGGCGAAGCGAAGGAAGACATCCAGGTCGTCTCCACGGGCTCGCTGGGCCTCGATATCGCGCTCGGCGTCGGCGGCCTGCCGCGCGGCCGGGTGGTCGAGATCTACGGTCCGGAATCGTCCGGTAAAACGACGCTCACGCTGCAGGTCATTGCGGAGCTGCAGAAGCTGGGCGGCACGGCAGCGTTCATCGACGCCGAGCACGCGCTCGACGTTCAATATGCGGCAAAGCTCGGCGTGAACGTGCCGGAGCTGCTGATCTCGCAGCCGGACACCGGCGAGCAGGCGCTCGAAATCACCGACGCGCTGGTGCGCTCGGGCTCGATCGACATGATCGTCATCGACTCGGTCGCGGCGCTCGTGCCGAAGGCCGAAATCGAAGGCGAGATGGGCGATTCGCTGCCGGGCCTGCAGGCTCGCCTGATGTCGCAGGCGCTGCGCAAGCTGACGGGCACGATCAAGCGCACGAACTGCCTCGTGATCTTCATCAACCAGATCCGGATGAAGATCGGCGTGATGTTCGGCAACCCGGAAACCACGACGGGCGGCAACGCGCTCAAGTTCTACTCGTCGGTGCGTCTGGATATCCGCCGGATCGGCTCGATCAAGAAGAACGACGAGGTGATCGGCAACGAAACCCGCGTGAAGGTCGTGAAGAACAAGGTGTCGCCGCCGTTCCGCGAAGCGATCTTCGACATCCTGTATGGCGAAGGCATTTCGCGTCAGGGCGAGATCATCGACCTCGGCGTGCAGGCGAAGATCGTCGACAAGGCAGGCGCCTGGTACAGCTACAACGGCGAGAAGATCGGTCAGGGCAAGGACAACGCGCGTGAGTTCCTGCGCGAGAATCCGGAAATCGCGCGCGAGATCGAGAACCGCATTCGCGAGTCGCTCGGCGTCGTAGCGATGCCCGACGGCGTGGTCGACGAAGCCGAGGCGATGGACGAAGAAGAATGATGGTCGGGCGCCGAGGTCAGGCTGGCGAACCGGAGTCGAGCGACGCGCCCGAAACGGCGGGGCGCTCGGCCCGGCGAGCCGAATCCTCGGGTGCCGACCGGCGGCGCGCGGGCAGTCATGCCGCGCACCGCACCGCGACGAGGGCATCTGACGATGCCCTCGTTTCGTTTGAGATCACTGCTCCGGTCGATCCGTTCGACGACGACGAGTCGTTCGACGCGCACGACCGATCGCACCGTCGCGTGTCCGGCGTCAGCTTCCCCGCTGAGCGTATCGCCGATGCGGCGGCTCCGGCGACGGAAGACGTCTATACGCGCAGCAGCCAGCATCCGCGCCGCACGCGCCGAGCGTCCGGCGATGCTGCCGGCGCGGCGTCCGGCGACGAGTCCGGTGCGACCGGGCGCAAATCGTCGAAACCCCCGCGCTCCCTTAAGGGCCGCGCGCTCGGCTATCTGTCCCGGCGCGAATACAGTCGCGCGGAACTCGCGCGCAAGCTCGCGCCGTACGTCGGCGAGGACGAATCCGTCGAACCCGTGCTCGACGCGCTGGAGCAGGAAGGCTGGCTGTCCGACGCCCGTTTTGCCGAGAGTCTCGTGCATCGCCGCGCATCGCGCGTCGGCGTCGCGCGCATCGTCAGCGAACTGAAGCGCCATGCGGTCGGCGACAGTCTCGTCGACGAAGTGAATGCGCAATTGCGCGAGACCGAGTTCACGCGCGCGCAGGCCGTGTGGCGCAAGAAATTCGGTGCGCTGCCGCAAACGCCGGCCGAGCGCGCGAAGCAGGCGCGCTTCCTTGCCGCGCGCGGCTTCTCGAGCGCGACCATCGTGAAGTTGCTGAAGGTCGGCGACGATTTTCCGCTCGACGACTGACCGGTCCCGGTCGCGCGCGTGGCGCGCGATTTTGCTGCAATGCAACCGTTTCCGGACAGGCGGGAATACCCGCCGTCGGGGCCGAATGCCTCAAATACCCAATATGCTAAAATCCACGGGTTTTCCTCTTCGGCCTCAACCTCCAGCATGCCGCTATCCGAGCCCGTGCCCCGTCAGTTGCGACATCGACGCGCAATCCGAGCGGAAGCCTACGAGCGCGGCGACGGCTTGTGGGACATCGAAGCCTGCCTGACCGACCACAAGCCGCGCGACGTCGCGCTTGCGTCGGGCATCCGGCCCCAGGGCCTGCCGATCCATGAACTCTGGCTGCGCGTGACTATCGATCGTGACCTCAATGTCGTCGACGCCGAAGCGTCGTCGGAATGGGTTCCCTATCCCGGTCACTGTCAATCCGCCACTCCTGCCTATCGGGCCCTCATCGGGCTCAATCTCTTCCGCAATTTCCGCCGCAACGCGAACCGGCTGCTCGCCGGCGTCGCAGGCTGTTCCCATCTCACCGAACTGTGCGCCGTGCTGCCGACGGCCGCGATCCAGGCGTTCGCCGGTGACGTGTGGAATGTGCGCGAGGAGGGCGGCGAAGGTCCGGACCATGACGGCGTGCACGCCGAACCGCCTTTCCAGCTCGGCCGCTGCCGGGCGCTGCGGTTCGACGGCGAGGTCGTGCGGCAGTACTACCCGCGGTGGTATGGCCCGATCCAGCCGGATCTGCCCGGTGAAGGCAGCACGAAGGAATGAACGGAAATCATTCGAAGAAGCGTCTTAAGCGATTTTTCATCCAACTCTCAGACTGAAGGGAATCACGCATGAAGATTCACGAGTACCAGGGTAAGGAAATCCTGCGGAAATTCGGAGTCGCGGTACCGCGCGGCAAGCCGGCGTTCTCGGTTGACGAGGCCGTCAAGGTGGCGGAAGAGCTTGGCGGCCCGGTATGGGTCGTGAAGGCTCAGATTCACGCGGGCGGCCGTGGCAAGGGCGGCGGCGTGAAGGTGGCGAAGTCGATCGAGCAGGTGCGCGAATACGCGAGCCAGATCCTCGGCATGCAGCTCGTCACGCACCAGACCGGTCCGGAAGGCCAGAAGGTTAACCGTCTGATGATCGAAGAAGGCGCCGACATCAAGCAGGAACTGTATGTGAGCCTCGTCGTCGATCGCGTGTCGCAGAAGATCGTGCTGATGGGTTCGAGCGAAGGCGGCATGGACATCGAAGAAGTCGCCGAAAAGCACCCGGAACTGATCCACAAGGTCATCGTCGAGCCGTCGACGGGCCTGCTCGACGCGCAGGCGGACGACCTCGCCGCGAAGATCGGCGTGCCGGCTGCTTCGATTCCGCAAGCGCGCGCGATCCTGCAAGGCCTGTACAAGGCGTTCTGGGAAACCGACGCATCGCTGGCCGAAATCAACCCGCTGAACGTGTCCGGCGACGGCAAGGTCATCGCACTCGACGCGAAGTTCAACTTCGACTCGAACGCGCTGTTCCGTCACCCGGAAATCGTCGCGTACCGCGATCTGGACGAAGAAGATCCGGCTGAAATCGAAGCGTCGAAGTTCGACCTCGCGTACATCTCGCTCGACGGCAACATCGGCTGTCTCGTGAACGGCGCAGGCCTCGCGATGGCGACGATGGACACCATCAAGCTGTTCGGCGGCGAGCCGGCGAACTTCCTGGACGTCGGCGGTGGCGCGACCACCGAGAAGGTCACGGAAGCGTTCAAGCTGATGCTGAAGAACCCGGGCCTGAAGGCGATTCTCGTGAACATCTTCGGCGGCATCATGCGCTGCGACGTGATCGCGGAAGGCGTGATCGCCGGTTCGAAGGCCGTGAACCTGAACGTGCCGCTCGTCGTGCGCATGAAGGGCACGAACGAGGACCTCGGCAAGAAGATGCTGGCCGATTCCGGCCTGCCGATCATCTCGGCGGACAGCATGGAAGAAGCCGCGCAGAAGGTCGTCGCGGCTGCCGCAGGCAAGTAAGCACGCGCTAATGAACACGTATGGCGGCGCGGTTTGCACGCGACGCCAATCGAACAGAGGTCAAAATACATGTCGATTCTGATCAACAAGGACACGAAGGTCATCACGCAGGGCATTACCGGCAAGACCGGTCAGTTCCACACGCGCGCCTGCCGTGAATACGCAAACGGCCGCGAGGCATTCGTCGCGGGCGTGAACCCGAAGAAGGCCGGTGAAGACTTCGAAGGCATTCCGATCTACGCGAGCGTCAAGGAAGCGAAGGCCGAAACCGGCGCGACCGTGTCGGTCATCTACGTTCCGCCGGCAGGCGCCGCGGCCGCGATCTGGGAAGCGGTCGAAGCCGACCTCGATCTCGCGATCTGCATCACGGAAGGCATCCCGGTCCGCGACATGATCGAAGTGAAGGACCGCATGCGTCGCGAAGGCCGCAAGACGCTGCTGCTCGGGCCGAACTGCCCGGGCACGATCACGCCGGACGAGCTGAAGATCGGCATCATGCCGGGTCACATCCACCGCAAGGGCCGCATCGGCGTCGTGTCGCGTTCGGGCACGCTGACGTATGAAGCCGTTGCGCAGCTGACGGCGCTGGGCCTCGGCCAGTCGTCGGCAGTCGGCATCGGCGGCGACCCGATCAACGGTCTGAAGCACATCGACGTGATGAAGATGTTCAACGACGATCCGGATACGGATGCGGTCGTGATGATCGGTGAAATCGGCGGTCCGGACGAAGCCAACGCGGCCGAGTGGATCAAGGACAACATGAAGAAGCCGGTCGTCGGCTTCATCGCTGGCGTCACGGCGCCTCCGGGCAAGCGCATGGGCCACGCCGGCGCGCTGATCTCGGGCGGTGCGGACACGGCCGAAGCGAAGCTGGAAATCATGGAAGCGTGCGGCATCACCGTCACGCGCAACCCGTCGGAAATGGGCCGTCTGCTGAAGAAGGCGCTGTAATTTCCCCGCGGTTCGTCCTGCAAAAAACGCCGGCTCTGCCGGCGTTTTTTGTTATGCTCGCGCAATGAATTTGTAAGCACCGGCCATGCGCGACGCATGCGCCGGCGACGAAGCGGGCCGCCCGCCAGACTTCCGTTCCTCCATCCGATACCACTCATGCTTGAATTCCTGACGTCGCTGCACTGGGGCGCCGTATTCCAGATCGTCATCATCGACATCCTGCTCGGCGGCGACAACGCGGTCGTGATCGCGCTCGCGTGCCGCAACCTGCCGGCCAACCAGCGGCTGCGCGGCGTCGTATGGGGCACCGCCGGCGCGATCCTGCTGCGCGTCGCGCTGATCGCGTTCGCGGTCGTGCTGCTCGACGTGCCGTTCCTGAAGTTCGGCGGCGGCCTGCTGCTGCTGTGGATCGGCATCAAGCTGATGGCGCCGGACGCCGATGCGCACGACAACGTGAAGCCGGCCGACCGGCTGTGGGATGCCGTGAAGACGATCGTGATCGCCGACGCGGTGATGAGCCTCGACAACGTGATCGCGATCGCCGGCGCGGCCGAGCAGGCCGATCCGTCGCACCGGCTGGCGCTCGTGATCTTCGGGCTCGTCGTGAGCGTGCCGATCATCGTGTGGGGCAGCACGCTGGTGCTGAAGCTGCTCGACCGGTTCCCGATCGTCGTCGCGCTCGGCGCGGGGCTGCTCGGCTGGATCGCGGGCGGGCTGATGGTGCACGACCCGGTCGGCGATCGCTGGCCGGTGCTCGATACGCCGGCTGCCGTCTACGGCGCGAGCATCGCCGGCGCGCTGTTCGTCGTCGCGGCCGGTTATGCGCTGCGTCGCCGCCGCGCCGTCCCGCACGCGCATTGATGTTGGCCGTCCGGCCGACTGCCGGGTTCGAGGCCTGCTGGCTACGATCGAAACGCCTGCCTGATTCGGCAGGCGTTTTTCGTTTCCGGAGCCAGTCATGTTCGAAGCTTTTTCCCTTTCCCTGTTTCGTCGCATCGCCGCCGGTCTGCGGCACGCGCGCCGGCCGGCGCGGCGCTTGCGGCCGGCCGGCTTCACGCTGATCGAGCTGATGATCGTGCTCGCGATCGTCGGCGTGATCGCGGCGTACGCGATTCCCGCTTATCAGGATTACCTCGCGCGGTCGCGCGTCGGCGAGGGGCTCGCGCTCGCATCGTCCGCACGGCTCGCGGTCGCCGACAACGCCGCGAGCGGCGCGGGGCTCGACGGCGGCTACAGCCCGCCGGCCGGCACCCGCAACGTCGAATCCGTCGCGATCGACGGCGACACCGGCCAGATCACGGTGACGTTCACCGCACGCGTCGCCGCGGCGGGCGCGAACACGCTCGTGCTGGTGCCGTCCGCGCCGGACAAGGCCGACGCGCCGACCGCGCGCGTGCCGCTCAAAAAGGGCGCGATGCAGGCCGGTGCGATCGCGTGGGAATGTTTTGCCTCCGGCAAGACCGCGTCGTCGCTGCCGGCGCCCGGAGCAGGCCCGTTGCCGACGGAGGCCGCGACGTTGCCCGCGAAATATGCGCCGGCGGAATGCCGCGCGTAGGATCGGCGGCGGGCAGCCGGTGCCGCGCGGTGCGCGCGAGGCGGCTCATGCGGCTCGGCGCGCCGCTCGCGCGGGGCCGGCCGCGTCGCGAGGCGGCACGACGGCGGCCGCACAGAGCGGGGAAAGTTTTGTATAGTGCGCCGGTTGCTGACATCCGGTTCGCTCATGCCTTCTACTTTTTCCCGCTCGTTGCCGCTCGTTGCGCTGGCTGTCGCCCTGATCGTGCCGTATGCGATCACGAATCACACGTATCCGATCCCGACCTTCTATTCCGAATTTGCCGCGCTGGTGCTGTACCTGCTGGTGGGGCTTTCCGTCGTGCTGCTCGCGCGCACGGGCCGCCCGGCGCAGCCGTTCGCCGCGCCGGCCGCGTTCGTCGCACCGCTCGGGTTCGCCGCGGTGCTGATCGCGCAGGTCGTGCTGATGCCGCTGAAGGTGCCGTCGATGAACTGGCTCGCGGTCGGCTATCTGGCCGCTGCGCTGGTCGCGATGCAGGCCGGCTATACGCTGGCGCGCGAAGGGCTCGTCGAAGCTGCCGCGCGGATGATGGCCGGCGCGCTGCTCGTCGGCGGGGTGTTCGCGGTCGCGAGCCAGGTCGTCCAGCTGTTCCATCTCGAGTCCGCGGTGTCGCCGTTCGTCGTCGTGTACAACATCACGGTCGATCGCCGCCCGTACGGCAACATGGCGCAGGCGAACCACCTGGCGAGCTATATCGCGTTCGCGCTCGCGGGCGCGTTGTATCTGGTGCAGACACGCCGCCTCGCGGTGTGGGCATGGCTCGCGCTGTCGATCGTGCTGTCGGCCGGCCTCGCGCTGACTGTGTCGCGCGGCCCGTGGCTGCAGGTCGCGGTGATGGTGGTCGCGGGCTTCTGGATGGCATGGCTGGAGTCGCGCCGCGCGCCAGGCAATCGCCGTGCATGGCTGATTCCGGTCGTGCTCGCCGTGGTGTTCGTCGCGGTCAACGTCGCGGTGCGCTGGGCCAACGTGCATTTCCATCTCGGCCTCGCGGAGTCGGCGGCCGAGCGAATGCGCGACGCAGGGCAGATCGCACCGCGCCTAGCGCTGTGGAAGTACGGGCTCGCGATGTTCCGCGAGCATCCGCTGCTCGGCGTCGGCTGGGGCGAGTTTCCGTCGCACCAGTTCGCGCTGGCGCGCGCGCTCGGCGGGGTGGAGATAGCGAACAACTCGCACGACATCTTCATCGACCTGCTCGCGAAGTCCGGCATCGTGGGCCTCGGCGTGCTCGTCGTCGCGCTCGTGACGTGGTTCGTGCGCGCCGTGCGTGCGCCGCAGTCGAGCACGCGCGTGTTCGGCTTCGCGCTGATCGGCATCCTGCTGATGCATGCGCTCGTCGAATATCCGCAGCAATACATGTTCTTCCTGCTGCCGGCGATGTTCGTGATCGGCCTGCTCGACGTGAAGCCGCTGCGCATCCTGCCGGGCCGCGCGGCGTTCGGGCTGTTCGCGGTGCTGTCGGTCGGCGGCGTGCTGGCGGCGGTGCCGGTGCTGCGCGACTACCAGCGCGCGGAAGTGCTGTATTACGGCAGCGATCCGGCCGCGCAGTACCGCGATGCGCCGTCGCTGCTGTTCGGCGCATGGGGCGATTACGGTGCGGCGACGCTGCTGACGATTTCGCCGGACAACCTGCCGCTCAAGCTTGCCGCGCACGAGCGCGCGATCGCGCTGCTGCCCGGCGAGACGGTGCTGCGCCGTTATGCGGCGCTGCAGGCGCTGGCCGGCCGCGAAGCCGACGCGCTCGACACGGTCGCGCGGCTGCACGTGTTCGCGAAGGAGTTGAAGGACTGGCCGCAGCAGCTCGCGTCGTTGTACAAGCTGTGCGACCAGCAGCCGGCGCTGAAGTCGTTCAAGGCGGCGGTCGTCGCAAAGTACGGCGAAGTCCCGGCCGATGCGGACGACGACGACTCGGAAGACGATTCGGAGTAGTGCGGTGCGGCGCCGGGCGGGGAATTCCGGCGCGGGTTGTCGCGTGTCGAAGCGGGGGAACGGTGGCTCCTTTGACGGAGCGGCGATTGTTTCCCGTTGAGAACGGGTAGCGGCGGAATCCGGCGCGATGCGCGTCAACCATTGTCAAATCGCGGCCACGGGAACGGCGGCGCGTGCACAATGCGCGAAAGCGTTCGCATACCCGGACGGCGTGCTCGGCCCAAGCTAACGCAGCGGCCGCAGATCCGGGGATCCGCCAAGCAGGATCGCGGCCGATGCAGTCATTGGCCGCGCGGCCGTAACGGGGCGCCGGTCCGATGGCCGCGGCGCGGGGCGAGGCAAGCGGTGCGGCGAATCACGTCACGTCCGCCAGCGTGGCGCTCGCCCGCAACAGTACTGAAGAACGACATTCGACCATGGCCCTTCGCTCCACACTCGTGATCCTGCCCGCCGCCGCCGTGCTGTTTTCCGGCTGCGCGATGCTGTCGTCGTCGCAGGAAAGCAGGCTGACCTGCCACATTCCGCGCGCAGTTTACCCGGATAGCGCGAAGCCGCTCACGCGTCCGGTCACCGTGCTCGTGCGCGCGTTGATGACGACTTCCGGCGAAGCACAGAACGTGACCGTGACGACGAGCAGCCGCAACGCGGCGGCGGACCGCGCGGCCATCGACGCGATGACGCATGCGACCTGCACGCAGACCGGCGCGACCGCGAATCCGTTCCTGCTCACGCAACCGTTCGTGTTCGAGCCGCGGCGCGCCGAATGACGGCGCGGCCGGTGCGGTGATCGCGCCATGACGCGCCGCGCGCGTCGTCGTTGGTCGTCCGGTGCGCTTTCACCGCCGCGCCGCGCGGTTGCCGTTGCCGTTCAATGCCGCGGCATCAGATCCGCGCCGCGACACGCGGGCTCGGACGCATTGCGTAGCGCGAGCATCGTGAAGCCGCTGCGCTCCTGGCGGATCAGCGCGTAGCGACGCGCGACCGTTTCCCCTCCCTTGCCCGTCAGGTCGAGTTCGACCTGGAAGCGATCCTTGCTGTCGGAACAGCCGCGTACCGGGCCGTATGCGAAGCCGATATCGGGCGCCTTGCTTTCCGCGTTGAACGCTTGCCGGGCTTTCAGTGCTGGCGCGGCGGCCGCAGGTTCGCTCCATTCGCGTGCGAGCGCGTCGTCCGCCTTCAGCCATTCGTCGACGAAATCGCGTCCGTTGGCTGCCGCCGGCTGCACGCGTTGCACGGTGTCGCCGTCGACGCGATAGCGGAAGATACCCGGCCGCGTCATCACGTCGCCGTCGAGCGAGCCGACCGTCGTGCGCAACTCGAAGCCGTCGGCGCGCACCTTGAAGCGGATCGCATCGTCGTCGATCACGTAGCCGTGCGCGGTGTGGAACAGCGTGCGTTGCGCGGCCGATCCGTTGGCCGGCGCGATCACGTCCGCGCCGAACCGGCTCCAGCGCGACGAGCACCACGGCGTGCCATGGACGACCGCCACCTGTCCGCCGGGCAACGCGCCGAACCAGAAGCCGCCGCCGTATGCGCCGCCGATGTCCGTGTAGTCGTCGGCCTGCCAGCGCAGTACGCGCCGCCAGCCGCCGTTTTCCCACGCGTACGCGGTGAGCACGTTGTCGTCGCCGCATGCGATGTCGAAGCCGGCGCGTACGAACAGCAGCGGGCGGGACGTGCCGTCGCGCGTGACGTCGACGTCCGGGTTGCGGCCGAACGCCGATTCGCCGGGTTTCGGCTGGGACGGTTGGACCGGTTGGGCGGGGACGCCGAGCGTTGCCGCGAGCGTGCGCTTCAGTGCGGCCGGTTCGACGTGTTCGTCGCTGCACGCGAGGCGCGCGTCGATCGCGCGCACGAGTGCTTGCTTGTAGGCGCGAAGCGCCTCGCGCAAAGGCGGCGAAACGTCGACGGTGCCGCCGCCGTCTCCTTGCGGGTTCGGGACGCGTTGCACGCGGTGTTGCGCGTCGAGCGCGGCGCGTGCGGCGGTGTCGGCGGCGGGGCAGGGGCTGCCGGCGAAGGCTGCCGGCGATGTGGCAACGCACAGCGCGAGTGCGGCGCGACGCAGTGATTTATTCATCGGATCGAGTCTTTCGTCGTAGCAAGAGGATGGGCCGGTTGCGCATGGAGCTGGCTGAAGTCAATGGAGAGGCACGGCGCAGGTCCTGCCGCGGGTGCGTCCGATTCTGCGGACGCGGCCACGGCAAATGCATCTGGCGGCGATCAGAATGGCGATCGGTGGAACAGGAGCGCATCCCGCGATCAAGAGCCATCGTTTGCCTTTTCGCATGTCGCTTCACCAGCAGCCTGCCGGGTGCCTTGCCGACCGGGCGCCCGATATGACGCATCATGAAGTCGCCGTGGCACGACCCGTCGGAATCGGTGCTTTCCGTGTTGACCGGGTTTTCGCGCCAATGCAGCCGTCATGTGCGCGATCAGAAAGTCCGCTTCTTCAGCGTATAGGGGTGCAGCCAGTACAGCGTGTTGGTCTGCGCGTCGAAGTAGCCGCCTTGTGCAACCTTGTCGGCGGTGTGATCCCACGACTTGCCGGCATCGGTGCTGGTGAACGTGAGGTCGATCGGCGCACCGCCGCGGCTGCCCGAGTTCGGCTCGGTGGCGTAGACGAGCAGGAGGCCGTTACGACCGACGCTCAGGCTGTCGAGCCTCGGCGTCTCGTCGAATGTGCGCAGTTGGCGCACGGACTCGGGATGGTCGTTGGTCCACGTGGAAATCGCGCCCACCCGGCGGCCGTTGTCGCGACTCGCGCCGTTTTGCGGCTTGTCGAGACGTGACAGGCGCTCGTGCTGAACCGGTCCGGCCAGCAGCGCGCTTCTTGACGCTTGCGAATTCATCCCGAGGGCTCACTGTTTTATTTGTGCTGGTCGCACGCTCTCTCGTGCGGAATCCGGCAATTGTATGAGATAAGCCGCTTTATCCCGAATTTACGGGCGGCAGCCGCCGGCTGCTCACCCCGCCGCATCCTCCGCCTTCCAGTCCCCTGATTTCCCGCCGCGCTTCTCCCTGACGCTCACATCGGTGATCACCATTCCCCGATCCACCGCCTTGCACATGTCGTACACGGTCAGCAGCCCGACCTGCACGGCCGTCAGCGCTTCCATCTCGACGCCGGTTCGCCCGAACGTCTCGACCTGCGCGATGCAGCGCACGCCCGGCAGCGCGTCGTCGAGCTCGAAGTCGACGGCCACGCGCGTCAGCGCGAGCGGATGACACAGCGGAATGAGATCGGCGGTGCGCTTCGCGCCCTGAATGGCGGCAATGCGCGCGACGCCGAGCACGTCGCCTTTCTTCGCCTTGCCGTCGCGGATCAGCGCGAACGTCGCGGGCAGCATCCGGATCGTGCCGCGCGCGATCGCGATGCGTTGCGTTTCCTGCTTGCCGCCGACGTCGACCATGTGCGCGTGGCCGGCGGCGTCGAAATGAGTCAGTCCTGACATGTCTTGCTCCGATCTCGGGTTTCGCGGCCGGACGATCCGCCGCATCCGGCGCCGGGCCGCAAACATCTGCAACGTTTCAACGGGCGCCTATCATAGCAGCGGCGGGTGCGGCGCCAGGTGCGCAGATCGTACGTTCGTCGCACCGGACAGCCGGGACCGCACCGGTACAATGACCCGAATATTCAGACCAAACGCCGCGATGCGCGCCCGGCGCGCGGGACGGCGTCGCTTTCAACCTGCCATGCGTGTCAAACAGTTGCTTGCCGTGTTGCTGTCGGCCGCGCTCGCGGTGCCGCCGAGCGGCTACGCCCAGCGTGCGTCGGCGCTGCCGCTCGAGCCGGCAGGCGGCGCTTCACCGTCGCTTTCGACGGTGCCGGCCGGCATCGCGACCGGCGTATTCGGCACCTACGGCGGCGCCGAAAGCCGCTTTTCGGGCGACGGTGCCGGCGGCGCGTCCGCGCCCGTCGCGAATCTGCGCGCCCCGCTGCGTGCGCTGGAGCTCCCCGATCTCGGCGACGGCTCCGGCGGTTCGCTCACGCCGCAGGCGGAGCGCCGTCTCGGCGAGCGCGTGATGCGCGAAGTGCGGCGCGACCCCGACTACCTCGACGACTGGCTGGTGCGCGACTACCTGAACGCGATGGCCGCGCGGCTCGCGGCCGCGGCCGCGGCGCGCTACATCGGCGGCTACACGCCCGACTTCGATCTGTTCCCGGTGCGCGATCCGCAGATCAACGCGTTCTCGATGCCGGGCGGCTTCATCGGGATCAACAGCGGGCTGGTCGTCACGACGCAGACGGAATCGGAACTCGCATCGGTGGTCGGCCACGAGATGGGGCACGTGCTGCAGCGGCACATCGCGCGGATGATCGGCGCGAACGAAAAGACGGGCTACACCGCGCTCGCGACGATGCTGCTCGGCGTACTGGCCGGCGTGCTCGCGCGCAGCGGCGACCTGGGCAGCGCGATCGCGATGGGCGGGCAGGCGTACGCGGTCGACAACCAGCTGCGCTTCTCGCGCTCGGCCGAACGCGAGGCCGATCGCGTCGGGTTCCAGCTGCTCGCGGGCGCCGGCTACGATCCGTACGGCATGCCCGGCTTCTTCGAACGACTGGACCGCGCGTCGATGGGCGACGCGGGCGTGCCGGCCTATGCGCGCACGCACCCGCTCACCGGCGAACGGATCGCCGACATGGAGGATCGCGCGCGCCGCGCGCCGTACCGGCAGCCGCGCCAGTCGGCCGAATACGGCTTCGTGCGCGCACGGTTGCGCATCCTGCAGAACCGCGCGCCGAACGACATCGCGGCCGAGGCGCGCCGGATGCAGCTCGAGATCGACGATCGCACCGCGCCGAACGTTGCGGCGAACGACTACGGGATCGCGCTGGCGAACATGCTGCTCGGCCAGTACGACGCCGCCGACCACGCGCTCGCGTCGGCCCGCGCGGCGTTCGACGCACGCGAGCGGCGCGCCGACGATCCGGCCACGAGTTCGCCGAGCCTCGACGTGCTGGCCGCGGACATCGCCCGCCGCGCCGGCCGGGCCGACGACGCGGTGCGGCTCGCGGCGCTCGCGCAGCAGCGCTGGCCGGCGTCGCATGCAGCGATCGTCGCGCACCTGCAGGCGCTGCTCGCCGCCCGCCGCTTCGCCGACGCGCAGGCGCTCGCGCGCACGCAGGCGACCGCAGACCCCGAGCAGCCGGACTGGTGGGACTACCTCGCGAAGGCGAGCGACGGCCGGGGCGACGTGCTGGCGCGGCGCCGTGCGCTCGCGGAAAAGCTGGCGCTCGACGGCGCGTGGCCGTCGGCGATTCGCCAGCTCAAGGAGGCGCGTGACGCGAAGGACGTGTCGTTCTACGACCAGTCGATCATCGGCGCGCGGCTGCTGGAATTCGAGGCGCGCTACAAGGAAGAGCGCGAGGACGAGAAGAACGGCCGCGGATGACGGCCGTCAGGGGAGGGCGACGGCTGCTGCCGCGCGTTCAGCTGCCGGCGTGAGCGTTGCCGCGGTCCGGCGGCGTGTCGCGATCGCAACGCGCGCGCTGCGCAGGGCTCGCGACGAAGCCGAACATCGCGGGCACGTCGGCACACGCGACGTTGCCGAGCGGCAGCGTGTGGCCGTCGCGCCAGCGCAGCACCGGCGGTGTCGCGTCGAAGTCCGCGTGATCCGCGAACAGGCCGAGGTCGTGGTCGTGCAACGCGGCGATGCGCGGCGGTGTGCCGGCCGCGCGAAATAGCACGCCGCCCGCATCGTCGAGCCACGCGGCGTCCGGTTCGAACGACGCGCCGGTCTGGTCGGTCAGCGCGAGCTGCCCGTCGCACTCGGCCAGTCGCACGATCCATGGCGTGTACGCGAGCTCGACGTACACGCGCTGCGGCCCGTTCTGGAAGAACCACTGCCCGTGCGCATCGCATTCGTAGTTGCGTCCGATGAACGCGTTCAGCGCCGCATGCCGGATCGGCGAGCCGAGCTCGCCGGCGGCCTGCGCGGCGTCGTCGCGCAGCCGCCATTCACCGCGCCGGTCGAGCAGCAGCCAGCCGGTGCAGTGCGGAACGTTCGGCCACTTGGCGATGGCTTGCCTGACGATGTCATCCATGATCGACGAATTTGGAGCAATAGCCGAACACCCGCGCCGACAGCCAGTCGAGGCGGCCGGGAAACGGCCCGGTCATGAATCCTGCATGACCGCCGTGCGCGGGCTGGTCGAGCTCGACGGCCGGCGACACGTCGGCCGCGCTCGGCAGCGCGGATTCGGGCAGGAACGGATCGTTGCGCGCGTTGAGGATCAGGGTCGGCACGTCGATTGCGCGCAGCAGCGGGCGCGTCGTGGCCTGGGTCCAGTAATCGTCCGCGTTCGCGAAGCCGTGCAGCGGCGCAGTCACGACTTCGTCGAAGTCGCGCATCGTCACGGCGCGCAGCATCGCGTCGCGGTCGAACAGCCCCGGGTATTGCTCGAGCTTCGCCAACCCCTTGCGTTTCAGCGTCTTCAGGAAGCTGCGCGTGTACACCATCGCAAAACCCTGCGACAGCGCGCGGCCGCCGGCATGCACGTCGATCGGCGTCGAGATCGCGGCGGCCGCATGCACGATCGACGTGTCGCTGCGGTGCTCGCCGAGCCAGCGCAGCAGCACGTTGCCGCCGAGCGACACGCCGGCCGCGACGACCGGCCCGCGATGCTGCGCGGCGAGCCGGCGCAGGATCCAGTCGACCTCGGCGCTGTCGGCGAGATGATAGAAGCGCGGCTGCCGGTTGAGCTCGCCGCTGCAACTGCGAAAGTGCGGGACGACCGCATGCCAGCCCTTCGCGCGCGCGGCCGACATCATCGCGAGCGCATAGTGCGACGCGGAGCTGCCTTCGAGGCCGTGGAACAGCACGAACAGCGGCGCGTCGGGCGGCGGCGCCGCGCTGTCGAGATGCGCGACCCAGTCGAGATCGATGAAATCGTGGTCGGGGGTTTCCCATCGCTCTCGGCGATACGCGACGGTCGGTCGTCGCGCGAACAGCGCGGGCACGATGGTTTGCACATGGCTGTTCGGCAGCCAGCGCGGTGCGCGATAGCGCAATGAATCGTCGTCGGGGGCCGGGGCCCCGGTCAGCGGCGAGGTGGGCGGAGAAGCCGTACTCATGATCGCCCCGCTAATGCGTTGCTTCGTTCTTCGTCAGTGCAGCGGACCCTGCCCGTGACGGATCTTCGCGGCGAATTGTCCGGCCGCCTGTTCGGGAATCGGACTCGCGTGGATGTGCGCGATCCGCCACTCGCCGCGTTCGTGGATCATCACGTACGTCGCGAAAACCATGTCGGGTTCGGCCGTCAGGTCGGCCTGCTGATGCGCTTCGGCGATCGTGTAGACGACGGTGCCGAGGCTATCGTATACGCGGATGTCGAGCGGTTCGATCGTGACCGGGCGCGTCGCGAGGCGATTGCCGAGCCCGCTGCGGATCTGGTCGAGGCCGTGCAGATGCTCGCCGTCGGCCCAGACGCAGCTGGCGAAGTCCTCGTCGATCCACAACCCCAGCAGCGCGTCGAGATTGGCATCGGCGACGGCCTGGTAGTAGGCGTTCAGCGTATCGGCAGCGGCTTCGAAAAGGCGGGCAAAACGTGGCATCGGGGTGTCTCTCGCGCGCGTCGCGCGCCGTATTCAGCACGGCGGCCCGGGTGGGGCCGCCGTGCACCGGTGAATCGGATTGCCCGGCGCGTCGTGCGACGCCGCCGGTCAGGGTCAGCGCTGCCCGACCAGCATGCCGCGCAAATCGCCGAATACCTGCTCGGGGCCGAGTTCGCGCAGGCAGTTCAGATGGCCGAGCGGGCACTCGCGTTCGAAGCAGGGACTGCATTCGAGATGCAACCATTGTACCTTCGCCAGCTCCGACAGCGGAGGGGTGTGGCGTGGATCCGTCGAGCCGTACAGCGCGACGAGCGGCCGGCGCAAGGCGGCGGCGACGTGCATCAGCCCCGAATCGTTGGTCACGACCGCGTTCGCGCGCGCGATCAGCGCGCAGGCCTCGGACAGCGACGTCTGCCCGCACAGGTTGCGCACGTTCGGTGCGTGGTCGGCGATCGCCTGGGCGGCGGCCGCATCCTTCTGCGAGCCGAGCGCGATGATCTGCGTGTACGGGAACGACTGGTGGACGATCGTCGCGAGCGTCGCGAAATGCTCGGGCGGCCAGCGCTTGGCCGGGCCGTATTCCGCGCCGGGGCAGAACACGACGAGCGGCTTTCTCGTATCGAGATTGAAACGCGCGGACACGCGCGCCGTCTCGTTCAGGTCGGCGTCGAGGCGCGGCGCGGGCAGCGTCTTCATCGACTCCGGCAGCTTCGCGCCCGGCGCGTACGCGAGTGCCGCGTAGTGCGTCGTCATCGGCGGCCGCTCGGCCGACTTGTCGGGGTTCGCGTGCCGCACATTGAGCAGCCCGTAGCGGTGCTCGCCGGTATAGCCGATCCGCAGCGGGATGTTGGCGAGCCACGGGATCACCGCGGACTTCAGCGAATTCGGCAGCACGTACGCCGCGTCGTAGCCGACGTCGCGCAGGTCGCTCGCGAGCTGCCAGCGGCGCAGCAGCTGCAGCTTGCCATGCGCGAGATCGGTCGCGTAGACATCGTGGATCTCGGGCATCCGCTCGAGCACCGGCGCGACCCAGGTGGGCGCGACGGCATCGATCGCGATGCGGGGATGGAGCTTCTTCAGCAGCGCAAAAAGCGGCTGCGCCATCAATGCGTCACCGATCCAGTTCGGTGCGATAACCAGCGCTCGACGCATCAGGTCGACTTCCGATGTCGTAATGAAGCACGGCGCGCATGCACCGCGTTCGGGTTGTCAGAACAGGAAAAGGGCGGCGCGCCGGGCTTCCGGCTGCGCCGCCTCGCGTGCGGCGGGCCCGCGGGCCCGGACCGGGGCTCAGTGGCCCTTGACCACCTCGCCGTCGCGCAGCTTGTAGCGCGTGCCGCAGTACGGGCAGCGCGCCTCGCCGTGCGAAACGTCGATGAACACGCGCGGGTGCGCGCTCCAGCGCGCCATCGCCGGGTTCGGGCAGTAGGCGGGAAGATCCTTGGCCGTCAGCTCGACCAGCGGCATTTCCTTGATTTCGCTCATGAGACTTTCTCTTATCACTCTTTTGTGGGGCGGTCGGTCGCGCGGCGCGCTCAGACCTTGGTCAGCCAGTGCGCGTACTTCGCGTTCTTGCCCGACACGATATCGAAAAACGCCGACTGGAGCTTTTCCGTGACCGGGCCGCGCGCGCCGCTGCCGATCGTGCGGTTGTCGAGCTCGCGGATCGGCGTGACTTCGGCGGCCGTGCCCGTGAAGAACGCCTCGTCGGCCGTATACACCTCGTCGCGCGTGATGCGCTTCTCGATCACGTCGATGCCGGCGTCCTTCGCGAGCGTGATGACCGTGTCGCGCGTGATGCCGTCGAGGCACGACGACAGGTCGGGCGTGTACAGCTTGCCGTTGTTGACGAGGAAGAAGTTCTCGCCGGAGCCTTCCGACACGTAGCCGTCGACGTCGAGCAGCAGCGCTTCGTCGTAGCCGTCGGCGGTGGCTTCCTGGTTCGCGAGGATCGAGTTCACGTACCAGCCGGACGCCTTCGCGCGGACCATCGACACGTTCACGTGGTGGCGCGTGAACGACGACGTCTTCACGCGGATGCCCTTCGCGAGGCCGTCCTCGCCGAGATACGCGCCCCACGGCCACGCGGCGATCGCGACGTGGATCGTGTTGCCCTTGGCCGACACGCCGAGCTTTTCCGAGCCGACCCAGATGATCGGGCGCAGGTAGCACGACTCGAGCTTGTTCTCGCGCACGACTTCGAGCTGCGCGGCGGCGAGCGTTTCGCGGTCGAACGGCACGTCCATCTGGAAGATCTTCGCCGAATTCAGCAGACGTTTGGTGTGCTCCGGCAGGCGGAAGATCGCGGTGCTGCCGTCGGCCGTCTTGTACGCGCGCACGCCCTCGAAGACGCCCATGCCGTAGTGCAGCGTATGGGTCAGGACGTGGATCTTGGCGTCGCGCCAGTCGATCAACTTGCCGTCCATCCAGATCTTGCCGTCGCGGTCGGCCATTGACATAGGATTCTCCTGGAAGCAGTGGGATGCTGCGGGTTATGTGCAGCGTTGAGCCGGAAAGACGCTTATTTTAGCGTCATTTGGCGCCGATCCGGTCGGTCGGCACGTGGCCGGCGCTATAATCGCCGGTACCGATTCCAATAACGACGGGCCTTGCCGGCAGGAGACGCCGGCGCCCGGACGAACTGCCCGCCGCGGCCCGCTTTCCCATGCTCGCTCGATTGTCCGCCACCGACCGCTTCGCGCTGATCCAGGGCGCACGCGACTATTCCCCGACACTGATGGCGATCCTGTCCTGGGGCCTCGTCACCGGCGTCGCGATGAGCAAGTCGGTGATGACGCTCGGGCAGGCGAGCGCGATGTCGATCTTCGTCTACGCGGGCTCGTCGCAGCTCGCGGTGCTGCCGCTGCTCGTCGCGAAGCTGCCGGTCTGGACGATCCTGCTTACGGCCGCGATGGTCAACCTGCGCTTCGTGATCTTCAGCGCCGGCCTAGCCCCCCATTTTTCCTACCTGCCGCTGTGGCGGCGCCTCGCGATCGGCTATTTCAATGGCGACGTGATCTACCTGCTGTTCCAGAAACAGGGCTTCGCGTACGGCCACGTGCCGGGCAAGGAAGCGTACTTCTGGGGGATGGCGCTCGCGAGCTGGGCGTCGTGGCAGGTGTCGTCGCTCGCCGGCATCCTGCTCGCGAGCTTCTTTCCCGCGAGCTGGGGGCTGGAACTGGCCGGCACGCTCGCGCTGATTCCGATCATGGTGTCGGCGGTCGCGAACCGCTCGACGCTCGCGGCCGTCGCGGTCGCGGGCATCGTGTCGCTGATCGCGTTCGACCTGCCGTACCGGCTCGCGCTGCCGATCGCGGTGTTCGCCGCGCTCGCGGCCGGCTGCACAGCCGACTTCTTCGTCGAGCGCGCCGACTGGCGGCGCATTCGTACCGAAACCGTGCACGAAAAGGAAATCGATTGAGCGCGACCGAAATCTGGATCGTCATCGTCGGGATGACGATCGTCACGGCCGTCACGCGTGCGCTGTTCCTGCTCGGCGGCGAGCGCACGGTGCTGCCCGAGCGTGCGCAGCGCGCGCTGCGCTATGCGCCGGCCGCCGCGCTCGTCGCGGTCGTACTGCCGGACGTGCTCGAGACGCCGGCCGGACTGTCGTTCGCGCTGTCCAATCATCCGTTCTACGCGGCGCTTGCCGGCCTCGGCTGGTATTTGTGGCGGCGCAGCATGCTCGGCACGATCGTCGTCGGCATGCTCGTCTTTACCGTCCTGCGGCTGATCTTCTGACCGGCCGCGGTCCGGCCGGTCATACGCGCGGCCGTGCGTTGCTGCATTGCAGCAACTTGTCGCCCGGCACGCGCGATCCCAAATAGGCGGAATTCGCCGCCGCACGGGTCAGTCTGCCGAATGGATCGGCTAGAATGCCCGTTCGAGATTTTTACCCGTGCGCGTCATGCGAACCGCCAGCCACGGCCGCATCCGGCGCCCTTTCGCGGCAGCCCGCGCACGTCCAGCGTGAACCCCCTTTCCCCATCCACTACTTCAATGTGTTCAACATGAGCCAAGTCAAGCGTCTTACCGACCTGATCGTCGCCGGCCAGCTCGCCGGCAAGCGGGTGTTCATCCGCGCCGACCTGAACGTCCCGCAGGACGATCACGGCAACATCACCGAGGACACGCGCGTGCGCGCGTCCGTGCCGGCCATCCAGGCGGCGCTCGACGCCGGCGCGGCCGTGATGGTCACGTCGCACCTCGGCCGGCCGACCGAAGGCGAGTTCAAGCCGGAAGACTCGCTCGCGCCGGTCGCGAAGCGTCTCGCCGAGCTGCTCGGCCGCGACGTGCCGCTGGTGTCGAACTGGGTCGAGAACGGCGTGAACGTTGCGCCGGGCCAGGTCGTGCTGCTCGAGAACTGCCGCGTGAACAAGGGCGAGAAGAAGAATTCGGACGAGCTCGCGCAGAAGATGGCGAAGCTGTGCGACGTGTACGTGAACGACGCATTTGGCACCGCGCACCGCGCGGAAGCGACCACGCACGGGATCGCGAAGTACGCGCCCGTCGCGTGCGCAGGCCCGCTGCTTGCTGCGGAACTCGACGCGCTCGGCAAGGCGCTCGGCAACCCGGCGCGCCCGCTGGTGGCGATCGTCGCCGGCTCGAAGGTGTCGACCAAGCTGACCATCCTGAAGTCGCTGGCCGGCAAGGTCGATCAGCTGATCGTCGGCGGCGGCATCGCGAACACGTTCATGCTCGCGGCCGGCCTGTCGATCGGCAAGTCGCTCGCGGAGGCCGATCTCGTCGCCGAGGCGAAGGCGATCATCGACGAAGCGCGCGAGCGCGGCGCGTCGGTGCCGATCCCGACCGACGTCGTGACGGCCAAGGAATTCTCGCCGACGGCCGCGGCCACGGTGAAGCAGGTCGCCGACATCGAAGCGGACGACATGATCCTCGACATCGGCCCGGATACGGCCCGCGCGCTCGCGAGCCAGCTCGAGAAGGCCGGCACGATCGTGTGGAACGGCCCGGTCGGCGTGTTCGAGTTCGACCAGTTCGGCAACGGCACCAAGACGCTCGCCGAAGCGATCGCCAAATCGTCCGCGTTCTCGATCGCGGGCGGCGGCGACACGCTCGCGGCCATCGCGAAGTACGGCATCCACGACCAGGTCAGCTACATCTCGACGGGCGGCGGCGCCTTCCTCGAGTTCCTCGAGGGGAAGAAGCTGCCGGCGGTGGAAGTGCTCGAAACGCGGGCGGCCTGAGCGTGGCGGCGCGCGCAGGAGTGACGAGGGCCGCGCGCTCCGCGAAAGCGGAGCAGCCGGCCGGCGCGGGCAAGCGCACACGCGCGCCCGCGCGGGCGAACTCGTCCCCGCGCGCACCGGCGGCCGCCGGCGACGCGGCCGTGCAGCACCACGAGATTCAGAACAAAGCGATGCCGGGCGCAAGCACCGGCACGCCCTCCGGAGCGGCCGCCGCTGGGCCCGCCGATTCCGGCTCTCGCAGCGTTTCACCCAGCGCATCCACCTTGATCCAGAAGAGGAGTTTCATGCAGCGCGCCACCAAGATAGTCGCCACGATCGGCCCGGCTTCCAGTTCGCCGGAGATTCTGCTGCAGATGATGCAGGCCGGGCTCGACGTCGTGCGGCTCAATTTTTCGCACGGCACGGCCGACGATCACCGCCAGCGCGCCGAGATGGTGCGCGAGGCCGCCCGCAAGGTCGGCCGCGAGATCGCGATCATGGCCGACCTCCAGGGTCCGAAGATTCGCGTCGGCAAGTTCGAGAACGGCAAGACCACGCTGACGCCCGGTCAGGCGTTCATCCTCGACGCGGGCTGCGAACTCGGCAACGACGAGCGCGTCGGCCTCGACTACAAGGAACTCCCGCGCGACCTGAAGCCGGGCGACCTGCTGCTGCTGAACGACGGCCTGATCGTGCTGACCGTCGAGCGCGTGCTCGGCGACGAGATCCACACGATCGTCAAGGTGGGCGGCGAGCTGTCCAACAACAAGGGGATCAACCGCCAGGGCGGCGGCCTGTCGGCGCCCGCGCTGACCGCGAAGGACATGGAGGACATCCGCACCGCGATGTCGCTCGGCGCGGATCTGGTCGCGGTGTCGTTCCCGAAGAACGCGACCGACATGGAAATGGCGCGCCAGCTCGCGAACATCGCGGGCGCGCCGTACGGCATCAAGCCGAAGATGATCGCGAAGATCGAGCGCGCGGAAGCGATTCCGGCGCTGCAGAGCATCCTCGACGCATCCGACGGCATCATGGTCGCGCGCGGCGACCTCGCGGTGGAAGTCGGCAACGCGGCCGTGCCGGCGCTGCAGAAGCGGATGATCCGGATGGCGCGCGAGTCCAACAAGCTCGTGATCACCGCGACGCAGATGATGGAATCGATGATCTACGCGCCAGTGCCGACCCGCGCGGAAGTGTCGGACGTCGCGAACGCAGTGCTCGACGGCACCGACGCGGTGATGCTGTCGGCCGAGACGGCCGCCGGCAAGTACCCGGTCGTCACGATCGAGACGATGGCGGCCGTGTGCGTCGAGGCGGAAAAGTCCGAGCACGTCGAGCTCGACAAGGATTTCCTCGATCGCACGTTTACGCGGATCGACCAGTCGATCGCGATGGGCGCGCTGTTCACCGCGTACCACCTCGGCGCGAAGGCGATCATCGCGCTGACCGAATCGGGCGCGACGGCGTTGTGGATGTCGCGCCACTACACGCACGTGCCGATCTTCGCGCTGACGCCGCGCGTCGGCAGCGAGCGCACGATGGCGCTGTACCGCAACGTGACGCCGCTGCACGTCGACTTCAACAGCGATCGCGACTCGGCGCTGCAGGCGGCGCTCGAGATCGTCGTCAAGCAGGGGTACGTGCAGCACGGCGACATGGTCGTGCTGACGGTCGGCGAGCCGATGGGGCAGGCGGGCGGCACCAATACACTGAAGATCGTGCGGGTCGGCGAGCATTACTGAGCCGGTCCGCGGACGGGCCGAACTGCTGCCCGAGCAGATATGGCACCGTTTTTCAATCCAAAGCCGCGCGGGGTCCGATGCCCCGCGCGGCTTTTTTTCTGTTTTTTGCCCGGATTGTGCCGTGCGAAGGTAACAAATTGCGAGCGCGCGCCTCCGGCGGTCGGAATCGGAGGCGCTTCGCGATAAAATGCCGCTATTCGACGCTCAGCCGCGCCGTGCCGTCCCGGTTCAGACCGGAGCGAGCGCCGCGCCGGCGTCAGGGCGCACCGGTTTTCATTCCAAGGAGTTCCACAATGCCTCTCGTATCAATGCGTCAATTGCTGGACCACGCGGCAGAGCACGGTTACGGCCTGCCGGCCTTCAACGTGAACAACCTGGAGCAGGTCCAGGCGATCATGGCGGCGGCGGATCAGGTCGGCGCGCCCGTGATCATGCAGGCATCGGCCGGCGCGCGTAAGTATGCGGGCGAGCCGTTCCTGCGCCACCTGATCGAAGCGGCGGTCGAGTCGTATCCGCACATCCCGGTCGTGATGCACCAGGACCACGGCCAGTCGCCGGCGGTCTGCATGGCCGCGATCCGCAGCGGCTTCACCAGCGTGATGATGGACGGTTCGCTCGAAGCCGACGGCAAGACGGTCGCCTCGTACGAATACAACGTCGACGTGTCGCGCAAGGTCGTCGAGATGGCGCACTCGATCGGCGTGACGGTCGAGGCGGAGCTCGGCGTGCTCGGCTCGCTCGAGACGATGAAGGGCGACAAGGAAGACGGCCACGGCGCGGAAGGCACGATGACCCGCGAGCAGCTGCTGACCGATCCGGAGCAGGCCGCCGACTTCGTGAAGCTCACGCAGTGCGATGCGCTCGCGATCGCGATCGGCACGTCGCACGGCGCGTACAAGTTCACGAAGAAGCCCACGGGCGACATCCTGTCGATCCAGCGCATCAAGGAAATCCATGCGCGCATCCCGAACACGCACCTGGTGATGCACGGTTCGTCGTCGGTGCCGCAGGAGCTGCTGGCCGAAATCCGCGAATTCGGCGGCGACATGAAGGAAACCTACGGCGTGCCGGTCGAGGAAATCCAGGAAGGTATCAAGCACGGCGTGCGCAAGATCAACATCGACACCGACCTGCGTCTCGCGATCACCGGCGCGATCCGCCGCTACCTGTTCGAGAACCCGGGCAAGTTCGATCCGCGCGACTACCTGAAGCCCGCGCGCGAAGCGGCGAAGAAGGTGTGCGTCGACCGCTACCTCGCGTTCGGCTGCGAAGGCCAGGCCGCGAAGATCAAGCCGGTCGCGCTCGACAAGATCGCCGAACAGTACAAGTCCGGCGCGCTCGCGCAGGTCGTGCGCTGAGACTGTAGTACGATTGCCCCCGCCCGGTTTCGCCGCCGGGCCGGGGCGGGCTGCCCCGGTGCCGGATCCGATCCGGCCCTGACAGCCGTTCCGTCCGGCCGAACGAGGGCCGGCCGGCAGCCGCGGGCGTGAACGCCCGCCGGTTCGCCGACGCATTGCAAGACCGCCGTTCCCGCCTGCCGCGGGGAACGGCGTTTCCCTTTTTGTTTGGCTCCTTATCTGCGAAAAGACGATGTCTACCCTTTACGAATCCACGCTCCGCTCGCTGCCGCTCCTCGGTCGCGGCAAGGTCCGCGACAACTACGCGGTCGGCAACGACAAGCTCCTGATCGTCACGACGGACCGCCTGTCGGCATTCGACGTGATCATGGGCGAGCCGATTCCGAACAAGGGCCGCGTGCTGAACCAGATGGCCAACTTCTGGTTCGACAAGCTCGCGCACATCGTGCCGAACCACCTGACCGGCGACACGCCGGAGTCGGTCGTCGCGGCTGACGAAGTCGAGCAGGTCAAGGGCCGCGCGGCGGTCGTCAAGCGCCTCGAGCCGATCATGATCGAAGCGGTCGTGCGCGGCTACCTGGCCGGCAGCGGCTGGAAGGAATACCAGGCGTCGGGCGCCGTGTGCGGCGTCCAGCTGCCGGAAGGCCTGCAGAACGCGCAGAAGCTGCCGGAGCCGATCTTCACGCCTGCCGCGAAGGCGGAGCTCGGCGAGCACGACGAGAACATCACGTTCGAGGAAACCGAGCGTCGCATCGGCACCGAGCTGGCCGCGACGATCCGCGACATCTCGATCAAGCTGTACAAGGAAGCGGCCGACTACGCGGCGACGCGCGGCATCATCATCGCCGACACGAAGTTCGAATTCGGCCTCGACAACCACGGCAAGCTGTACCTGATGGACGAAGTGCTGACGGCCGATTCGTCGCGCTTCTGGCCGGCCGACCAGTACGAGGTCGGCACCAACCCGCCGTCGTTCGACAAGCAGTTCGTGCGCGACTGGCTCGAGGCGCAGCCGTGGGGCAAGACCGCGCCGGCACCGGCGCTGCCGGCCGACGTCGTCGAGAAGACGGCCGCGAAGTACCAGGAAGCGCTCGAGCGCATCACCGGCCAGCCGCTTGCCTGAGCGAAGGAACGCACGATAATGAGTGAAGTCCAGACTGCCCACACGCACAGCGCGCCGCTCGTCGGCGTGCTGATGGGTTCGAGTTCCGACTGGGACGTGATGAAGAACGCGGTCGCGATCCTGCAGGAATTCGGCGTGCCGTACGAAGCGAAGGTCGTGTCCGCGCACCGGATGCCCGACGAGATGTTCGACTATGCGGAGAAGGCGCGGGAGCGCGGGCTGCGCGCGATCATCGCGGGCGCCGGCGGCGCCGCGCACCTGCCCGGCATGCTGGCCGCGAAGACCACGGTGCCGGTGCTCGGCGTGCCGGTCGCGAGCAAGTACCTGAAGGGTGTCGATTCGCTGCACTCGATCGTGCAGATGCCGAAGGGCGTGCCGGTCGCGACGTTCGCGATCGGCGAGGCCGGCGCCGCGAACGCCGCGCTGTTCGCGGTGTCGATCCTGTCCGGCACGTCGGTCGACTACGCGAACCGGCTCGCCGCATTCCGTGTGCGCCAGAACGAAGCCGCGCATGCGATGGTGCTGCCGCCGCTCGCATGACGGCGCACCGCGGCCGCATGGCGTTTCCGGCAGCCGCCTGATCTTTCTACTGCGGCGGGCTGTCCCCGCCGCGACCGACCACTGACATGACCGCAACTCCTGATTCCGTTTCCCCGATCCTGCCCGGCGCGTGGCTTGGCATGGTCGGCGGCGGCCAGCTCGGCCGCATGTTCTGCTTTGCCGCCCAGTCGATGGGCTATCGCGTCGCCGTGCTCGATCCCGATCCGACGAGCCCTGCCGGTGCGGTCGCCGATCGCCATCTGCGCGCGGCCTATGACGACGAAGCCGCGCTCGCCGAGCTGGCCGGGCTGTGCGATGCCGTGTCGACGGAATTCGAGAATGTGCCGGCCGCGAGCCTCGATTTTCTCGCGCGCACCACGTTCGTCGCGCCGGCCGGCCGCTGCGTCGCGATCGCGCAGGACCGGATCGCGGAGAAGCGTTTCATCGAGGCGTCGGGCGTGCCGGTCGCGCCGCACGTGGTGATCGAATCGGCGGCGGCGCTCGCCGCGCTCGACGATGCGGCGCTCGGTGCGGTGCTGCCGGGCATCCTGAAGACGGCGCGCCTCGGCTACGACGGCAAGGGCCAGGTGCGGGTGAACACCGCGCAGGAAGCGCGCGACGCGCATGCGGCGCTCGGCGGCGTGCCGTGCGTGCTCGAAAAGCGCCTGCCGCTGAAGTACGAAGTGTCCGCGCTGATCGCGCGCGGCGTGGACGGCCGTTCGGCCGCATTCCCGCTCGCGCAGAACGTTCACCACAACGGCATCCTCGCGCTGACGGTCGTGCCGGCGCCGTCCGCCGATGCGGCACGCGTCGCGGAAGCGCAGCAGGCGGCGATCCGGATCGCCGACACGCTCGGCTACGTCGGCGTGCTGTGCGTCGAATTCTTCGTGCTGGAAGACGGCTCGTTCGTCGCGAACGAAATGGCGCCGCGCCCGCACAACTCCGGCCACTACACGGTCGATGCGTGCGCAACCAGCCAGTTCGAGCAGCAGGTGCGCGCGATGACGCGCATGCCGCTCGGCAACCCGCGCCAGCATTCGCCGGCCGCGATGCTGAACATCCTCGGCGACGTGTGGTTCCCCAACGGCGAGGCCGCCGACGCCGTGACGCCGCCGTGGGACACCGTCGCCGCGATGCCGGCCGCGCACCTGCATCTGTACGGCAAGGAAGAAGCACGCGTCGGCCGCAAGATGGGCCACGTGAACTTCACGGCCGAGACGCGCGACGACGCGGTCGCTGCCGCCAACGCGTGCGCGCAGCTGTTGCGCGTGCCGCTCGACTGAGGCGCAGGCCGATGTCCATCGATCTCCCGAACCCGGTGACGCCCGCGCAGATCGACGCGGCTGCCACGCTGCTCGATGCCGGCCAGCTCGTCGCGTTCCCGACCGAAACCGTGTACGGGCTCGGCGGCGATGCGGCGAACCCCGAAGCCGTCGCGCGCATCTACGCGGCGAAAGGGCGTCCGGCGAACCATCCGGTGATCGTGCATCTGCCGCCCGGCGGCGATCCCGGCTACTGGGCCGCCGACCTGCCGGCCGATGCGCGGGCGTTGATCGATGCATTCTGGCCGGGCCCGCTCACGCTGATCCTGAAACGCCATGCGCGCATTCCCGACGCCGTCAGCGGCGGCCAGGACTCGGTCGGCCTGCGCTGCCCGTCGCATCCGGTCGCGCAAGCGCTGCTGGCCGCGTTCAGCGCGCGGCGCGGCGGCCATGGCGGCGTTGCCGCGCCGTCCGCGAACCGCTTCGGTCACGTGAGCCCGACCACCGCGCAGCACGTTCGCGACGAATTCGGCGACACGGTGCACGTGCTCGACGGCGGCGCGTCCGAAGTCGGCATCGAATCGACGATCCTCGACCTGTCGCGCGGCTTCCCCGCGCTGTTGCGGCCCGGCCACGTGACGCCGCAGCAGATCGCCGACGTGCTCGGCCGCGCGCCGCGCCTGCCCGACGGCGGCGACGCGACCGCGCCGCGCGCATCCGGCACGCTGAAGGCGCATTACGCGCCGCGCACGCCGCTCGCGCTGCTGCCGTTCGACGCGCTCGAGCCGCTGCTCGCGGCCGCGCAGGCCGACGGCGAACGCGTCGCGCTGGTCGCGCGCGCATCGCGTGCGGGACGCTGGGCGCACGCCGACGGCGTGCATTTCGTCGCGGCGCCGGAAGATCCGCAGGCGTATGCGCGCGATCTGTACGGAATGCTGCGCGCGCTCGACCGCGCGCAGGTCGCACGCATTCTCGTCGAGAAGCTGCCCGAGACCGTCGAATGGATCGCCGTCAACGATCGTCTCGGCCGCGCGGCCGCGGCATTCGAAGCGAGCGACTGACGCAGCCGTTCGCCACCGTCCACGCAGACAAAAAACGCCTGACCGGCGCGAACCGGTCAGGCGTTTTCGTTTGCGCGCGCGGCGGGCGGCTTACTTGCCGACGCCCGACTTCGCGATCTGCTGTTCGACGTACTGCGCGAACAGCGCGTGCAGGCGCGTGGTCGGGTGGACGAGATCGGCGAACATGTACGTCTGGTCCGCGTTCGCGACCGTGTAGGTCTGCGGCGAGCAGAACAGCGACGAACCGAACGCGCTCGCGTTCGCGACGCCGTACTGCGTCGCGGCCTGGACCATCGCCTTCAGGTTGCACGCCGTATCGGTGTTCTTCACGCTGAAGCCGTTCGCCTGGTAGTTGGCCGCGATGCCGTCCTGCCACGTGAACGAATCGACGACCGCATACTTCGTCGGGTCGACCTTCAGCGCGGCGAGCGTGCCGACCAGCGTCTGGTTGAAGAGGCCCGACAGTTGCGTGAACGCGGCCTGCGTGCCGCCTTGCAGCGCGAGCGGCGTGCCGCCGATGTCCGGCACGTTCGCGACGAACACGTGCGTCGCGCCGGCCGCGACGATCTGCTGGACGATGCCGCCGAGCTGCTGCGCGGCAAGGCCGATCGCCTGCGCGGCCGCGAGTTGCGCGGCCGGCGTGTTGCCTTGCGCCTGCGCGACCTGCGCCTGATAGAAGATGTCGTTCGCACCGCCGTTGATCAGCACGATCTGGCCGGCGTTGAAGCTGCCGTGCTGCGACAGGTACTGCTTGACCTGATCGGCAATCGGCGTCGTCGTCGCTTGCGCATAGTCCGAGTTCGCGACGCTGGCGTCCGCGTGGCCGATACCCGGCTGCAGCGTCACGCGCGAGCCCCCTTGCGCGTAGCCGAGCCCGCCCGTCGCCTGCAACGGAATGCCGAAGCCGCCCTGGTTCGCGGGCTGCAGCGTGTCGCCGTAGTACTGCGCGACGTTCTGCGTCCACACCTGGCCCGGGTTGGTCGTGAAGCGGCCGCCGCCGAAGCCGAGCTTGATCTGCGAGTAGGTGCCGACATCCGACAGGCTGTCGCCGAACGACACGATCTGCATCTTCACGCCGGACGGCGGCGTATTCGACGCGCTGCTGCTGTTGTTGTCGTCACCGCCGCCGCATGCGGCGAGCAGCGCGAGCGCGGCGCCCGCGATCGCGACTTGCGCGGTGCGCAGCAGGCGCTGCCGGTTGCGCGACGGAGTGGATTGTTGCGTCTGCATCTGGTGTATCTCCTCGTAGATATGGCCCGATGTGTTGTGCATCTGCCGCGTGTCCGCTCAGGTCGGGCTGCGCGGCGGCCGTTGGCTGAAGCGGTTTATTGGTCGCGCACGGCCGCAAGCGGCGCGGTGCGCGGATCATGATTCGCGGCCTCGGCGATCTGCGCATGATAAGCGCTCGCCCATTCGGGCGGGCCGACAATCGCGCGCAGCTTGTTGCGCCATCCCTGCACGCGCAACGCGTCGGCCGCCATCGACACCCACTCGTGAAACGTCGCGACGAGCGGGTTGTTCGAGCCGAGCGGCTCGACGATTCCGTATTGCGGCGGATCGTCGGCGGCTTCCTCGACGAAGCTGCCGAACAGGCGGTCCCAGATCACGAGCACGCCTGCGTAATTGCGGTCGATGTAGCGCGGGTTGCGCGCATGGTGCGCGCGATGGATCGACGGCGTGTTGAACACGTATTCGAGCCAGCCGAGCTTGCCGATCGCCTGCGTATGCACGAAGAACTGGAACGCGAGGTTGATCAGCACGACGCCGACGATCTGCTGCGGCGGAAAGCCGAGCAGCGCGAGCGGCAGCCAGAACACCCACATGCCCGCGACGGGATACATCAGGCTCTGCCGGAACGCGGTCGAAAAATTCATCCGCTCGGACGAGTGGTGCACGACGTGGGCGGCCCACAGCCAGCGCACGCGATGGCTCGCGCGATGGAACACGTAGTAGAGGAAATCCTGGCCGATGAACAGCACCGCGAACGACAGCCAGCCGTCGTGCCACGTGAACAGTCTGAAATGTGCGTAGCAGTACGCATAAACGGGAATCACGAACAGCCACGCGAGCTTGTCGGCGCCCTGGTGCATCAGCGCGAGCGCCGCATTGCACAGCGTATCGCGCCACGCATAGACATGGTCCTGCGCACGCGTGCGCGCGAGATGCCACGCTTCCCACGCGATGCACAGCAGGAAGACGGGCGCCAGCGCGAGCAGAAGCAATTCGACGTCGAATCGCATGGACGTGTCTCCTCCTTTCCCCTGCAAGCCGTGAGGCCGGGCGTGCGGCCCGTTGTAGATATCGGTCAGGCCAACAGCCTACGCAATCGCCACGCGCTAGGCGAGGGGGCAGCGTAGAGGGTTCCCTCTGAGGACAGGGTTTCTACGGAAGCCGTACCGTGCGGGGCCGCGCGGTTTGGCCCCGTTTGCGGCGCGGCTGGCGGGCGGTGCGCCGGCGCACCGCAGCGGGACGCCGTTTCAAACCGCGAACGACGATTTCGAGGGTGACGCTGCGACCGGTCGGCTGCGCGGCGACACCGCACGAGGTGCCGGCCCGAAGGCCGGCGCAATGCGATCGCGAGCGGCGGTGCGCCGCGTCGGCGCGCATGCCTGATTGCGTCGTCAGTGCGCGCCCGCGTAGACCCATTCGAGCAGCGTGTCGTGCGCGGCGCGCGCGGCTTCCGCATGATCGTCGTTGATGAAGCTGACGACGACGTAGCTCTGGCCGTCGGCGCCGGCCACGTAGCCCGCGATCGCGCGCACGTCGCGCAGCGTGCCGGTCTTGATGTGCGCGTTGCCGAGCACGCCCGCGTTGGTCAGGCGGTTCTTCATCGTGCCGTCGATACCGGCGATCGGCAGCGAGTCGATGAACGCCTGCGCGACCGGGCTCGCGTTCGCGGCCTGCAGCAGCGCGGCGAGCGACAGCGCGCTCACGTGCTCGTCGCGCGACAGGCCCGAGCCGTTGTCGAGCTCGAGGTCGGGCATCGCGATCCCGCTCTTCTGCAGGAACGCGCGAATCGCGCGGCTCGACTGCTCGGGCGTCGCGGGCGGCTTCCCGGCGACCGCGCCGATCGTCAGGAACAGGTTGCGCGCCATCACGTTGTTGCTGAACTTGTTGATGTCGTAGACGATGCTGCCGAGCACCGGGCTGTGATGCACGGCGAGCGGCCGCGCGGCGCCCGGCACCTTGCCTTCGCTCACCGGGCCCGCGATCGTGCCGCCGTCCTGCTGCCACAGCGCGAGGAAGCCGCGCGCGAAGAACGTCGTGTGATCGAGGATCGCGAGGTTGGTCGTGTGCGCGCCGCAGCGCAGCGGATAGTCGCCGGCGAACGACGCCGTCACGATCCCGCCGTTGCCCGCCGACAGCGTCGGGCGCGCGGCGGCGGCGGCCGCGCCGCACGAGCCCGAGCCTTCGACCAGCTGATTGTCGATCGACAGATTCGCGAGCGGCGGCAGCACGTCGACGGCGACCTTGCCGTCGTCGCCCGGCGTGACCGTGAACGACACGGCCTTGAACGCGTACAGCAGCGGATCGGGGCCGACGTTGTACGGCGCGCTCACGTCGTCGTCGAACGACGGCAGGTCGCGCGTGGACGCGGCGAAATAGCTCTTGTCGAGCACGAGGCCGCCGGCCACGCGCTTGACGCCCGCCTTGCGCAGCTTGTCGACGAGGTCGATCAGCTCCTCGGGGACGAGCTTCGGATCGCCGGTGCCCTTGATGTACAGGTTGCCTTGCAGCGTGCCGTCCGGATCGACCGGGCCGTCCGCATACGCGGTGGTGCGCCAGCGGAAGTCGGGGCCGAGGATCGACAGGCCCGAATACGTCGTGACGAGCTTCATCGTCGACGCGGGCAGCATCGGCCGGCTCGCGTTCCATGCGATCAGCGGCTCGGGGTCGCCGACGCGCTCGACGACGACGCTCATCGCCGACGCCGGCACCTTCGCGCGCTGCAGCGCGACGAGCACGGACGCCGGCAGGCCCGCGGCGCGCGCGGCGGGCGACACGACGGCGGTCTTGCGTGCGTCCTTGTGGGATTTCTTGCGGGCCTGCGCGGGCGGCGCGAACGCAAGGGCCGTGCAGGTGGCGACGACGGCGGCCGCGCGCACGCAGACGCGGACGCGACGGGCGAACCGGGCGGAGAGATCGGAAATCGGCATGGGCGAATACGGGAAATGCACAAGGGTCCGGGCAGGGCGCGCGCGGCGCCGGAGCGCACATTGTAGAGACAAGTGCGCCCGCAGCCGCGGCAATCCGCCTTTCTGTTGCATTGCAGGGAGCAGCCGCGATTCGCGGCGCTACAATGGTCGCCATGTTTTACTCGTTCCATGGGTTCCGGTTCCGATGCGCATTCTGCTAGTTGAAGACGATCGAATGATTGCCGAGGGCGTGCGCAAGGCGCTGCGCGCGGACGGCTTCGCGGTCGACTGGGTGCAGGACGGCGACGCGGCGCTCACGGCGCTCGGCGGCGAGACGTACGACCTGCTGCTGCTCGACCTCGGCCTGCCGAAGCGCGACGGCATCGACGTGCTGCGCACGCTGCGCGCGCGCGGGCTGGCGCTGCCGGTGCTGATCGTCACCGCGCGCGATGCGGTGGCCGATCGCGTGAAGGGCCTCGACGCGGGCGCCGACGACTACCTCGTGAAGCCGTTCGATCTCGACGAACTCGGCGCGCGCATGCGCGCGCTGATCCGCCGCCAGGCGGGGCGCAGCGAGTCGCTGATCCGCCACGGCGCGCTGACGCTCGACCCGGCATCGCACCAGGTGACGCTCGACGGCGCGCCCGTCGCGCTGTCCGCGCGCGAGTTCGCGCTGCTCGAGGCGCTGCTCGCGCGGCCGGGCGCGGTGCTGTCGAAGAGCCAGCTCGAGGAGAAGATGTACGGCTGGGGCGAGGAGATCGGCAGCAACACGGTCGAGGTCTACATCCACGCGCTGCGCAAGAAGCTCGGTTCGGACCTGATCCGCAACGTGCGCGGGCTCGGCTACATGGTCGTCAAGGAAAGCTGACGCGTGAGGTCGATTCGTCATCAATTGCTGATCTGGCTGCTGGCGATCGTCGTCGCGGGCGTGGGCGCCGCGGGCTGGCTGATCTACCGGCAGGCGCTCGCGGAGGCGAACGAGCTGTTCGACTACCAGCTGCAGGAAATCGCCGCGGCGCTGCCGTCGGAGCCGTTCTCGCAGGTGTTCGGCTCGCGCACCAACGGCGACGAAGGCATCGTGATCCAGATCTGGAACCGCAACGGCGTGCTGATGTACTTCTCGCATCCGCGCGCGCCGATCGCGCCGCGCGCGGAGCTCGGCTTCTCGACCGAGCGCACCGATCGCGGGGAGTGGCGCGTGTACGGCGCGATCGTCGGCGACAACGTCGTGCAGCTCGCGCAGCCGCTGTCGGTGCGCAACCGGCTCGCCGCGAACGTCGCGCTGCGCACGCTGTGGCCGCTGATCGTGCTGCTGCCGTTCCTCGGCGCGGCGGTCTGGATGATCGTCGGGCGCGGGCTCGCGCCGCTCGGCCGCGTGACGCGCGCGGTCGAGGCGCGCCGGCCGGAAGCGCTTGATCCGCTGCCCGACGGCCGGCTGCCGCTCGAGGTGCAGCCGCTCGTGCGCGCGCTGAACGGGCTGCTCGCGCGCTTGTCGTCGGCACTCGACACGCAGAAGGCGTTCGTCGCCGATGCCGCGCACGAACTCCGCACGCCGCTCGCGGCCGTGCAGATCCAGGCGCAGCTCGTCGCGCGCGCGAAGGACGACGCGTCGCGCCGGGAGGCGGTCGCGGATCTGCAGGACGGCGTCACGCGCGCGACCCGGCTGACCGAACAGCTGCTCGCGCTCGCACGCGCGGAACCCGATGGGCCGACCGTGCGCGAGCCGGTCGACCTGCACGCGTTGCTCGCCGAATGCGTGGCCGCGCACGCGCCGCTCGCGCAGCGGCGCGGCATCGACCTCGGCTTCGAGGAGACGCGCGCGGCGACCGTCGTCGCGGACATCGGCGCGCTGCGCGTGATGTTCGGCAACCTGCTCGACAACGCGGTGAAGTACACGCCGGACGGCGGCCGCATCGACGTGTCGCTGACGCGCGACGTGGCCGGCCGCGCCTGCGTGCAGATCGCCGACAGCGGGCCCGGCATCCCGGCCGACGAGCGCGAGCGCGTGTTCGACCGCTTCTATCGCGACAGCTCCGCGCGCGCGCGCGCCGACGTGTCGGGCAGCGGGCTCGGGCTCGCGATCGTCAAGCGGGTCGCGGCGCAGCAGGGCGCGACGGTGTCGCTCGGCGACGCGGCCGCGGGCGGGCTGCTCGTGAGCGTCGTGTTCCGCGACGCGGAGATGCGCGAGCCGGCGCCGCAGGCGTCCGAATCCGCGTGAGCTGCCGCGCCGGCAGCGGCTTAAGCCCCGCTTAAGGCCGATTAAGCCTCCTTTAAGTCAGGGTCGTTACGCTGCGACCTAACAAAGAGGAGGTCCTACGATGAACACCCGATTCCTTGCGCGCGGCGCCGTCGCAGTCGCCGTGGCGGCCGCACTTTCCGCCGGTTATGTCGCGGGCACGCGCCACGCCGATCCGCAGATCATCACGCCTGCGCAGGCCGCGGCGCTGATGCCGGCCGAAGCCGCGGCGAAGACCGGCATTCCCGATTTCTCCGGGCTGGTCGAAACCTACGGCCCGGCGGTCGTCAACATCAGCGCGAAGCACGTCGTGAAGCAGGTGTCGCGGCGCGTGCAGCAGCCGCAGCTGCCGCTGGACCCGAGCGATCCGTTCTACCAGTTCTTCAAGCACTTCTACGGCCAGGTGCCGGGCATGGGCGGCGACGCGCAGCCGGACGACCAGCCGAGCGCGAGCCTCGGTTCGGGATTCATCGTCAGCTCCGATGGGTACATCCTCACCAACGCGCACGTGATCGACGGCGCGAACGTCGTCACGGTGAAGCTGACCGACAAGCGTGAATACAAGGCGAAGGTCGTGGGCTCCGACAAGCAGTCCGACGTCGCGGTGCTGAAGATCGACGCGAGCGGCCTGCCGACCGTGAAGATCGGCGATCCGGCGCAGAGCAAGGTCGGCCAGTGGGTCGTCGCGATCGGCTCGCCGTACGGCTTCGACAACACCGTCACGTCCGGCATCATCAGCGCGAAGTCGCGCGCGCTGCCCGACGAGAACTACACGCCGTTCATCCAGACCGACGTGCCGGTGAACCCGGGCAACTCGGGCGGCCCGCTGTTCAACCTGCAGGGCGAGGTGATCGGCATCAACTCGATGATCTACTCGCAGACGGGCGGCTTCCAGGGCCTGTCGTTCGCGATTCCGATCAACGAGGCGATCAAGGTCAAGGACGAACTCGTGAAGACGGGCCACGTGAGCCGCGGCCGCCTCGGCGTCGCCGTGCAGGGGCTGAACCAGACGCTCGCGAGTTCGTTCGGGTTGCCGAAGCCGGACGGCGCGCTCGTGAGCTCGGTCGATCCGAACGGCCCGGCCGCGAAGGCAGGTCTGCAGCCTGGCGACGTGATCCTGGCCGTCAACGGCTCGCCGGTCGCCGATTCGACGTCGCTGCCCGCGCAGATCGCGAACCTGAAGCCGGGCTCGAAGGCCGACCTGCAGGTGTGGCGCGACAAGGCGAAGAAGTCGATCAGCGTGACGCTCGGCTCGATGACCGACACGAAGGTGGCGTCGAACGACGGCGGGCCGGTCGAGCAGGGGCGCCTCGGTGTCGCGGTGCGGCCGCTCACGCCGCAGGAGCGCAGCGCGACGAGCCTGTCGCACGGGCTGATCGTGCAGCAGGCGGCCGGTCCGGCCGCCAGCGCCGGCATCCAGCCGGGCGACGTGATTCTCGCGGTGAACGGCCGTCCGGTCACGAGCCCCGAGCAGCTGCGCGAGGCCGTCAAGGGAGCGGGCAACAGTCTTGCTCTGTTGATCCAGCGCGATAATGCACAGATCTTCGTGCCGGTCGACCTGAGCTGACCGGCGGCCGTTGCGGGCCGGCCCGGCTGGCCCCGGCGGGCGCCGCCGGCATTCGGCCCCGTGATGTTGTATTCCGACCCGAAAGGAGAGAGCCATGCAATATCTACGCAACGTGTCCCGATTTGCCGTCGCGGCGGCACTGGCCGCCGGCCTGGCGGCTGCCGCATCCGGCGCGTACGCGCAATCGTCGGACGACGGCTTGCCCGAGGTGAGCCAGCAGGGCGATGTAAGCTACGTGTCAGGCGGCATCGGCAAGGATCAATCGACGGCGTTCGAGCGCAACGAATCGGCATGGCCGCTGGCGCTGCGCTTCACCGGCAAGGGCGGCGAATATCTGGCCGACGTCCATGTGCGGATCGTCGACGGCAAGGGCACCGAAGTGCTGAAGACCGATGCGCGCGGGCCGTACATGCTCGTGAAGCTGCCGCCGGGGCGTTATACGGTGCACGCGTCGTACCAGGGCAGCGACGAGACGCGTGCCGTCACCGTCGGCGCGAAGGGCGGCGCGAAGGCCGCGTTCCAATGGAGTGCGCAGTAACGCGCCGCGCACACCCCGGCGCGGGTCGCGCAATCGGATGAAGTTTCGCCCATAATGAAAGCCACGGCCTCGTGCCGTGGCTTTTTCGTTTCCGCGCCCGGTGTGCCGCCGGGGCTGCCCGGAGGAGAAACGATGTCCGATGCCGCCGACCCTCGCCTCGAAATCGTGCCGAACCGCCATCGCGTGCGCGTGATCCATCGCGGCATTACGTATGCCGACTCGCACGGCGCACTGACCGTGCGCGAGGCGGGCCTGCCGGACATCCATTACCTGCCGCGCGGCGACGTGAACATGCGCAGGCTCGTGAAGTCGAGCGTCACAACCGCCTGCCCGCTCAAGGGGCAGGCCGTCTATTTCGACCTGCAGACCGAAGACGGCGTGATCGAGAACGCCGCATGGAGTTACGAAGAACCGGGGGAGGCGGCGTCCGCGCTCGCGCACTACGTCGCCTTCGATGCCGCACGGGTCGACAGTCTCGTCGAGACGTCCTGATGCGGCGCGCGTTCATCGGGGAGGCATCATGGAACTGAACGACACGTTACGCGTACCGCTCGCGCCGCCGGTCGTGCGCGAGGCGCTCGAGGATCTCGCGCTGCTGCGTGCGAGCTTCGACCATTGCGAGTCGTTCGAGAAGCTCGCGCACGGCGAGTTCGCGCTGACGATCATGGTGCCGCTCGGCCCGCTGCGCGCGCGCTACGACGTGCGTGCGCATTCGGCGACCGAGCAGGGTGACGCGGAAGGGCAGCCGCGCCGCGTGCTGAACTTCAAGGCGCGCGCCGACGGTCTCGGCGCGCTGCGCGGCCAGGTCGAACTCGTGCTGCTGCGGGAACAAGGCGACGCGGACACGACGCGCATCGACTACGTGGTGTGGGCGACGGCGAGCGGGCCGCTCGCGGAGCTGCCGGCCCGGCAGATCGAGAATGCGCTGCGCGAGTGGACCGACGATTTCTTCCGTGAATTCAGCGCGGTCGTGCAGGCGAAGCACGGTCTCGTGCCGAACCGCGTGCGCGCGAACGCGCCGCGCCGCCAGCACGTGTTCCTGCGGCCCGCGTCGCTGATGGCCGCGGCGAAGCGTCCGCTGCCGCATCTCGGGGGTGCGCTGAGCGGTCGTGCCGCGAGCGCCGTTCATCATCGCGAATCCGGCCCGCTGCCCGGCTGGGCGTGGGCGGCGATCGTCGTGTTCGTCGCGCTGCTGCTGTATGCGGCGCGCTGGATCAACGGCGCCTGAGCCGAGCGCGCGCGGCAGTTCGCGCATTTCCCGGCCGCCCGCCGCTCGCGCGGCGGCCGTCAGCGCGGCGCGTCGGGCGCGGCGCCGCGAAATTCCCTCCGATACGCCGACGGCGACGTGCCGAGCGCGCCCGCGAAATGCTGGCGCAGCGACACGCTTGACCCATAGCCGGCTGCTTGCGCGATCGCGTCGATCGATTGTCCGGTGGCTTCCAGCAGATGCTGCGCGCGTGCGAGCCGTTCCGCCTGCAGCCACGCGGTGACGGTCGTGCCCGTTGCCTGGCGGAAGTGCCGCGTGAACGTGCGCCGGCTCATCAACACGCGTTCGGCGAGCGAATCCACGCTGTGCGCGACGCCGAGATTCGCGCGCACCCAGTCGAGCAGCCCCGCGAGGCGGGCGTCGCGCGGATGCGCGGCGACGGGCTGCGGCACGTATTGCGCCTGACCGCCCTGCCGGTGCGGTGGGATCACGAGGCGGCGCGCGATCCGGTTCGCGGCGTCGGAGCCGAAACGCCGCCGCACGACGTGCAGGCAGCAGTCGAGCCCCGCGGCCGTGCCGGCCGACGTCATCAGGTTGCCGTCGTCGACGTACAACACGTCGGGGTCGAGCTTCACGCGCGGAAACCGCTGCGCGAAGTCGTCGGCCCACGCCCAGTGCGTGGTGGCCGGGCGCCCGTCGAGCAGGCCGGCAGCCGCGAGCACGTATGCGCCGAGGCACAGGCCGACGACCTGCGCGCCGCGCGCGGCCGCCGTGCGCACCGCGTCGACCATCGCCGCGGGCGGCGCTTCGGCGGGATCGCGCCACGCCGGCACGATCACGATGTCGGCGTCGTCGAGCGCGTCGAGCCCGTGCGGCGCGGTGATCGTGAAGCCGCCGGTGGTCGACAGCGGGCCGCGCTCGGCCGAACACACGCGGAAATCGAACGCGGGCGTCGCCGCCGCGTCGCGCTCCTTGCCGAACACGACGGACGGAACCGACAGGTGGAACGGGCTGATGCCGTCGTACGCGATCACGGCGACGACGGTCGGGGCGGTGGCGGCGGACGGCGCGGCGACGCGCATGGCGTGCTCCGGAATGGCGATGGCCCGATTCTATCGAATATTGGCTATCGGGCCACTGTCCGCGTGCGCGATGCGACCGGACAATGCATCGCATCGCGCTGCTGCCCGCTTCGGTCCGGAGCGGGGCGGCGCCATCCAACCGGGAGTCCTGCCATGTCGAATGCCGTGCCGTCGTCCACTTCTTCTTCCGCTTCGTCTTCCCGCCGTGCGCTGATCGTCATCGACGTGCAGAACGAATACGTGACGGGCAACCTGCCGATCGAGTATCCGCCCGTCGACGCGTCGCTCGCGAACATCGGCCGCGCGATCGACGCCGCGCATGCGGCCGGCGTGCCGGTGATCGTCGTCCAGCACGTCGCGCCGGCCGGTGCGCCGATCTTCGCGCCCGGCACGGACGGCGTCGCGCTGCATCCGGTCGTCGCGGGCCGCCCATATGCGCACCTGATCGTGAAGGCGCACGCGAGCGCGTTCGCCGGCACGGATCTCGCCGCGTGGCTCGCCGCGCACGGAATCGACACGCTGTCGGTCGCCGGCTACATGACGCACAACTGCAATGCGTCGACGGTCTATCACGCTGCGCATGCCGGGCTGACCGTCGAGTACCTCGCGGACGCGACCGGCTCGGTGCCGTACGAGAACGAAGCGGGGGCGGCGAGCGCCGAGGAGATTCACCGCGCGTACACGGTGGTGTTCCAGTCGAACTTCGCGGCGGTGATGTCGACCGATGCGTGGATCGCCGTGCTCGGCGGCTCGGCGATGCCGACGCGTGATTCGGTGGCGGCGTCGAACCGGCGGGCGCGTGCGCAGCGCGCGAAGGCGGCGTGACGGAACGCGGGGAACGGCAAAGAGAACCGTCGGGCGGTGCTGCGCGCGGCTGCCGACCACGCGCGGCGGGCTCCGGCCGACGGCGATGAAACGCCGCGCCGTCGGCGGCCTGGCCATGGCCCGTCAGCCGCCCGTCTTCAGCATCGCCGGGCTGTAACGCATCATGTCGAAGCAGCCGTCGACGAGCTGTTCCGCATGCTGCTCGGCGTCGATCTCGTCGGGCAGCATCAGCATGTCGCGCACGAAACCGCTGACGAGCGTGTGCAGCATCAGCGTCGCGCGCCACGTGTCGAGCCGCTCGGGCAGCAGCTTGAGCCGCACGGCCATCGCGAGATCGGCGTCGATCGCGTGCAGCGCGTCGCTCATCCCGGCGCGATTGCGCTGCAGCAGCGGCTCCATGTCCGCGACGTATTCGCACTTCATGAACAGGATGCTGAACACGCGCCGCAGTTGCAAGTCGCGCTGCACGCCGAGCAGGCACCAGATCAGGATCTTGCGGATCTTCTCGAGCGGATTGCCGCCGGGTGCGTCGAGCGGCGTCCGCTTGAGCTCGTCGATCGGCAGGAACACGCGGTCGAACATCGCATCGAACAATTCGCTCTTGTTCGCAAAATGCCAGTAGATCGCGCCGCGCGTCACGCCGGCGTGCTGCGCGATGTCCGCGAGCGACGTGTGCGACACGCCCTTCTCGAAGAACACGTGCTCGGCGGCGTCGAGAATGCGGTTGCGCGTCTCGAGCGCCTCCTCCTTGGTGCGTCTGACCATGTGCAGGCCTGAATCGATCGATCGTAGGTGAATCCGGGGTCCGTCACGCTCGTCGCCGTCCAGCGGAACCGCTATGCTTGCGACGGGTAATAATTCGTAAGACTGAAGGGGCGGCGGCGGGTGAGCCGGCTTTTTACATACATTCGTGAATGTATATACAATACCACCCTACGATCGAATGACCCAAGTGGCAATCAGTTAATATCCCACTCTGCTGATTCCCGCCCTAGTATCAGTCCGCAGTTCGCGGCATCTCGTCGGCATGGAGGTCTCGTGCCGACTTGCTGTATCCAGCAGTCCAGTAATTCAGGTGTTCGATCAGCGCCGCGAGGCGCATCCGTGTGACGCTCCGTCCGGGCGCCGCACTTATTCCATTGGTTATACACAGAGGTCGCTCCATGCGCGTCGAACGGGTTCCATACCGCTTACTCACTGTCGCGACGGCCGCCGTTTTCCTGGCCGCGTGCGGGAAAAAAGAATCGGCACCGCCGCCGCAAACGCCGGAAGTCGGCGTCGTCACCGTCCAGCCGCAATCCGTTCCGGTCTTCACCGAACTGCCGGGCCGCACCAGTGCCTACCTCGTCGCGCAGGTCCGCGCGCGGGTCGACGGCATCGTGCTGCGTCGCGAATTCACCGAAGGCACCGACGTCAAGGCCGGCCAGCGCCTCTACAAGATCGACCCGGCGCCGTACGTCGCGCAGCTGAACAGCGCGAAGGCGACGCTCGCGAAGGCGCAGGCGAATCTCGTCACGCAGAACGCGCTGGTCGCGCGCTACAAGGTGCTGGTCGCCGCGAACGCGGTCAGCAAGCAGGACTACGACAACGCGGTGGCCACGCAAGGCCAGGCAGCGGCCGACGTCGCGGCCGGCAAGGCGGCGGTCGAGACCGCGCAGATCAACCTCGGCTACACGGACGTCGTGTCGCCGATCACCGGCCGCGTCGGCATTTCGCAGGTGACGCCGGGCGCGTACGTACAGGCGAGCCAGGCGACGCTGATGTCGACGGTGCAGCAGCTCGATCCGGTCTATGTCGACCTCACGCAGTCGAGCCTCGAAGGGCTGAAGCTGCGCCAGGACGTGCAGAGCGGCCGCCTGAAGACGAGCGGCCCGGGCGCGGCGAAGGTGTCGCTGATCCTCGAGGACGGCAAGACGTACTCGGAGCCGGGCAAGCTGCAGTTCTCCGATGTGACCGTCGACCAGACGACCGGCTCGGTCACGATCCGCGCGGTGTTCCCGAACCCGGGCCGCGTGCTGCTGCCGGGGATGTTCGTGCGCGCACGAATCGAGGAAGGCGTGAACGAGAACGCGTTCCTGGTGCCGCAGATCGGCGTCACGCACGACCAGAAGGGCCAGGCGATCGCGATGGTCGTGAACGCGAGCAACAAGGTCGAGCCGCGTCCGCTGAAGACCACCGGCATGCAGGGTCAGAACTGGATCGTCGAAGGCGGTCTGCAGGCGGGCGACCGCGTGATCGTGCAGGGTGTCGACAAGGTGCGTCCGGGCGCGACCGTGAAGTCCGTCCCGGCGCAGCTGCCGGCCGCCGCAGCGGCATCGGGCGCTGCAGCCGCATCCGCTGCGCCGGCCGCCGCCGGTTCGGGGGCAGCCGCCGCTTCGGGCGCCGCCGCGTCGGGCGCCGCGCCGGCGAGCGCCGCCGCTGCGTCGAGCGCGCAATAACAGGGAGCCTGTTTCATGGCAAAGTTTTTTATCGATCGCCCGATCTTCGCGTGGGTGATCGCCATCATCCTGATGCTGGCCGGGGTTGCGGCGATCTTCACGCTGCCGATCGCGCAGTATCCGACGATCGCGCCGCCATCGATCCAGATCACCGCGAACTACCCGGGCGCTTCCGCGAAGACGGTGGAAGACACGGTGACGCAGGTGATCGAGCAGCAGATGAGCGGTCTCGACAACTTCCTGTACATGTCGTCGACGAGTGACGACTCGGGCAACGCGACGATCACGCTGACGTTCGCGCCGGGCACCAACGCCGACATCGCGCAGGTCCAGGTGCAGAACAAGCTGTCGCTCGCGACGCCGGTTCTGCCGCAGGTCGTGCAGCAGCTCGGTCTGTCGGTGACGAAGTCGAGCAGCAGCTTCCTGCTGGTGCTCGCCTTCAACTCCGAAGACGGCAGCATGAACAAGTACGACCTCGCGAACTTCGTCGCGTCGCACGTGAAGGATCCGATCAGCCGGTTGAACGGCGTCGGTACCGTCACGCTGTTCGGCTCGCAGTACGCGATGCGGATCTGGCTCGATCCGAACCGCCTGACGAACTACGGTCTCACGCCGGTCGACGTGACGAGCGCGATCAGCGCGCAGAACGTGCAGATCGCGGGTGGCCAGATCGGCGGCACGCCGGCGAAGCCGGGCACCGTGCTGCAGGCGACGATCACCGAATCGACGCTGCTGCAGACGCCCGAGCAGTTCGGCAACATCCTGCTGAAGGTCAACCAGGACGGCTCGCAGGTGCGCCTGAAGGACGTCGCGCAGATCGGCCTCGGTGGCGAGAACTACAACTTCGACACGAAGTACAACGGTCAGCCGACCGCGGCGCTCGGTATCCAGCTCGCGACCAACGCGAACGCGCTCGCGACCGCGAAGGCCGTGCGCGCGAAGATCGACGAGCTCGCACCGTTCTTCCCGCACGGCCTCGTCGTCAAGTATCCGTACGACACCACGCCGTTCGTGAAGCTGTCGATCGAGGAAGTGGTCAAGACGCTGCTCGAAGGCATCGTGCTCGTGTTCCTCGTGATGTATCTGTTCCTGCAGAACCTGCGGGCGACGATCATCCCGACGATCGCGGTGCCCGTGGTGCTGCTCGGCACGTTCGCGATCATGTCGATGGTGGGCTTCTCGATCAACACGCTGTCGATGTTCGGCCTCGTGCTCGCGATCGGCCTGCTGGTGGACGATGCGATCGTCGTGGTCGAAAACGTCGAGCGCGTGATGGCGGAAGAAGGGCTGTCGCCGAAGGAAGCGACCCGCAAGGCGATGGGCCAGATCACCGGCGCACTCGTCGGCGTCGCGCTCGTGCTGTCGGCGGTGTTCGTGCCGGTCGCGTTCTCCGGCGGGTCGGTGGGCGCGATCTATCGTCAGTTCTCGCTGACGATCGTGTCGGCGATGGTGCTGTCGGTGCTGGTCGCGTTGATTCTGACGCCCGCACTGTGCGCGACGATCCTCAAGCCGATCCCGCAAGGGCATCACGAAGAGAAGAAGGGCTTCTTCGGCTGGTTCAACCGCACGTTCAACAACAGCCGCGACAAGTACCACGTCGGCGTGCACCACGTGATCAAGCGCTCGGGCCGCTGGCTCATCATCTATCTGGTCGTGATCGTCGCGGTCGGGCTGCTGTTCGTGCGCCTGCCGAAGTCGTTCCTGCCCGATGAAGACCAGGGCCTGATGTTCGTGATCGTGCAGACGCCGTCGGGTTCGACGCAGGAAACGACCGCGAAGACGCTCGCGAACATTTCCGACTACCTGCTGAACGACGAGAAGGAAATCGTCGAGTCGGCGTTCACGGTCAACGGCTTCAGCTTCGCGGGCCGCGGCCAGAACTCGGGTCTCGTGTTCGTCAGGCTGAAGGATTACGCGCAGCGGCAGCACGCGAACCAGAAGGTCCAGGCGCTGATCGGCCGGATGTTCGGCCGCTACGGCAGCTACAAGGACGCGATCGTGATCCCGTTCAACCCGCCGTCGATTCCGGAGCTCGGCACCGCCGCCGGCTTCGACTTCGAGCTGACGGACAACGCCGGTCTCGGCCACGACGCGCTGATGGCCGCGCGCAATCAGCTGCTCGGGATGGCCGCGAAGGATCCGACGCTGCAGGGCGTGCGTCCGAACGGGCTGAACGATACGCCGCAGTACAAGGTCGACATCGATCGAGAGAAGGCGAACGCGCTCGGCGTGAGCGCGGATGCGATCGACCAGACGTTCTCGATCGCGTGGGCGTCGAAGTACGTGAACAACTTCCTCGACACCGACGGCCGGATCAAGAAGGTGTACGTGCAGTCCGACGCGCCGTTCCGGATGACGCCGGAGGACATGAACATCTGGTACGTGCGCAACGGGTCGGGCGGGATGGTGCCGTTCAGCGCGTTCGCGACCGGCCACTGGACGTACGGTTCGCCGAAGCTCGAGCGCTACAACGGCGTGTCCGCGATGGAAATCCAGGGTCAGGCCGCACCGGGCAAGTCGACGGGCCAGGCGATGACCGCGATGGAAGCGCTCGCGAAGAAGCTGCCGGTCGGTATCGGCTATTCGTGGACCGGCCTGTCGTTCCAGGAAATCCAGTCGGGCTCGCAGGCGCCGGTGCTGTACGCGATCTCGATCCTGGTCGTGTTCCTGTGTCTGGCGGCGCTGTATGAAAGCTGGTCGATCCCGTTCTCGGTGATCATGGTGGTGCCGCTCGGCGTGATCGGCGCACTGCTCGCGGCGACGATGCGCGGCCTCGAGAACGACGTGTTCTTCCAGGTCGGCCTGTTGACGACGGTGGGCTTGTCCGCGAAGAACGCGATCCTGATCGTGGAATTCGCGCGCGAACTGCAGATGACGGAGAAGATGGGGCCGATCGAGGCGGCGCTGGAAGCCGCGCGCCTGCGGCTGCGTCCGATCCTGATGACGTCGCTCGCGTTCATTCTCGGCGTGTTGCCGCTCGCGATCAGCAACGGCGCGGGCTCGGCGAGCCAGCATGCGATCGGTACGGGCGTGATCGGCGGGATGATCACGGCGACGTTCCTCGCGATCTTCATGATCCCGATGTTCTTCGTGAAGATCCGTGCGATCTTCAGCGGCGAGAAGGAAGACGTCGACGAGGCGCTGCGCCTCGCTCAGGAGCACTCGCACCACGAAGAGAAGCCGGGCAACGGCGACGAAGGCAACAAGGGACAGTGATGATGCAAAAACACGCTTTGACTGCAATCGCGGTCGCGCTCCTGGCCACGGGCTGCACGCTGGCGCCGCATTACAAGCGGCCCGACGCGCCCGTCGCGCAGGCGTACCCGGCCGGCGGCGTCTATGCGACGCAGCCCGGTGCTGCCGGCGCGCGCAGCGCGAACGGCGAGGCGGCGACCGCCATCGGCTGGCGCGAGTTCTTCGTCGATCCGCGCCTGCAGCGGCTGATCGAGATCGCGCTGAAGAACAACCGCGACCTGCGGGTCGCGGTGCTGAACATCGAGGCGTCGCGCGCGCAGTATCAGATCACGCGCGCCGGCCTGTTCCCGACGCTCGACGGCACGGGTACCGGCAACATCCAGCGCGTGCCGCGCGGCGTTTCTCAGACAGGGCAGCCGTACATCTCGCGCACCTACAACGTCGGCGCGTCCGCGTCGTGGGAGCTCGACCTGTTCGGTCGCGTGCAGAGCCTGAAGGACCAGGCGCTCGCACAGTATCTGGCGACGTCGTACGCGCGTCAGGCGACCGAGATCTCGCTCGTGTCGCAGGTCGCGGATCAGTACCTGACGCTGCTGTCGACCGACGACCTGCTGAAGGTCACGGAAAACACGCTGAAGACCGCGCAGGCATCGTACGACCTGACGAAGCTGCAGTTCGACAACGGCACGGGCTCCGAGCTCGAGCTGCGCCAGGCGCAGACGGTCGTCGAGACGGCGCTCGCGAACCAGCAGGCGCAGGCGCGTGCGCGTGCGCAGGCGCTCAACGCGCTCGTGCTGCTGATCGGCGAGCCGCTGCCGGACGATCTGCCGGCGGGCATGCCGCTCGACGCGCAGAACCTGCTGGCCGACGTGCCGGCCGGCCTGCCGTCGGACCTGCTCATGCGTCGTCCGGACGTGATGCAGGCCGAGCAGACGCTGCTGGCCGCGAACGCGAACATCGGCGCGGCGCGCGCGGCGTTCTTCCCGCGCATCTCGCTGACGGGCGCGTTCGGTACCGCGAGCCCGACGCTCGGCGGACTGTTCAAGGCCGGCACGGCGGCGTGGTCGTTCGCGCCGCAGATCACGATGCCGATCTTCGAAGGCGGGCAGAACATCGCGAACCTGAACCTTGCGAACGTGCAGAAGCGTATCGAGATCGCGAACTACGAGAAGGCGATCCAGTCGGCGTTCCGCGAAGTGTCGGACGGGCTGGCGGCACGCGGCACGTACGACCAGCAGATCGCCGCGCTCGAGCGCAACGAGCACGCGCAGCAGCGTCGCTTCGATCTGTCGGATCTGCGCTACAAGAACGGCGTCGACAGCTACCTGTCGGTGCTGACCGCGCAGACCGATCTGTACTCCGCACAGCAGACGCTGATCAGCGCGCGGCTCGCACGCTGGACGAACCTCGTCGATCTGTACCGCGCCTTGGGCGGCGGCTGGATCCAGCGCGCCGGCGAGACGCCGCGTGCGCCGGACGAGACGGCCGGCTACGACAAGGCGGCCGCACCGGCGAGCGCGTCGGCAGCCGCGACGAACGGGTAAGCACGGCACGGCGGGCAGGGGCGGGCAACCGCTTCGCGCCGCCGAAGTCGCGGTGCCCCGCGATACGACAACGCCACGGGTCTTCATCCGTGGCGTTGTTTTTTTATGCGGTCAGGTGGCGCGAGCGGATTGGAGCGGTAACGGATCGGCGTCGCACGCATCGCACGCATCGCCGGCTTCGAAGGCGCTACGCGCATCACTCGCATGGCAGCCACTACCGCCGCCATCGCCCGCAACTCGCGCAAAGCAAAACGCCACGGCCGGGCCGTGGCGTTTTTTTCTTCACCGCAGCGTCAAGCTGCGTCCGATGCGGCGCGATCAGTGATGCACGTCGGCCGGGCGTCCGTCGAAGTCGTGCCCTGCGCGCCGAATCTCGCAACGCGCGTCCTTCTCGCCTTTCACGCCGTTGAACACGATGTTCAGGATCACGGCCGTCGCCGACGCGAGCAGGATCCCGCTATGGAGAATCGGCGCGAGCGCGGGCGGCAGCTTCGAGAAGAAGTGCGGCGACACGACCGGCACGAGGCCCATGCCGACGCTCACTGCGACGATGAACAGGTTGTGCGAGTTGTTCACGAAGTCGACCTTCGACAGCACCTTGATGCCGTTCGCGGCGACCATCCCGAACATCACGATACCCGCGCCGCCGAGCACGAACGGCGGCACCGACGCGACGACCTGCGCCATCTTCGGGAACAGGCCGAGCAGCACCAGTATCACGCCGCCCGTCGCGCAGACGAACCGGCTCTTCACGCCCGTCACGCCGATCAGGCCGACGTTCTGCGAGAACGACGTATGCGGGAACGAGTTGAAGATGCCGCCGATCAGCGTGCCGAGGCCGTCGACGCGCAGGCCGCGCACGAGACGCTCCTGGTTGACCGGACGATCGACCATGTCGCCGACCGCGAGGAACATCCCGGTCGATTCGATGAACGTGACGAACATCACCGTGACCATCGTCGCGATCGACAGCGGGTCGAAATGCGGCATGCCGAAATGGAACGGCATCACGAAGCCGACCCACGGCGCAAGCGCGACGCCGTCGGTATTCACGCGGCCGATCGCGAACGCGATCACGAAGCCGGCGACGATCCCGAGCAGCACCGAGATGTTCGCGATGAAGCCGCGGCCGTACTTGTTGATCAGCAGGATCAGCGTGAGCACGAGCAGCGACAGCCCGAGGTAGACGGGGCTGCCGTATTCCGGATTGCCGACGCCGCCGGCCGCCCAGTTGATCCCGACTTCCATCAGCGACAGCCCGATCACCGCGATCACCGTGCCGACGACGACCGGCGGGAAGAATCGCAACAGCTTGCCGATCGTCGGCGCGAGCACGATGCCGATGATGCCGGCCGCGATCGTCGAGCCAAACACGTCGAGAATGCCGAGGCCGGGATTGGTGCCGATCGCGATCATCGGGCCGACTGCCGCGAACGTGCAGCCCATGATGACGGGCAGGCGGATTCCGAAGATCCACAGGCCGAGCGTCTGGATCAGCGTCGCGATGCCGCACGAAAACAGATCGGCGCTGATCAGGAACGCGATCTGGTCTTTGGGCAGCTTCAGCGCGCCGCCGACGATGAGCGGCACGGCGACGGCGCCGGCGTACATGACGAGGACGTGCTGGAGACCAAGCGTTACGAGCTTGCCGGTCGGCAGCACCTCATCGCACGGATGGACCGTGTTCGATTGCATCTGTCTCACTCCATGATCTTGTATTCGGGGTGATACGAAGTTATGCGCAATGCCACATCGCAACAAGAGCGCTGGGTTCTATTCCGTTCTTTGCTGGTTCGATATGCCATTTCGGCATGAAAGAGGGTGTCGATCATCGGGAAACTGCCGCTGGAGTGAGGTTCCCCGGTTTTATAGCCGTCCAAAATAGCGCGGACCCCCGTGTCAAATATCGGTGTCTTTATGGTGTGTATCGCGACCGCGGCATAGTGGCAAAAACGACCGGTGAAAAATCGTGCCGGGTTAACCCGCGAGCGGGCGTGCGGGCCGGCAACATGCCGCGCGGTGAACCGCACCGTGCGCGGCCACGTTTGCGTATCGTCATGACCGTAAAAAGCGCTGCTTCGAGCGGGGCCGCATGTCGCGATCCCGCTATCATCGCTATCCGTTTACTCGAATACGCGACCCCGTCATGCGCCTGCTCGGAATCGACCTCGGCACCGGCTCCATCAAACTCGTCACGCTCGATGCCGATGGCGTCGAGCGCGCGGTCGCGAGCGAGCCTTATGCGCTGTCGTCGCCGCAGCCTGGCTGGGCGGAAATCGCGCCCGGCGTGTGGTGGCACGCGCTCGTGCGCGCCGCTGCACGGCTGCCGGCCGGCGAGCGCGAGCAGGTCGCCGCGATCGGCTTCTCCGGCCAGATGCACGGCGTCGTGCCGATCGATGCGGCTGGCCGGCCGGTGCGGCCCGCGATGCTGTGGCCCGATACGCGCGCGGTGCGTGAAGCCGATGCGGCAGCCTGGAGCGACGGCGGTGTGCCCGATGCCGGTGTGTCGGTCGCCGGTAAGCCCGTCGCCGGTAAGCCCGTCGCCCCGAATCCCATCGCGCCGGGGATGGCCGGCCCGCTGTTGCGCTGGCTGGCCGCGCATGAACCGCATGCGCTGCAGGCCGCGCGCTGGGCCGTCCAGCCGAAGGACTGGCTGCGCGTCGCGCTCGGCGGCGACGTCGCGGCCGATCCGAGCGATGCGTGCGCGACCGCGCTCGCGACGCCGGACGGCACGTGGGATACGGCGCTGATCGACACGTTGGGCCTGCCGCTCGACCGCTTCGCCCCGGTGCGAGCGTCGAGCGCGCGCTGCGGCGTGCTCGATGCGCAGGCCGCGACGGCACTCGGGCTGCCGGCCGGCGTGCCGCTTGCGACCGGCGCGGCCGATACGGCGTGCGCGGCGCTCGGCAGCGGGCTCGTCGCGGCCGGGGACGCGCTGCTCACCACCGGCAGCGGCGGCCAGATCGTCGTGCTCGCCGACGCGTTGCCACCCGCGCGGCGCGGGCTGCATCGCTATCGAACGGCGGCGGGCGGCGGCTATTACACGATGGCGGCGATGCAGAACGTCGGGATTGCGCTCGAAGCCGTGCGCGGCTGGCTCGGCTATTCGCGGTGGGCGGACGCGTATGACGACGCGTTCGCGCAGCCGGCGTCCGAGCGGCTGTGCTTCCTGCCGTACCTGACGGGCGAACGCTCGCCATGGATGAACCCCGACGCACGCGGCGGCTGGCTCGGGCTGGGGCTCGGCGACACGCGCGGCGCGATGATGCGCGCCGCGTTCGAAGGCGTCGCGTTCGCGTTGCGTGCGGGGCTCGACGCGATCCGCGACGCGAACCGCGCCGATCCGGTGACGACGCTGCGGCTGGCCGGCGGCGGCTCCGTCGATCCGCGCTGGCGCCAGTTGCTCGCGGATGCGCTCGGCGCGTCGCTCGATGCCGTCGATTGCCCGAACGCCGCGACGCGCGGTGCCGCGCTGCTCGCGGGCGTCGCGATCGGGCACTGGCGCGAGGAGGCGCTGCGCACGCTTGCACCGGCCGCGTCGCCGGTCGCCGCACCGCGCGACGATCGGGCGCTGGCCGCGCGCCACGCGCGTTTCATCGATCTGTATGCGCGAACGGATGCGTGGTTCGCGACCGGCGTTTAAACTCGGTCACTTGCCGTTTGCGCCAGCGATGACGCGTCGCGGCAAGCCGACGGCTGTTTCGCGCGCATGATGCGCGACGCGATCGGCGATCATGGCGAGCACGACGGTGTTTCGACTGCCGTATGCGAGCCCGTGCGGCACGGCGCGACCGAACGGTCCACGCATGCGTGCCGCTCGACGCTGCGCAGTGGCGTCGACCCGATGAAGAACGGCGAATCGCTTCGCCCGATCGTGCTGTATTGAACGGAAGGGAATCCCATGCTCGAACTCGTTTCTTCGCATGCTTGCCACGGCGGCGAGCAACGTTTCTATCGCCACGATTCGACGGCCATCGGCCTGCCGATGAAGTTCTCGGTGTACCTGCCGCCGCAGGCCGCGCACGGTCGCGTGCCGGCGCTGTTCTATCTCGCGGGGCTCACGTGCACCGACGAGACGTTCGCGATCAAGGCCGGTGCGCAGCAGTACGCGGCGCAGCACGGCATCGCGCTCGTGATGCCCGACACGAGCCCGCGCGGCGCCGGCGTGCCGGGTGAAGCGGATGCGTGGGATTTCGGTGTCGGCGCGGGCTTCTACGTCGATGCGACGCAGGCGCCGTGGTCCACGCATTACCGGATGGAGTCGTACGTGACGGGCGAGCTGCGCGAACTCGTCACGACCGAGCTGCCGATCGACGGTGCACGGCTCGGGATTTTCGGGCATTCGATGGGCGGGCACGGCGCGCTGACGCTCGCGCTGCGTCATCCCGAACTGTATCGCTCGGTGTCGGCGTTCGCGCCGATCGCAGCCCCGACGCGCTGCCCGTGGGGCGAGAAGGCGTTCTCGGGCTACCTCGGCGCCGACCGCGACGCATGGAAGCAGCACGACGCGAGCGAGCTCGTCGCGCGCGCGGATGCGCCGAAGTTCGCGGAAGGGATTCTCGTCGATCAAGGTCTCGCCGATCAGTTTCTCGCGAATCAGCTGAACCCGGACGTGTTCGAAGCCGCGTGCGAGAAGGCCGGGCAGCCGCTGACGCTGCGGCGGCATGAGGGCTACGACCACGGGTACTACTTCATCTCGACGTTCATCGCCGATCACATTGCGCATCATGCGCGGGTGCTGGTACGTTAATGCGACAAACCGCCATGCCATCCCGCCTCATCGGGAGGTGTGGCGTTTCCACTTTCGCAGCATGCGCGAGGCAAGCCATGTCAGCGGCGCCACGACCGCAAGTGCTATCAGCAAATGCCCGGCGATCACGAGATCGTCGCCCGCCTCGCCGTCCCAGAACCCCGGAACGTGCGTGCCGAGCCACACCCACGCCTGCTCAGGGATCGGTAGTGCGAACGACTCGTGGGTCAGGCACAGCCTCGCAAGCAACGCGGACGCGAAAAGGGTCCATGCGATCACTGCGGCTCGGTACACGATTCGCCTCATCTCACTGTAACCGTGCGGTATGCCTGCAGTGAGGAACCCGGTATCGGAGCGGGCTTCTGCGCGATCAGCAAGTCTCGCAGTCGCGCGTATGCGATCGTCGATTCGACGGTTATGCACCCCCTGCTGATTCCCCGCACGCCTTCGGGGTGAAGCCGGAAATTGCCGCGTCTGACGTCGTCGCAAAGTACGTAATCGTCAATGTTGCTGTCAGCGGCATAGAGCGCAAACCAGTCCCGTTTGTCGCGGAAGAACTCTCGCAGCGGACCGAGCATGCCGCCGGTTGGTCGATCGACAATGTAGTACCGGCCCGGCGGAATGGCGCCTTCACCAGCGAGGCATGACGACGAGCGGCGATTGCGGTGACGCGCGCTGCCGGACAAGGCTGGAAACGACAGGGCGCCGCATTGCAGCGCACTCATGTTCCGATCGTTCAGTGCGAATGTGCATTCGAGCATGGCAGGCATCGCTCAGCTTCGTTGAGGGCCGAGAATGCTGCCATGGTCAACGAGGTACGCACAATTTGACCGGTACGAAAAATACCGGACGCGCGAAAAGTGCACAGCGCTTTCGCATGAAGGGCCGTTAACAATCAACGACTTAGTCAAACGGTTTGTTTTGAGATGGGGTCGAGGTTTACTGGGGCTTTGGGTAAATCTGGAGATGGCGGGCATTTTGAGTATCGAGAAGGCGTTTGGTGAACTGAAGGATCCGCGTAGCCGTGCGCCAGTGCATGACCTGAACGAGAGGCTGGTCGTGGCGCTGTGCGCGATTCTGGCGGGTGCGGACAGTTGGCTGGGAATCGAATTGTGGGCGCAGGCGAAGTCGGAATGGTTGCGACGCCATACGCCATTGAAGAACGGCGTGCCGTCGCACGACACGTTTGGCCGGGTGTTTTCGGCGCTCAACCCGAAGCAGTTCGAAGCGTGCTTCTTGCACTGGATGAGCCACGCGTGCCCGGCGCTGGCCGGGCAGGTGGTGGCCATCGACGGCAAGACGGTACGCCGCTCCTACCGCCGTGGCGAACGGGCGATTCATCTGGTGTCGGCATACAGCAGCGGATTGGGCCTCGTACTCGGTCAGGTTCGCACGTCGGAAAAGAGCAACGAGATCACGGCGATTCCTGAGCTGCTCGAGGCGCTGCTACTGCAGGGCGCGATCGTGACGCTCGACGCGATGGGATGCCAGCGCGGCATTGCGCAGAAAATCGTCAAGGCTGGCGCCGACTACGTGCTGTCGGTCAAGGAAAAACAGTCGACGCCGCTGACGCGGATTCGGGCCGCGCTGGATGCGATTGAGCGCGTTCCGGGCGCTTACGCCGATTGCACCAGCGAATATCGGGAAGTAGAAAAGGGACATGGCCGTATCGAGACGCGCCGCTGCATCGCCAGCAGCGCCCTGACGAACTGGCAACCCGAGCCCGAGCTTTGGCCGGGACTGCGGGCCATAGCGATGGTCGAATCCACACGGGAAATCGGTGACGCCGTTGCCACGCAGCGTCGCTATTACGTCTCGAGCGTGCCACCGGACGCGGCACGGATTGCCCACGCCGTGCGCTCGCATGGGGCCATCGAAAACGGCATGCATTGGACACTGGATGTGGCGTTCAATGAGGATCAGTGTCGTGCGCGCGTCGAGCATGCAGGCGTGTGCTGGATCGAGGTTGGCGGAGACCCGGAATTCATCGATCGCGTTGCATTCGAGGTGCGCGCGTTCGACTGGAGCGGTCCACCATTCGTCGACAAGCATCTGACACTCACGCGTCATCCTGCGATGACGTCATTTGGCCCCGTCAGCATGCAGCTTCGCACGGCGGCACAAACACTCGGAATGGATCCGTTAAAAGTGTCCGCCTCGCAATTCAGAGGTCTGTCCGATCGCCTTCAGCGCGATATCTTCAATATCGATCTAGTTGCACGTCATCTCCGGCAATTGGCGGAACGTGACGGATTCGAATTTCCATTTTCAGTCGATCAGCTTCGAATCATCGGGGCTCGCTACAATCGAGGAAGCGGATTATCTCTTGAGCAGATCAGACAAAATACCAGCTATGGTGATTTTATCGTTAAGCACTGGCAACGTTTCGTTCGGCTCATGCACTAATGCTTACGGGACCGACATGACTCGTCTAATCCATTTCGCCATTCATGCCGTGTGTGTCATCGGCTTGCTTGTTGTCCTCGCGATCACCGGGAACCAGTACGCGTGGATGCATGAAATTGATCCATCGGTCGCAATGGGTGCAATCCACGACGAAGCGGGCGACCGGGGGCTTGCCGCATATGTGTTCCTGATCGTCGTTGCCGTCACTCAAGTCGTGTTGCTCGCGAGATCCAGGGCCGCCGGCCGTAAACCTTGGGTCAGTCTCCTGATTCTCGCGGCAACGGGCGCATGCGCATGGAAAGCGAGCCTGTGACTTCGGCGACAGGCTTGCCGCGTCACCCAGGCCTGCGCAACAAGCTCGCCCCATACACCATTGCCGACAACGCCGTAATCCAGAAGCTCGTCGGCCAGTCGGTGTGATACGCGAGCGCAATCCCGACCCACGCTTCGAACAGCGCGAACAGCGCGGCAAGCAGCACGCCGGTCGACAACCGCGTCGACACATTCTGCGCGGCTGCCGCCGGCCCGACGAGCAGCGTGAACACGAGCAGCACGCCGACGATCTGCGTGGCCGCGGCCACCGCGAGCGCGCACACCGCGAGGAACAGCATCGACACCGTGCGCAGCGACACGCCTTTCGCTTCGGCCAGTTCCGGCTGCAGCGACGCGAACAGCAGCGGCCGCGCGATCAGCGCGAGCGCGACGAGACTCACCGCGCCGATGCCGGCCAGCACCGCGAGCGTGTCGTGGCTCACGGCAAGCACGTTGCCGAACAGCAGCGCGGTGACCTGCGTCGCGAACGACGTGTAGAAGTGCAGGAACAACAGGCCGAAGCCGAGCGCGCCCGACAGGATCACGCCGATCGCGACGTCGCGGCCCGCGAGCCGTTCGCCGAGCGCACCCATCCCGATGCCGGCCGCGAGCGTGAAGCCGACCATTCCCCAGATCGGCGAGATGCCGAGCAGCACCGCGCCGGTCGCGCCGGTGAAGCCGACGTGCGACAGCGCATGGCCGGCGAAGGTCTGTCCGCGCAGCACCAGGAAGTAGCCGACGATGCCCGCGAGCACCGCGACGATCCCCGACGCGGCGAACGCGTTGATCATGAAATCGTATTCAAACATCGTGCGAATGCCCGGGATGAGCGTGTCCGTGGTGGTGATGGCCGTGGCCGCCGCTGCCGTGCGCGTGGCCGTCGTCGTCCTCGTGTTCGTGGTCGTGCTTCTCGATCTCGACGTCGCCGGACATCACGAAGATCTTGCCGTTCACGCGCATCACGTCGATCGGCGACCCGTAAAGCCGCGACAGCACCGGCTTCGTGATCACCTCGTCCACGGTGCCGAGCGCCGCGACGCCGTTGCCGAGATACAGCACGCGATCGAGCGCGTTCAGCAGCGGATTCAGTTCGTGCGCGGAGAACAGCACGGTGATGCCGAGCTCGCGCTGCACGTTGCGCACGAGTTCGACGACGCCGCGCTGGTGATTCGGGTCGAGGCTGATCAGCGGCTCGTCGAGCAGCAGCAGCTTCGGGCGGCCGAGCAGGCACTGCGCGAGCAGCAGCCGCTGCCGTTCGCCGCCCGACAGTTCCGACAGCGGCCGGCGCGCGAGCGTCGTGCCGCCGACGAGCTCGAGCACGCGATCGACGTCGCGCCGCGTCGCGGCGTTCGTGTGCGGCAGCCCCCAGCGGTGGCCGTCAGCGGCCATCGCGACGAAGTCGTAGCCGCGCATCCGGCGATTCGCGAGGCCGCTCCTGATCTGCGGCATGTAGCCGATCGACGCGTTGCCGCGCTCGACCGGCACGCCGCCGACCGACAGCGCGCCGCCCGTGACGGGCACGAGGCCGAGCACCGCGCGCATCAACGTCGTTTTGCCCGCGCCGTTCGGCCCGAGCACGCCGACGAATTCGCCGGGTTCGATCGAGAAGCTCACGTCGCGCAGGATCGTGCGGCCGCCCAGTTCGAGCGTGACGCGATCGAGCGCGAGTGCGTGGGGAGTGGCGGTCATGTCGTGATGTCGGTCATTTCTTGCTGGCGGCCAGCGCGGCCGCGAGCGCGTCGAGCTGGCCGGCCATCCATTGCTGGAAGGTCTTGCCGGCCGGCTGCGTCTCGGTGACGCTCACGCTCGGCACGCCGCCGTCGCGCGCGATCTTCAGCATGCGTTTGGTCATCGGTTCTTCGGCCTGGCTGTTGTAGATGAGCACGCGCACCTGCTTCTTGCGCAGATCGTTCTCGAACGCGGCGACGTCCTGCGCGCTCGCCTCGGTATCGTTCATCGTCGCGAGCTGGAAGCGCTGGTTGCGCATGTCGAGGCCGATCGCATCCGACATGTAGCCGAACACCGGCTCGGTCGCCGTCACCGGCACGCCCTTGTACTGCGCGCGCAGCGCGGCGATCTTGTCGTCGACGGGCTTCAGCGACGCGATGAACTTCTGCAGGTTCGCGTCGTAGTCGGCCTTGTTCGCCGGGTCCGCACGTCCCAGCTCGGCCGCGATCGCGCGCGCGGCGGCCGGCATCGCCGCCGGGTCGTACCACAGGTGCGGGTTGTCGCCGGCCTTCCTGCCCACCAGATCCGCGACGACGATCGTCGCGCGCTTGGCCTGCTTCGACGCGGACAGCAGCTTGCCCATCCACGGATCGTAGTTCGCGCCGTTGTAGATCACGACCTGCGCGTGCTGCAACGCACGCGCGGTCTTCGGGCTCGCTTCGAACAGATGCGGATCCTGGTCGGGATTGCTCAGGATGCTCGTCACCGCGACATGGCTGCCGCCGATCTGCGACGCGACGTCGCCATAGAAATTCTCGGCCGCGACGACGTTGACGGTCGCGGCCTGCGCGATACCGGGTGCGGCGAACGACAGTACGGCCGCCGCGGTGGTTGCGGCGGCGAGCAGGCGGGCAAGCGGGAGGGCGCGCCGCGGCGCGCGCTTCAGAGCAATGGACATGAAACTCCTCGTTGGAAAGGGCGGCGCGGTGCGCCGCACATGTGCGGCGTCAGCGTTGCGCGGGCTTGCCCTTGCAGTGCCCGCACAGGCCGTTCAGCTCGACGACCTGGTGATGGACCTCGAACCCGTGCGCGGGCTCGCTCGCGGACAACTGCTTCGCGAGATCGCTGCCCGGGATCTCGACGGTCTCGCCGCACGAATCGCAGATCAGGAACTGGCCTTCGTGCGGCACGCCGATCTCGCAGCACGCGAAGAATGCGTTCTTCGATTCGATCCGGTGGATGAAGCCGTGCTCGACGAGGAAATCCAGCGCGCGATAGACGGTCGTCGGCGGCACGCGGCCGCGCTGCGGCTCGAGCTCGGCGAGCAGGTCGTACGCGCCGATCGGGCGCTGCGCGGCCAGCACGCGTTCGTAGACCTGGCGGCGCAGTGGCGTCCACGCGAGCCCGTGCTCGGCGGCGAATGCGTCGGCCCGGGACAACCGGGCGTCAATGGGCGATGAGGTGGCCATGGCGGGAGGCAGGCAATGAAACGAAATATCGCGATGATATAACGTATCTTGCCGCCATGCAGCGCCAATCCGCTCCGCCCGCACGCTCCGTCCCCCTTCTTCGGAATTTCAGCCGCGCCGCACCCAGCGCGCGGCGCCTTGCCGCGTGCGGCGCCCGAGCCCGCAGCCAATGCCGTCGTGCCGCAGCGCATCATCGAAAGCGCGCGTGTCGCCTTGACAGCGTCAATCGCGTATCCGATCATTCGATCGACAACAGAGCAATTGATCGGTCAGCGAGCGTTCGCTCACCTCGCGACCTTCGTGCAGCAGAACGAACCGGAGACAACCAGTGAGACTGGCAGACAAGGTCGCGATCCTGACGGGCGCGGCAAGCGGCATCGGCGAAGCGGTCGCGCAACGCTATCTGGACGAGGGCGCGCGTTGCGTGCTGGTGGACCTGAAGCCCGCGAGCGGCTCGCTCGCTCGGCTGATCGAGGCGAACCCAGGCCGCGCGGTGGCCGTCACCGCCGACGTCACGCGCCGTGACGACATCGCGCGCATCGTCGCGACCGCCGTCGAGCGTTTCGGCGGCGTCGACATCCTGTTCAACAACGCGGCGCTGTTCGACATGCGCCCGATCCTCGACGAATCCTGGGACGTGTTCGACCGGCTGTTCGCGGTCAACGTGAAAGGGCTGTTCTTCCTGATGCAAGCTGTTGCGCAGCGGATGGTCGAGCAGGGCCGCGGCGGCAAGATCATCAACATGTCATCGCAGGCGGGGCGGCGCGGCGAGGCGCTCGTTTCGCACTACTGCGCGACCAAGGCCGCGGTGATCAGCTACACGCAGTCGGCCGCGCTCGCGCTCGCGCCGCACCGGATCAACGTGAACGGCATCGCGCCGGGCGTGGTCGACACGCCGATGTGGGAGCAGGTCGATGCGCTCTTCGCCCGCTACGAGAACCGGCCGCTCGGCGAGAAGAAGCGGCTCGTCGGCGAAGCCGTGCCGCTCGGCCGCATGGGCGTGCCGGGCGACCTCACGGGCGCCGCGCTGTTCCTGGCGTCGGCCGACGCCGACTACATCACCGCCCAGACGCTGAACGTCGACGGCGGCAACTGGATGAGCTGAAATGCCGCCGCTCGCACGCGCAATCCGGGTGGATCCGCTGCACGCGGCCGCCGCCGCACGAGGGCACGCCTGATGGCCGAGATCGTGGTTGCCGGCGAACTGCTGGCCGAATTCGTCGCTGCGGAGCGCGGTCAGGGCTTCGATGCGCCGGGCCTGTTCGCGGGCCCGTTCCCCAGCGGCGCGCCGGCGATCTTCGCCGACCAGGCCGCGCGGCTCGGCGCGCGCGTCGCGTACGCGGGCTGCGTCGGCCGCGATGCGTTCGGCGACGCGATCGTCGCACGACTCGAACGCGACGGCGTCGACGTCGCGCGCATTCGCCGCGTCGCGCGCCCGACCGGCACCGCGTTCGTCGCGTATCGTGACGACGGCTCGCGCAGCTTCGTGTTCAGCCTGTCCACCAGCGCGGCAGCGTGCGTGGACGCATCCGACGTCGACACCGCGATGTTCGACGGCTGCCGCTACTTCCACGTGATGGGCTCGTCGCTGACGAGCGAATCGGCGATCGCGGCCGTGCAGCGCGGCGTGATCGAGGCGGCGCGCGCCGGCGCGAAAGTGTCGTTCGACCCGAACGTGCGGCCCGAGATGCTGAGCTTCCGGCCGATGCGCGCGGCGCTCGACGCGATGCTCGCCGCGTGCCACCTGTTCCTGCCGAGCGAGGCCGACCTGCCGTTCTTCTGCGGGCCGCAGCCGGCCGAACGCGCGATCGCGGGCCTGCTCGCGACGCACCCGCTGCTCGAGCGCATCGTGCTCAAGCGCGGCGCGGCCGGCAGTGTCGCGTTCGATCGGGCGAGCCGCATCGACGTGCAGGCTTATTCCGTCGACGAAGTCGATCCGACCGGCGCCGGCGACTGCTTCGGCGGCACGCTGGTCGCGAGCCTCGTCGCGGGCCGGCCGATCGACGTCGCGCTGCGCCGCGCGAACGCGGCCGGCGCGATCGCGGTCACGCGGCGCGGCCCGATGGAGGGCAACAGCAGTGCGGCCGAGATCGACCGCTTCCTGACCGAACGAGGTGTCGCATGCCCGGCCTGACGACCATCGCCGAGCGCCCGCGCACCGCGCACGCGCAGACCGTGCTGCGGATGATCTTCGATGCGAACCGCGCGGATGCGCAGCGCGGCATCTATTCGATCTGCAGCGCGCACCGGCTCGTGCTCGAGGCCGCATGCGAGGCCGCGCGCGCCGACGGCTCGCCGCTCCTGATCGAGGCGACCTGCAACCAGGTGAACCATCTCGGCGGCTACACGGGCATGACGCCCGCCGACTTCCGTCGCGACGTCGATGCGATCGCGCAGCGCTGCGGGCTCGCGCCGTCGGCGCTCGTGCTCGGCGGCGATCATCTCGGCCCGAACCCGTGGCGGCACCGCCGCGCGGCCGATGCGATGCGCGAAGCGGCTGCGATGGTCGCGGCGTATGTCGAAGCCGGGTTCGAGAAGATCCATCTCGACGCGAGCATGGCGTGCGCGGACGATCCGGCGCGGCTCGACGATCGCACGATTGCCGCGCGTGCGGCCGAGCTGTGCCGCGCCGCGGAAGACGCGGCATTGCGCGCCGGCGTCGCGCCCGTCTACGTGATCGGCACCGAGGTGCCGACGCCGGGCGGCGAAGTGGCCGGCGACGGCGATGCGGACGGCGCCGCGATCGCGCGGATCGCGGTCACGCGCAGCGACAGCATTGCCGCGACGCTCGACGCGCACCGCGGCGCGTTCGCGGCGGCGGGGCTCGACGACGCATGGACGCGCGTGGTCGCGGTCGTCGCGCAGCCGGGCGTCGATTTCGACGATCGCCACGTGCTCGACTACGACAGCGCGAAGGCCGCATCGCTCGGCGCGAGCATCCTGCGCACGCCGCGCCTCGTATTCGAAGCGCATTCGACCGACTACCAGACCGAAGCCGCGCTCGCCGCGCTCGTGCGCGATCATTTCGCGGTGCTGAAGGTCGGCCCCGCGCTGACCTTCGCGCTGCGTGAGGCGCTGTTCGCGCTCACCTTCATCGAGGATGCGCTGATCGGCGAGGTCGCGCAGCGTTCGCGCCTGCGCGACGTCGTCGACGCCGCGATGCGCGCCCAGCCCGAACACTGGGCGCCGTACTACCGCGGCGACGAGACCGAGCAGCGGCTCGCGCGCCAGTTCGGCTACAGCGACCGGATCCGCTACTACTGGCTGCACCCGGCCGTCGCGGCGGCGGTCGAGCAGCTGTTCGACAACCTCGCGCGACAGCCGGTGCCGGAAACGCTCGTCGCGCAGTGGCTGCCGGACGTGTACGCGGCGTGCCGCGCGGGCGGCCTTGCGAAGGAGCCGCGCGCATGGGTGCGCCACCGGATACGCGACGTGATCGCGCACTATGCGCGCGCGTGCGGGATGCAGCGGCCGGGATGACCGGCCGCGAAGGAAACGCAGCAACACGACACACGCAATACGCAGTACGCACGACGCAACACCGACGACAGTTCGAACAATCACAGGAGACATGCCATGCAACGAAAGATGCTCGATGCCGCCGTACGCTGCTTCGCCGGAGCCGCGCTCGCGACGGCCGCGTGCGCGGCGTCCGCCGGCACGCTGACGATCGCGACGCTGAACAACCCGGACATGATCGAGTTGAAGAAGCTGTCGCCGGCGTTCGAGAAGGCGAACCCGGACATCAAGCTGAACTGGGTGATCCTCGAGGAGAACGTGCTGCGCCAGCGCGCGACCACCGACATCACGACCGGCAGCGGCCAGTTCGACGTGATGGCGATCGGCACCTACGAGACGCCGCAGTGGGGCAAGCGCGGCTGGCTCGCGCCGATGACGGGCCTGCCCGCCGACTACGACCTGAACGACATCGTGAAGACCGCGCGCGACAGCCTGTCGTACAACGGCCAGCTGTATGCGCTACCGTTCTACGTCGAAAGCTCGATGACGTTCTACCGCAAGGACCTGTTCGCGGCGAAGGGGCTGAAGATGCCCGACCAGCCGACCTACGACCAGATCGCCGAGTTCGCGGACAAGCTCACCGACAAGTCGAAGGGCACCTACGGGATCTGCCTGCGCGGCAAGGCCGGTTGGGGCGAGAACATGGCGTACGTGTCGACGGTCGTGAACACGTTCGGCGGCCGCTGGTTCGACGAGAACTGGAACGCGCAGCTCACGTCGCCCGAATGGAAGAAGGCGATCAATTTCTACGTCAACCTGCTGAAGAAGAACGGCCCGCCGGGTGCGAGCTCGAACGGTTTCAACGAGAACCTGACGCTCACCGCATCGGGCAAGTGCGCGATGTGGATCGACGCGACGGTCGCCGCCGGGATGCTGTACAACAAGCAGCAGTCGCAGGTCGCCGACAAGATCGGTTTCGCGGCCGCGCCGGTCGCCGCCACGCCGAAGGGCTCGCACTGGCTGTGGGCATGGGCGCTCGCCGTGCCGAAGACGTCGAAGCAGCAGGACGCCGCACGCAAGTTCATCGCGTGGGCGACGTCGAAGCAGTACATCGAGATGGTCGGCAAGGACGAGGGCTGGGCGTCGGTGCCGCCGGGCACGCGTGCGTCCACGTATCAGCGCGCCGAGTACAAGGCCGCCGCGCCGTTCTCGGACTTCGTGCTGAAGGCGATCGAGACGGCCGATCCGAACGATCCGTCGCTGAAGAAGGTGCCGTACACGGGCGTGCAGTACGTCGGGATTCCTGAGTTCCAGTCGTTCGGCACGGTGGTCGGGCAGGCGATCGCGGGTGCGGTGGCCGGCCAGATGTCGGTCGACCAGGCGCTCGCCGCGGGCCAGGCCGCCGCCGACCGCGCAGTGCGGCAGGCCGGCTACAAGAAGTAATGCGGCAAGTAATGCGGCTCGCACCGTGCGCTGCCGCGCGCGGTGCACGTCGCCGAAGCAGCAAACGCGGGCGGGCCGTTCGTGCCCGCGCCTCAACCGGAGGGACTCCGATCATGCGTCATTTACGTCTTCCCCTGAGCCACGCGCCGTCGGTCGGCGACGCGTCGCCGCCGCCGGGCGCGCCCCGCCGCGCGCGCGGCGCGAGCTGGCTCGTGTCTCCGTCCGTCGCGGTGCTGCTGCTGTGGATGTCGATCCCGCTCGCGATGACGATCTGGTATTCGCTGTCGCGCTACAACCTGCTGAACCCGGACGTGAAGGGTTTCGCCGGGCTCGACAACTACCGCTTCCTCGCGACCGATCCGTCGTTCCTGCCCGCGATCTGGCACACGCTCGTGCTGATCGGCGCGGTGCTCGCGATCACGGTGATCGGCGGCGTGCTGATGGCCGTGCTGTTCGACCGTACGTTCTACGGGCAGGGCATCGCGCGGCTGCTGGCGATCGCGCCGTTCTTCGTGATGCCGACGGTCGCCGCGCTGATCTGGAAGAACATGATCCTGCATCCGGTGTACGGCCTCGTCGCGAACGCGATGCGCGCGCTCGGGATGACGCCCGTCGACTGGTTCGCCGATTACCCGCTCACCGCGGTGATCATGATCGTCGCGTGGCAGTGGCTGCCGTTCGCGTTCCTGATCCTGTTCACCGCGATCCAGTCGCTCGACCAGGAGCAGAAGGAAGCCGCGCGCATCGACGGCGCGGGCCCGATCGCGATGTTCTTCTACATCACGCTGCCGCATATGAAGCGCGCGATCGCCGTGGTCGTGATGATGGAGACGATTTTCCTGCTGTCGATCTTCGCGGAAATCTACACGACGACGGGCGGCGGCCCGGGCGACGCGACGACCAACCTGTCGTATCTGATCTACGCGCTCGGCCTGCAGCAGTTCGACGTCGGCCTCGCATCCGCGGGCGGGATCATCGCCGTCGTGGTCGCGAACGTCGTGTCGTTCTTCCTGGTGCGGATGCTCGCGCGCAACCTGAAGGGAGAGTACGAAAAATGAGCGACCTGACTATCGAAGGCCGTCGCGCGCCGGCTCCGTTCGAGCTCGTGCGGCGCGCGCTGCCCGGCGCGCTCGCGTGGCTGATCGCGCTGCTGCTGTTCTTCCCGATCTTCTGGATGGCGATCACCGCGTTCAAGACCGAGCAGCAGGCGTATGCGTCGACGCTGTTCTTCATGCCGACGCTCGACAGCTTCCGCGAGGTGTTCGCGCGCAGCAACTACTTCTCGTTCGCGTGGAACTCGGTGCTGATCTCGGCGGGCGTCACGGCGATCTCGCTGCTGCTCGCGGTGCCGGCCGCGTACGCGATGGCGTTCTTCCCGAATCACCGCACGCAGAAGGTGCTGCTGTGGATGCTGTCGACGAAGATGATGCCGTCGGTCGGCGTGCTCGTGCCGATCTACCTGCTGTGGAAGAACGCGGGGCTGCTCGACACCGTGTCGGGCCTCGTGATCGTGTACACGCTGATCAATCTGCCGATCGCGGTGTGGATGACCTTCACGTACTTCAACGAGATTCCGAAGGACATCCTCGAAGCCGGGCGCATCGACGGCGCGTCGACGTGGCAGGAGATCGTCTACCTGCTGATGCCGATGGCGCTGCCGGGGCTCGCGTCGACCGCGCTGCTGCTCGTGATCCTGTCGTGGAACGAGGCGTTCTGGAGCATCAACCTGTCGAGCTCCAACGCGGCGCCGCTCACCGTGTTCATCGCGTCGTACTCGAGCCCCGAAGGGTTGTTCTGGGCGAAGCTGTCCGCGGCGTCGCTGCTCGCGGTCGCGCCGATCCTGATCGTCGGCTGGCTGTCGCAGAAGCAGCTGGTGCGCGGACTCACGTTCGGGGCGGTCAAATGAGCGCGGCCGGCAAAGGCGCGACGGGTCATGGCGTCAACGTGCTGATCTGCGATTGCGACGGCGTGCTGATCGACAGCGAGGCCGTCGCCGCCGACGTGATCGTGCGCGAACTCGATGCGCGCTGGCCGGGCGTCGATGCGCGGCCGGCGGTGATGCCGCTGCTCGGACTGCGCATCGAGCGCGTGCTGGCCGGCGCGAGCGAAGCCGTCGGCCGCACGCTGTCGGCCGACGACGTCGACGCGATCCGTCGCGCGGTCGAGGCCGCGGCCGTCAACGCGCCGATGGTCGACGGCATCGATGCGGCGCTCGCGGCGATCGACATGACGACCGCGTGCGCGAGCAACAGCTACCGCGCGTACGTCGAAGCGGCGCTCGCGCGCACCGGCCTCGCGCGCTTCTTCGGCGACCGGCTGTTCTGCGCGGACGCCGTCGCGCGGCCGAAGCCCGCGCCCGACGTGTATCTGGCGGCCGCCCGCGCGCTCGGCGCGGTGCCCGCGCAGTGCCTCGTCGTCGAGGACAGCGTGACGGGCATTACCGCGGCCGCCGCGGCCGGCATGACCGTGCTCGGCTTCGTCGGCGGCGGGCATGCGTCGGCCGCGCAGATCGACGCGCTGCGCGGAATCGGCGCGCGTCACGTCTTCGACGACATGCACGAGCTGCCCGGCTACGTCGCGCGCTGGCAGGCGACGGGCGCCGTGCTGCCGGGCTAGCGGCGACGAACGATCGCGCCGCGCCGCCGCGGCGCATCACACATCAAGCATCACGAACGAACGGAGACAGATCATGGCAAGCGTGCTCCTGCGCAATATCGCGAAGCGCTACGACGACACCGAAGTGCTGCGCAACGTGAACCTCGACATCGCCGACGGCGAATTCGTCGTGTTCGTCGGCCCGAGCGGCTGCGGCAAATCCACGCTGATGCGGATGATCGCCGGGCTCGAGGACATCTCGAGCGGCGATCTGCTGATCGACGGCGCGAAGGTCAACGACGTGCCGAGCGCGAAGCGCGGCATCGCGATGGTGTTCCAGTCGTATGCGTTGTATCCGCACATGACGCTGTACGACAACATGGCGTTCGGGCTGAAGCTCGCGGGCGCGAAGAAGCCCGAAATCGATCAGGCGGTGAAGCAGGCCGCGAAGATCCTGCACATCGATCATCTGCTCGACCGCAAGCCGAAGCAGCTGTCGGGCGGGCAGCGGCAGCGCGTCGCGATCGGCCGCGCGATCACGCGCAAGCCGAAGGTGTTCCTGTTCGACGAACCGTTGTCGAACCTCGACGCCGCGCTGCGCGTGAAGATGCGGCTGGAATTCGCGCGGCTGCACGACGAGCTGAAGACGACGATGATCTACGTGACGCACGACCAGGTCGAGGCGATGACGCTCGCCGACAAGATCGTCGTGCTGTCGGGCGGCGCGGTGCAGCAGGTCGGCACGCCGAACGAGCTGTATCACGCGCCGGCGAACCAGTTCGTCGCGGGCTTCATCGGGTCGCCGAAGATGAACTTCCTGACGGGCACGGTCGAATCGGCCGACGCGGCCGGCGTGCTGGTGCGCTTCGACAGCGGCGAGACGCAGCGCGTCGCGGTCGAGGCGGCTGGCCTGCAGCGCGGCGCGGCCGTGACCGTCGGTGTGCGGCCCGAACATCTGCTGGTGGGCGCGGCGGCCGACGGGGTCGCCGCGCGGACGATGGCGGTCGAGTCGCTCGGCGATGCCGCGTACCTGTACGGGGAGTCGGCGGTCGCGCCGGACGGGCTGATCGCGCGAATTCCGCCGCTCGACACGTACCGCACCGGCGAGGCGCTGCACGTGCACGCGCAGCCCGAGCATTGCCACCTGTTCGACGAAGCGGGGCAGGCGTTCCGGCGGTTGAGCGCGCACGCGAAGGCGGCGTGAAGGCCGCTCGCCGGTTACAACGGCAGGTGCTCGGCCATGTGGTCGACGAACGCGCGCAGCTTGGGCATCGGATGGCGGCCCGACGGCCATAGCACGTAGAACGGCGTGCGGCTTGCGACGTGGTCGTCGAGCACCGCGCGCAGCCGGCCGTCGTCCAGCGCGTCGCGCACGAAGAACTCGGGCAGGCACGCGATGCCGAGCCCGCGCAGCGCGAAGCAAAGGCGCGTCTCCGCGTTGTTGCTGACCATCGACACGGGCAACGCCGGCAGCGTGCCGGTGCGCGGCGCGCGCAGCGGCCAGACCTCGAGCTTGCCGCTGCTCGGGAACCGGTAATGCAGGCAGCGGTGCTGCGCGAGATCGGCCGGCGTGCGCGGCGTGCCGCGCCGTTCGAGATAGTCGGGCGACGCGACCAGGTGCTGGCGGAAGTGGCCGAGCAGCCGCGACGACAGCCGCGAATCGGTCGGGTGGCCGGTGCGCAGCACCACGTCGAAGCCTTCGTCGACCACGTCGACGAGCCGGTCGCTGAAGTCGATGTCGAGCTCGATGTCCGGATACGCGGTCATGAAATCGGCGAGCACCGGCAGCAGCAGCGTGCCGATCGTCGGCAGGCTCACGCGCAGCCGCCCGCGCGGCGCCTCGACGCTCTGCGTCAATTCCCGCTCGGCCGCGTCGATTTCGGCGATCACGCGCCGGCATCGTTCGAGGAATCGCGCACCTTCGGCCGTCAGCGTGATGCTGCGCGTGCTGCGGTGAAAGAGCCGCACGTTCAGCCGTGCCTCGAGGCGTGCGATGCGCTTGCCGATCGCCGACGCCGACAGTCCGAGCGCCCGGCCTGCCGCGACGAAGCTGCGCGTTTCCGCGACCTGGACGAACACGACGAAGCCGCCAAGATTTTCCATGCAGGTTCCCGATTGCGGACACCGATGTCCGGATTGTCCGGAACTCTAACCCGGTTTTTCTTCTCGCGCCGGCTTCCTACGATGGGCGTTCCTTCACTATTCGAGGTCACGCCATGTCGTCACTGCCTGTCACCGCCCGCCGCGCCGAACCGGACGTTGCACTGCGCGCCCGGCTCGATGCCGTGCTCGATCGTGCGCTGGCCGACGCACGCGTGGTCGGCGCAGTCGTGCTGGTCGCACGCGACGGCGAATTGCGTTATGCGCGCGCGGCCGGGCTCGCCGATCGCGAAGCCGGCGCGCCGATGCGCGAGGACGCGCTGTTCCGGCTTGCTTCGGTATCCAAGCCGATCGTGACGGCCGCTGCGATGCGGCTGGTCGCCGCAGCGAAGATCGGACTCGACGAGCCCGTCGCGCGCTGGTTGCCGGCTTTCACACCGACGCTCGCGGACGGCACGCCTGCCGACATCACGCTGCGTCATCTGCTGTCGCACACGGCCGGGCTCGGCTACCGCTTCCTCGAAGCCGATGACGACGGGCCGTATGCGCGCGCGGGCGTGTCCGACGGAATGGACGGCGCGGGACCATCGCTCGCGGAGAACGTCCGGCGCATCGGCAGCGTGCCGCTGCGGTTCGCGCCCGGCACGTCGTGGGACTACTCGCTCGCGACCGACGTGGTCGGCGCGCTGATCGAGGCGGTCGACGGCCGGCCGCTCGCCGAGGCCGTGGCGGCGCTCGTGACGACGCCGCTCGGGATGACCGACACGGCATTTTTCACGCACGACGCCGCGCGGCTGGCGACGCCTTACGTCAGTACGTCGGGCGTGCCGCGCCGGATGGCCGACGACGATCTCGTACCGGTGTACGACGGCACGGTCGGCATCCGCTTCGCGCCGGCGCGCGCGCTCGACGCGTCCGCATGGCCGTCGGGCGGCGCGGGGATGATCGGTACCGCGCGCGACTGCATGACGCTGCTCGATACGTTACGCACCGGGCGCGACGATTGGCTGGCACGGAGCTGGATCGACGAGATGTCGCGCGTGCAGCCCGGCGCGCGCGACTTGCCGGACGCGCCGGGGTTCGGCTTCGGGCTCGGCTTTTCCGTGCTGCATGATCCGGCGGCCGCGCAGTCGCCGGAGTCGGTCGGCACGTGGCGCTGGGGCGGCGCGTACGGGCACGCGTGGTTCGTCGACCGGGCGGCCGGGCTGACGGTGGTTGCATTGACCAATACGCTGTACGAAGGGATGCACGGACGGATCGTCACCGACGTGCGCGATGCGGTGTACGGCGTCGACAAGAGGGGGGCGTGATGAGCGAATGCGTATCCGCCTCCGACCGCGTTGCCGATGGTGCGACGGCCCCGTGCACGGAGGCCCGCGTGCGCCTGCCCGTCGCGAATCTGCTCGCGCTGGCCACCGCCGGCTTCATCACGGTTCTCACCGAAGCACTGCCGGCCGGCCTGCTGCCGCTGATGAGCGCCGACTTGCGCGTGACCGACGCGCTGATCGGCCAACTGGTGACCGTCTACGCGCTCGGCTCGATCGTCGCGGCGATTCCGCTCGTCGCCGCGACGCGCGCGATGCGCCGGCGCCGGCTGCTGCTCGCGGCGCTAGCCGGGTTCGTCGTGTCGAATGCGCTGACTGCCGCGTCGCCGTACTACGCGCTGACGCTGGCGGCGCGGTTCGTCGCCGGAATGTCGGCCGGGCTGTTGTGGGCGCTGCTCGCCGGCTATGCGAGCCGAATGGTCGCCCCGTCGTTGCGCGGCCGTGCGATCGCGGTCGCGATGCTCGGCATACCGGCGGCGATGTCGATCGGCATTCCGGCCGGCACCGCGCTCGGCGCGATGTTCGGCTGGCGCGTTGCGTTCGCGGGCATCACGGTCGCGGTGCTCGCGCTGATCGGCTGGATCCGGCTGCGCATGCCCGACTATCCGGGGCAGCCGGCCGGCGCGCGCAAGCCGGTACTCGCCGTGCTGTCGCTGCCCGGCGTGCGGCCGGTATTGGTCGTGATGTTCGCGTACGTGCTCGCGCACAACATGCTGTACACGTACGTCGCGCCGTTCCTCGCTGGCGTGCGGATGGGCGCGCGGGTCGACGCGGTGCTGTTCGTGTTCGGCGTCGCGTCGCTGGCCGGCATCGCGTTGACCGGCGCATGGATCGGCGCCCCGCAGCGGCGGCTGACGCTCGCGAGCATCGCGCTGTTCGCGCTCGCGGCAGCGCTGCTCGGCGCGGGTTCCGGGGCCGCCATCGTCTATGCCGGCGTGGTGCTGTGGGGGTTCGCGTTCGGCGGCGCGCCGACGCTGTTTCAGACGGCCACCGCGAACGCGGCCGGCGACGCGGCCGATGTCGCGCAGTCGATGCTCGTGACGGTGTGGAACCTCGCGATCGCGGGCGGCGGCATCGCGGGCGGGATGCTGCTCGGGGTCAGCGGGGCCGCGTCGATTCCGTGGGCGCTCGTCGCGCTGCTGGCGGCGGCCTGGCTGGGCGCGTGGCGTGCGCGCCGGCATGCGTTTCCGGCGTCGCAAGTGGCCGCGTGACCGCGTGATCGGCCGGCGGCGTCAGCCCGCCTTCGCGTCCAGCGCCGCCCGCGCACAGGTCTCGTCGGTGACGAGCCCCGACACCCAGCCGCCGCGCAGCGCGGCGATCACCGCGTCGCGTTTCTTCGGGCCGCCGGCGAACGCGATCGTCGGGCGCTTCGGCGGCGTGTCGAGCGCAACGCTCGTCACGCGCGCGCTCGTCGACACGTCGACCAGCTTGCCCCGCGCATCGATCGGCACGCCGAGCAGTTCGGCCACCGCGCCGAGCGCGATCATCTCGTCGCGTTCCTGCTCGGTGATGAAGCCGTCCTCGTAGAGCGGGCAGTGCGGGCCGATGTTGCCGATCCCGACGAACGCGACGTCGGCCTGCGCCGACAGCGCGTCGACGATCCGGTACAGCCGGTGGTTGCACCACTGCGCGCGCTCGGCTTCGCTGTCGGCGAACAACGGCGCGGGCAGCAGGAAGTGCTTGCTGCCCGTCTTTTCGGAAATGTACTGCGCGACGTCGTAGCGGTTCGACGACCCGTCGGCCGCGATCGCGCCGACCATCGACACGAGCCGGTGCTGCGGCCGCTCGATCTGCGCGATCTGCGCGACCGCCGCCTTCAGCGTGCGGCCGCTGCTGATCGCGATCACCATCGGCCGCGTTTCGTTCAGATAGCGCTCCATCACCTGCGCGCCGGCGACCGCGAGCTTGCGGTCGATCGCTTCAGGCGCGTCGGCATCGACCGGCACGACTTCGCACATCGTGAGCCCGTAGCGCTTCGACAACTGCGCGCCGAGCTCCAGGCAGTCGGCGAGCTGGTGATCGACGCGCACGCGGATCAGGTTCTTCTCGACCGCGAACGCGACGAGGCGCTGCGCGACCGGGCGCGACACCTGCAGCTTCTCGGCGATTTCGTTCTGCGTGTCGCCGGCGACGTAGTAGAGCCACGCGGCGCGCGTGGCGAGATCGAGTTTTTCGGAGGACTTGGACACGATAGCGGTTCGGTTCGGATCTGGGGGCCGCCCTCGCGGGCCGGCCGTCAGGCGGCGCAACGGCATTCACTGTAACGCATGCGGGACGCGCGGCCGACGGTCTCGGCGCGCGCGGCGGCCGTCATGCGAGCCGCGTGCGAGACGGTTCGTAAAGCGGGCGCACGTGGCGATACAGCGAGCGGAACGCGTCGAGGCGCTCGCGCAACTGCGCATGACGGGCGGCGTCGGGCGCGTATTCGGCGCGCACTGGCGGCTTGGTCAGCACGGTGCGCGGATCGCCGCCCACGGCGAGCCAGCCCAGGCGCGCGGCGCCGAGCGCCGCACCGGTTTCGCCGCCGCCGTGCTGGCGCGTGCGCACGTTCAGCGCATCGGCGATCAGCTGCGCCCAGAACGCGCTGCGCGCGCCGCCGCCGATCAGCGACAGACGATCGGTTTCGACGCCGGCCGCGTGCAGCGCGTCGAGGCCGTCCGCGAGGCCGAGCGTCACGCCTTCGAGCACCGCATAGCCGAGATGCGCGCGCTCGGCCGCATGCGTCATCCCGAAGAACACGCCCTGCGCATACGGATCGTTGTGCGGCGTGCGCTCGCCGGACAGGTATGGCAGGAACAGCGGCGCGCTCGCGCGCGCGTCCGCGTCGAGCGCTTCGATCTCGGCGAGCAGCGCCGGCTCGTCGGTGCCGGTGAGCTTGCACACCCAGCGCAGGCAGCTCGCGGCCGACAGCACGACGCTCATCAGTTGCCAGCGGTCGGGAATCGCGTGACAGAACGCATGGACGGCCGACGCGGGATTCGGCATGAAACGGTCGCCGACGACGCTCAGCACCCCCGACGTACCGAGCGACACGAAGCCGTCGCCCGCGTGGATCGCGCCGATGCCGAGCGCGCTCGTCGCGTTGTCGCCGCCGCCGCCCGCGACGACCACCGCTTCCGACAGCCCGAGCCCGCGCGCGACGTCCGCGCGCAGCGTGCCGGACGGCGCATTGCCTTCGACGATGCGCGGCATCTGATCGCGCGTCATCCCGCATGCGGCGAGCAGCGCGTCGGACCAGTCGCGCCGCGCGACGTCGAGCCACAGCGTGCCGGCCGCGTCCGACGGGTCGGACACCTTCGCACCGGTGAGCCGGAAGCGCAGGTAGTCCTTCGGCATCAGCACGCACGCGGTCGCGGCGAACACGTCGGGTTCGTGCTTCGCGACCCACAGCAGCTTCGGCGCGGTGAAGCCGGGCATCGCGAGGTTGCCGGCCAGCGTGTGCAGATCGGGTGCGCGTTCGGTGAGTAGCGCGCATTCGTCGGCGCTGCGCATGTCGTTCCACAGGATTGCGGGGCGCAGCACGCGATCGTCGCGGCCGAGCAGCACCGCGCCGTGCATTTGGCCGGACAGGCCGATCCCGCGCACCTGCGCGAATGCTTCGCGGTGCCGTTCGCGCAGCGCCGCGAGCGCGGCGAGCGTGCCTTGCCACCAATCGTCCGGATGCTGTTCCGCCCAGCGCGGGTGCGGCCGCGACACGCTGAACGGCGTGCCCGCGGTGCCGACCACGGTGCCGTCCGCGGCCAGCAGCAGCACCTTCACTTCCGAGGTGCCGAGGTCGATGCCGAGATACATGAGCGATCCGTTCCGTCAGTGAGGAGCCGCTACTTTAGCCGCACGCACGCGGGGATGCCAACGCAGGTTCGCCCGGATGCGCGGCCGCGCGACGGAAGCCCCGCTGACGCGGCCTTGGTGGCCGGCTCCGCGCGTCAGCGCTGCGCGAGCCATGCATCGACGCGCGCGAGTCCGGCGCGCAGCGCGTCGTACAGCGCCGCGTTGCCGGCGAGCGAGCCCCACAGCGCGCGGCTCGCGCACAGCGCGACGGCCGGGTCGTCGGCGTCGACGATCGCCCGCGCCGCACCTTCGTCCATCACGCCGTCCTGGTACGCATACGGCAGCAGCCCGCGCGCCCAGCGTTCGAGAAAGCGCAGGAACAGCGCAGGCAGCACCGCGGTCGCGACCGGCGCCGCGCCGCGCGCGAACGATTCGGCGAGCGTCGGCGCGATGAAGCCGGGAATCTTCGAAAAGCCGTCGGCCGCGACGCGCTGGTTCGTGTCGAGCACGTACGGATTGCCGAAGCGTTCGAGCACGACGTCGCGGTAGCGCGCGAGGTCGAGCGGGCTCGGCGTGAGGCACGGCATCACGTCCTGCGTCACGTAGTCGTGCGCGAAGCGGCGGATCGCCGTGTCGCGCGTGCCTTCGTGGATATACGTGTAGCCCGCGAGCGTGCCGGCCCACGCGATGCAGCTGTGCGTTGCGTTGAGGATGCGGATCTTCGCTTCCTCGTACGGATGCACGTCGTCGACCAGCTCCGCGCCGGCCAGCTCCCAGCGCGGCCGGCCGGCCGCGAAGCGGTCCTCGATCACCCACTGGATGAACGATTCGCCCATCACCGGGCATGCGTCGTCGACGCCGGTGGCCGCGCGCACGCGCTCGCGCACGTCGGCGGTCGGGCGCGGCGTGATGCGGTCGACCATCGCGCTCGGCGTCGCGACGTGCGTATCGAACCACGCGAGCAGGCCGCCGTCGCCGCGGCGTTCGAGGAATTCGCGCATGCCCGCGCGAAAGCGCGCGCCGTTGTTGCGCAGGTTGTCGCAGCTCTGCAGCGTGAGCGGGCCCGCACCGCGTTTCACGCGTTTGGCGAGCAGCGCGGCGAGCGCGCCGTACAGCGTCGTGCGTGCGCCTTGCAGGTCGGCCGCGAGATCGGCGTTCGCGACGTCGAGCCGGTTGTGTTCGTCGAGGTAGTAGCCGCCTTCGGTGACGGTGAACGACACGATCCGGCATGCCGGGTCGGCGCCCGCATCGATCAGCGCGGCGAGATTGGCCGACCACGGCAGCACGCGCGTGATCGCGCGGATCGTCTCGTACGCGCGCTCGCCCTGCGGCGTGACGGTTTCGAGCGTGTATGCGCCGTGCTGCGCGGCGAGCGCGTCCAGCGTCGCGCGCATGTCGTCGCGGATGTTGCCGACGGTCAGCGTCCAGCGTTCATCGGCCGGCACGGCCGCGTTCACGCGGTGCAGATACCACGCCTGATGCGCGCGGTGGAACGAGCCTGCGCCGATGTGCAGCAGCACGGGCGTGCGGGCGGAGGGCGATTCGGTCATCCGGTGTCTCCTGTCGCGATCGGAGCGCGGGCGGCCTCGCCGCAGCATCCGCGATCGTCGCTGTCGAATACGGTTATTTCGATCATTTGCTCTTCGTGTGAGCGAATGATCGTATTCGGGCGAACGAAAGTCAAGGCGCGGAAACGGCATTCGATGGTGCGGTGCGGCGGGTGGCGCTCGGGTGGGGCGGGCACGGAGGGCTTGGATGGCGGAAGCGGCGCGAACGGTGGGAACGTCGGGAACGGCAGCGACGGCGAGAACGCGCAAGGCCGAGTACGGCCGAGCGCGGCCACCCATCACCGCCCGTCGCGTGTCAGCGCGACCAACTCATCGAGCAGCTTCCCGGCCGGCCCCGGCAGAATCCCGTGGCGGCGCCGGAACGCGGTAAGCGTGCGCACCGCGACGACCTCGCGCACGGGCAGCGTGTCGATCGTGCCCGCCCGCTGCTCGGCGCCGTACATCGGCTCGGGCATCCAGCTCAGGAAGCCCGCATGCGCGACGAGGCTTTTCAGCGTGGTGACGGAGCGCGTCTCGACCGCGATGTCGGGCAGCGCGAGCCCGTGTGCGTCGAAGGTCGCGCGCACATGGTCGAACGGCGCGGTGCCGCGTGGCGGAATCGCCCAGCGCGCGTGCAGCGTATCGGCAAGCGTCGGCGCGCGCCCGAGCGCGCGCAGCGGATGGTGCGGCGCCGCAACGATATGGCTGCGGTCTTCCCAGCGGCACTCCGGAATCGCGACGATCTCGTCGGTGTCCGGCCCGTGCGCGGACAGCGCGAGATCGATCTCGTGCTTGTTCAGCCCTTCGGCGAGCCGGTCCCACACGCCCTCGAGAATCTCGACACGCAGGTTCGGCCAGCGGTCCAGCACGCGGCCGACCGCGACCGGCAACACCAGGCTCGCGATGCTGCCCACCGTGCCGACCTTGATCGTGCCCTTCGCGAAGCCGCGCATCGCGTCGAGTTCCTCCCGTGCGTGCTCGGCCTCGTGCTGCAGCAGCGTCGCGTGCGGCAGCAGCGCTTCGCCGAACGCGGTCAGCTGCACGCCTTTCGAGTGGCGCTCGAACAGCGGCGCGCCGACCTGGTCCTCGAGCCGCTTCAGGATCCGGCTCAGTGCCGGCTGGGTCACGTGCAGCGCGTCGGCCGCGCGGCCGAGGCTCCCGCACGCGACGATGGTCGTGAATGCCCGTAATTGTCGAAGATCGAAAGTCATGCCGAACCGTAATGGCTTTTCGCCAAAAATACAGTATCCGCGAATGACCCGCGCTTCGATACTGTGGAAACCGCCAAGCCATCGAGGAGACGCCCGAGCATGTCCGGCACCGCATCCCAATCCGCCGCATCCACCGCACCGGTGACCGTCCGCGACGCCGTCATCGACCTGTTTCGCCAGTTCGGGATCGACCGCGTGTTCGGCAATCCCGGCTCGACCGAGCTGCCGATGTTTCGCGATTTCCCGGCCGATTTCCAGTACGTGCTCGGCCTGCAGGAAGCCATCGTGGTCGGCATGGCCGACGGTTATGCGCAGGCCACCGGCAATGCGGCGGTCGTCAATCTGCATTCGGCGGCCGGCGTCGGCAACGCGATGGGTAACCTGTTCACCGCGTTCAAGAACCGCACGCCGCTGATCGTCACCGCGGGCCAGCAGGCGCGCGCGATCCTGCCGTTCGATCCGTTCCTCGGCTCGACGCAGGCCGCCGAGCTGCCGAAGCCGTACGTGAAGTGGAGCATCGAGCCCGCGCGTGCGCAGGACGTGCCGGCCGCGATCGCGCGTGCGTACCGGATCGCGATGCAGGAGCCGCGCGGGCCGGTGTTCGTGTCGATTCCGGTCGACGACTGGGATCAGCCGGCCGAACTGCTGCCGCGCCGCGACGTGAGCAGCGTCGTGCGGCCCGATCCCGACGCACTCGCGCGGCTCGGCAACGCGCTCGATGCCGCGCGGCGTCCGGCGCTCGTGGTCGGCGCGGCCGTCGATCGCGCCGGCGCATGGGACGACGTCGTGCGGCTCGCCGAACGGCACCGCGCGAACGTGTACGTCGCGCCGATGTCGGGGCGTTGCAGCTTTCCCGAGGATCATCCGCTGTTCGCGGGCTTCCTGCCGGCGATCCGCGAAAAGATCGTCGCGCGGCTCGACGGGCACGATCTCGTGTTCGCGTTCGGCGCGCCCGCGTTCACCTATCACATCGAGGGCTTCGGTCCGCACGTGCCGCCGGGCGCGACGCTCGTCCAGCTCGTCGACGATCCGGGCATCGCCGCATGGACGCCGTCGGGCGACGCGGTCGTCGGGAACCTGCGGCTCGCGGCGCGCGACCTGCTCGCGCGGCCGGCGCCGCGCGAGCGGCCGATGCCCGCGCCGCGGCCCGCACGTGCGCGCGTAGAAGCGCCGGCGGCCGGCGAGCGGATGTCGGTCGCATTCGCGCTGCAGACGCTCGCCGACGTGCGCGACGCGCACGACGCGCACGACGTCGTCGTCGAGGAAGCGCCGAGTGCGCGGCCGGTGATGCAGGACTACCTGCCGTTCACGTGCAGCGGCACGTTCTACACGATGGACAGTGGCGGGCTCGGCTACGGGATGCCGGCCGCGGTCGGCGTCGCGCTCGCGCAGCCGGGGCGGCGCGTGATCGCGCTGATTGGCGACGGCTCGAGCCTGTATTCGATCCAGGCACTGTGGAGTGCCGCGCAGCTGAAGCTGCCGATTACGTTCGTGATCCTGAACAATCGGCGCTACGCGGCGCTGCAGGACTTCGCACCCGTGTTCGGTTTCGGTGCCGGCGATCTGGTGCAGGGCACCGATTTGCCCGACCTGGATTTCGTCGCGCTCGCGCAGGGGATGGGATGCCGCGGCGTACGCGTGGCCGATGCCGCGCGGCTGCGCGCCACGTTGACCGAAGTGCTGGCTGACGCGCCGCGGGCCGATACACCCGTCGTCGTCGACGTCGAGGTTGCCTGACGCGCGGCGCGCGTCTTCCGGAGAATCCATGCAAACCGTATCGATGCTGATCGGCGGCGAACGCCGCCATTCATCCAGCGGCGCGACCTTCGTGCGCCGCAACCCGCTCGACGGCGAAGTCGCGTCGACGGCGCCCGCGTGCACCGTCGACGATGCGCGCGCGGCGGCCGACGCGGCCGCGCGCGCGTTTCCCGAATGGGCCGCGCTCGGCCCCGGCGCGCGCCGCGCGCTGCTGCTGAAGGCGGCCGCCGCGCTCGAAGCGAAACACGAGCGGTTCGTCGCCGCGATGGCGGCCGAAACCGGTGCGTCGGCGCTGTGGGCCGGCTTCAACGTGCATCTGGCCGCGAGCGGGCTCGTCGAGGCAGCATCGCTGACCACGCAGGTCGGCGGCGAGCTGATTCCGTCCGACGTGCCCGGCTCGCTCGCGATGGGCGTGCGGCAGCCGGCCGGCGTCGTGCTCGGCATCGCACCGTGGAATGCGCCGGTGATCCTCGCGACACGCGCGCTCGCGCTGCCCCTCGCGTGCGGCAACACGGTCGTGCTGAAGGGCTCCGAACTGTGCCCCGTCACGCACGGGCTGATCGTCGAGGCGCTGCAGGAAGCGGGGCTGCCGCCGGGCGTCGTCAACTTCGTGACGAATGCGCCTGACGATGCGGGTGCCGTCGTCGACGCGCTGATCGCGCATCCGGCCGTGCGGCGCGTGAACTTCACCGGCTCGACGCGCGTCGGGCGGATCGTCGCGCAAGCGTGCGCGCGGCATCTGAAACCGTCGGTGCTCGAACTCGGCGGCAAGGCGCCGTTCGTCGTGCTCGACGACGCGGATCTCGATGCGGCGGTCGCGGCCGCCGCATTCGGCGCGTTCGCGAATTCCGGGCAGATCTGCATGTCGACCGAGCGGATCATCGTCGACGACGCGATCGCCGACGCATTCGTCGCGAAGCTCGCCGCGAAGGCATCGTCGCTGCCGCTCGGCGACCCGCGCGAGGGGCCCGTCGTGCTCGGCTCGCTGATCGACATGAAGGCCGTCGAGCGCTGCAATGCGCTGATCGACGATGCGCTCGCGCACGGCGCGACGCTCGTGTGCGGCAGCAAGTCCGACAGCACGCTGTTCCCCGCGACGCTGCTCGACCATGTGACGCCCGCGATGCGCATCTACGCGGAGGAATCGTTCGGGCCGGTGAAGCCGATCGTGCGCGTCGACGGCGAAGCGGCCGCGATCCGGTGCGCGAACGACAACGCGTTCGGGCTCGCATCGGCCGTGTTCAGCCGCGATGTCGCGCGGGCGATGCGCGTGGCCGCACGGATCGAGTCGGGCATCTGCCACGTGAACGGCCCGACCGTGCACGACGAGGCGCAGATGCCGTTCGGCGGCGTGAAGGACAGCGGCTTCGGCCATTTCGGCGGCAAGGCCGGCATCGCGGCATTCACCGACCTGCGCTGGATCACCGTGCAGACCGCGCCGCGTCATTACCCGTTCTGAGGAGGCACTGGCGATGAAGATCGCGATTCTCGGTGCCGGCGCGATGGGCTCGCTGTTCGGCGCGCGGCTGGCCGAGCACGGCGAAGCCGTCACGCTGATCGACGTGAACGACGCGCACCTCGACGCGATTCGCCGCGACGGCTTGCGGATCGACGACGATCGCGGCGAACGCTGCATCCGCGCGTTGCAGGCCGTGCGGCCGGAAGCGGCGAATGCGGCGGCAAGCGCCGCGCCCGACACACCGCTCGACCTGCTGATCGTTTTCACGAAATCGCTGCACACGCGTACCGCGCTCGATGGCGTGCGCGCATTGCTGACGCCGCGCACATCCGTGCTGACGTTGCAGAACGGGCTCGGCAACGTCGAGACGGTGAATGCGTTCGTGCCGCTCGAACGCATTCTGGTCGGCGTCACGACGTGGCCGGCCGATTTCGCCGGGCCGGGGCATGTGCGTTCGCACGGCGCCGGCACGATCCGCATGATGACGGCCGACGGCGCGGCGCGCCCGTTCGCGGCGGCCGTGGCCGACGTGCTGTCGCGTGCCGGGCTCGCGTGTTCGCTCGACGCCGACGTGTGGGCCGCGATCTGGGAGAAGGTCGCATTCAACGCGGCGCTCAACACGCTGTGCGCGGCGACGGGCTGCACGGTCGACCAGCTCGCCCGCGTGCCCGACGGGCCGCGGCTCGCGCTCGCGATCGCCGCCGAGACGGCCGCCGTCGCGCGCGCGAAAGGGATCGCCGTCGATGGCGAACGCATCGCGCGCAACGTCGAGCATGCGATTCGTGCGCATCACGGGCATCGGCCGTCGATGCTGCAGGACGTGCTCGCCGGACGCCGCACCGAGATCGACGCGATCAACGGCCAGGTCGTCGCGGCCGCGCGCGACGCCGGTGTCGCGGTGCCGCATGTGGACACGTTGCTCGCGCTGGTGAGGCTGATCGACGCGCGGCGCGACTGAACATCAGGCCGGCGGCGGGCTTGCGCCGCACGACGAGAAGCGCGCCGCATTGACGACGGCGCCCGATCGAGACGAATGGGACAGCACACCGGAGCCGGCGCGCACGCGTTGGCGCCGTGGGTGCAGCACGAGATCCGGGCACGCGCGCGCGCGCCAGCTCGGGCAACTGGAGACGCCATGAAAGTCAGCAAATGCCGTTGTCTTACCGCGCGCCGGCCGCGCCCGTTGTCTTCGATGCCGCCGATGCACGACGCACGGGAGGCCGCATGAGCACGCGCGACACATTGCAGCCGCCGTCGGTCGACATCGGCGCGACGCTCGACGACGGACCGTTCACGACGATGCAGCGGTGCGTGGTGCTGCTTGCCGCGCTCGCGATCGTGCTCGACGGCTTCGACGGCCAACTCATCGGCTTCGCGATTCCGGTGCTGATCCGCGAATGGGGGATCACGCGCGGCGCGTTCGCGCCGGCGGTGGCCGCCGGGCTGATCGGGATGGGCATCGGCAGCGCATGCGCGGGGCTCGTCGCGGATCGTTTCGGCCGCCGCCACGCGGTGATCGGCAGCGTGTTCCTGTTCGGCGTCGCGACCTGCGCGATCGGCTTCGCGCCGGATGTCGCGACGATCGCGCTGCTGCGTTTCTGCGCGGGACTCGGGATCGGCGGCGCGCTGCCGACCGCCACCACGATGACGGCCGAGTACACGCCCGCGCGGCGCCGCACGATGATGGTGACGGCGACGATCGTCTGCGTGCCGCTCGGCGGGATGCTGGCCGGCTTGTTCGCGCACGAGGTGCTGCCGCGCTACGGCTGGCGCGGGTTGTTCTTCGCGGGCGGCGCGCTGCCGCTTGTGCTCGGCTTCGTGCTCGTGCGCGCGCTGCCCGAATCGCCGCGCTATCTCGCGCGCCGGCCCGCGCGCTGGCCGGAACTCGGCGCGCTGCTCGCGCGCATGCAGCGGCCGGTCGCACCGGGCACCGCATTCACCGATCTGCGCGATGCGCGCCCCTCTGGCGCACGCGGCGGCTTCGGCGCGCTGTTTGCCGGTGGCCAGGCGCGCGACACGATCGCACTGTGGTGCGCGTTCTTCATGTGCCTGCTCGCTGTCTACGCGGCGTTCAGCTGGCTGCCGACGATGCTGGCCGCGAGTGGGCTCAGCGTGTCGGTCGCGGGTTCGGGACTGACCGCGTACAACCTCGGCGGCGTGATCGGCGCGTTGCTGTGCGCATGGGCGATCGCGCATGCGGGTTCGCGCTGGCCGCTCGTGTTGTGCAGCATCGGCGGCACGGCGAGCGCGATGTGGCTGATGGGTATCGATGCCGGGCGCCACACGGGCTGGCTGATCGTCGGGCTCGGCCTGCACGGGTTGTTCGTCAACGCGGTGCAGTCGACGATGTATGCGCTCTGCGCGTACATCTATCCGACGGCGGTGCGCGCGACCGGCACCGCGAGCGCGCTCGCGTTCGGGCGGCTCGGCGCGATTCTCAGCGCGTTCGCGGGCGCGCTCGTGATCACGGCGGGCGGTGCGACGGCGTACCTGACGATGCTCGCCGCGGCGATGAGCGTGGTGTGCGTCGCGCTGCTCATGGTGCGGCGGCACATTCCGCGGCTCGCGCATGAACGCGCGGCGCCGCGCGAAGGGGAGAAGCTGGCCCGTACGTCATCGTGACCGGCGGGCGCATCACGTGCGCGACGACGTGCGTTACAGCGTGGTGCGCACGTGCCACAGCTCGGGGAACAGCACGACATCGAGCATCTTGCGCAGATACGGCGCGCCGCTCGTGCCGCCGGTGCCCTGCTTGAAGCCGATGATGCGCTCGACGGTCGTCACGTGACGGAAGCGCCACTGGCGGAACGCATCCTCGAGATCGACGAGTTCCTCGGCCATCTCGTACAGTTCCCAGTGCTGCTGCGGGTGACGATAGACTTCGAGCCACGCGGCCTCGACGGTTTCGTCGTGACGCATCGGCTGCGTCCAGTCGCGCTCGAGCCGCTCGGGCGCGATGGGGAACCCGCGGCGCGCCAGCAGCCGCACGACCTCGTCGTAGAACGACGGCGCCTCGAGCGTCGCGCGCACCTGTTCGAGGATGTCGGGCCGGTGCGCATGCGGCTGCAGCATCTGCGCGTTCTTGTTGCCGAGCAGGAATTCGAGCTGCCGGTACTGATACGACTGAAAGCCCGACGACTGGCCGAGATACGGCCGCATCGCCGAATACTCGGACGGCGTCATCGTCGACAGCACGTTCCACGCCTGCACGAGCTGCTCGAGAATGCGCGACACGCGCGCGAGCATCTTGAACGCGGGCGGCAGCGCGTCGCCGCGCACCGCGTCGAGCGCGCCGCGCAGCTCGAACAACGCGAGCTTCATCCACAGCTCGCTCGTCTGATGCTGGATGATGAACAGCATCTCGTTGTGATCGGGCGACAGCGGATGCTGCGCGTCGAGGATCGAATTCAGCGACAGATAATCGCCGTAGCTCATCGACTTCGAGAAATCGAGCTGCGCGTTGTGCCAGCCAGCCTCGCCCGCGGCGTCGCCGGCCGGCACGTGCGGTGCTTCATGAGCGGGCTGGGCCGCGCGTGCGCCCGAGAACGGGCAGCCCGCCGGCGCGTCGCCGCCGGGTGGCTGCATATGACCAGAATTCACGACTTTCTCCAGATTTGAATGACGGGAGCGCGGCGCGCGATCCGCACGTAACCGCGGTGCGCGCCGGGCTGTGCCGATCAGGTCACCGCGCCGCGCTCGGCGAATTCGGCGGCCTTCCACGCGTCGGTGGCGAGGATGTCGCGCAGCGTCTCGACGGCATCCCACACGTCGACGAAGCGCGTATAGAGCGGCGTGAAGCCGAAGCGCAGCACGTACGGCTCGCGGTAGTCGCCGATCACGCCGCGCGCGATCAGCGCCTGCATCACCTCGTAGCCGTGCGGATGCTCGAAGCTCGCCTGCGAGCCGCGCTGGTGATGCGCGCGCGGCGTGACGAGCTTCAGCGACAGGCCCGCGCAGCGTTCCTCGACGAGCGCGATGAACGCGTCGGTCAGCGCGAGCGACTTGCGGCGGATCGTCTGCATGTCGGTCTGCAGGAACACGTCGAGCCCGCATTCGACCATCGACATCGACACGATCGGCTGCGTGCCGCACAGAAAGCGCGCGATACCGGGATCGGGCGCGAAGCCGGGCTCCATCGCGAACGGCGCGCGATGGCCCCACCAGCCCGACAGCGGCTGCGAGAAGTGCGCGAGATGGCGCTGCGGCACCCATACGAACGCCGGCGAGCCGGGGCCGCCGTTCAGGTACTTGTACGTACAGCCGACCGCGCCGTCCGCACGCGCACCGTTCAGGTCGACCGGCACCGCGCCGGCCGAGTGCGCGAGATCCCACAGCATCAGCGCGCCCGCGTCGTGCGCGAGTTGCGTGACGGCCGGCATGTCGTGCATGTAGCCAGTGCGGTAGTTCACGTGCGTGATCATCGCGACGGCCGTGTCCGCGCCGAGCGCGTCGGGCAGCTCCGCCGGATCGTCGATCAGGCGCAGCGCGTAGTTGCCGCCGAGCTGTTCGATCAGCCCTTGCGCGATGTACAGGTCGGTCGGGAAGTTCGAGCGTTCCGACACGATCACGCGGCGTTCCGGCGCGCGCTCGGCCTGGTGGCGCAGCATCGCCGACAGCAGCTTGAACAGGTTGATCGAGATGGTGTCGGTGACGACCGTCTCGCCCGGCGCGCCGCCGATCAGCGTCGCGAGCTTGTCTCCGAGGCGGCGCGGCAGCGCGAACCAGCCTGCGGTGTTCCAGCTGCGGATCAGCCCTTCGCCCCATTCGGCGCCGATCACCTGTTGCGCGCGGGCAGCCGATGCGCGCGGCTGCGCGCCGAGCGAGTTGCCGTCGAGATAGATCACGCCGTCCGGCAGCGCGAACTGGTCGCGCAACGCGGCGAGCGGGTCGTCGCGGTCGAGGGCGAGCGCGTCTTCACGGGTCTTGATCATGATGTGAGTTCGTAGGTTGGGTAATCAGGAAGCGTGCGCAGGCAGCGCGCGCAGCACCGCGCGCACGGGGCTCGCGTCGAGCGTCGCGAACTTCAGCGGCAGCGCGATCAGCTCGTAGTCGCCGGCCGGCACGTCGTCGAGCACGATCCCTTCGAGGATCGCCATCCGGTGCGCGCGTACGCGGCGATGCGCGTCCATCGTCTTCGAGTCCTGCGGGTCGAGCGACGGCGTATCGATGCCGATCAGCTTCACGCCGCGCGCGTCGAGCAGGTCGATGGTCTCGGGCGCGACCGCGCAGAAGTCGTTGTCCCATTGCTCGACCGCGGCGCGCGCATACGTGCGCAGCAGCACGCGCGGCGGCACGCCGGCGAGCGCGGCTTCCACGTCGGCCGGGCGCACGACCGGCGATGCGCCGATGCAGTGGATCACGCGGCACGGGCCGAGATAGGTATCGAGCGGCACCGCGCCGATCGGCGCGCCGTCGGCGTCGTAATGCAGCGGCGCGTCGCAGTGCGCGCCCGTGTGCGGCGACAGCGTCAGGCGTGCGACGTTGACCGGCGAGCCGGCCTCCATCCGCCACACGCGTTCGACGGAAACGGGCGTGTCGCCCGGCCATACGGGGGTGGCGGGGCTGACGGGCGGCGAGATGTCCCAGAGTGTGTTCATGGCATGACGAAGCGGTGAATCGATCCTTCGAATGATAGGTGGACGCTCGTAGAAAGTGCTTGCGAAATAAACATGGACAATCCGCCGGATTGGCAGATAATTCGAATCAGACGGGGAAAGGGGGAACAAAAATGCACGCGATCACGCTCGATGCCACCGACTGCCGGATTCTCGCGGTATTGCAGGAGGAGGGCAGAATCAGCAATCTCGACCTGGCCGAACGCATCTCGCTTTCGCCGTCGGCTTGTTTGCGCCGGATGCGCCTGCTCGAGGAGCAGGGCGTGATCGAACACTATCGCGCGTGCCTGAGCCGCGAGAAGCTCGGTTTCGAGCTCGAGGCGTTCGTGCAGGTGTCGATGCGCAACGAGGAGAATCAATGGCACGAGCGCTTCGCGGAAGCGCTGCGCGAATGGCCGGAGGTCGTCGGCGCGTTCGTCGTGACCGGCGAGAGCCACTATCTGCTGCGCGTGCTCGCGCACAACCTCAAGCACTATTCGGATTTCGTGCTGAACCGGCTCTACAAGGCGCCGGGCGTGATGGACATCCGGTCGAACATCGTGCTGCAGACGCTCAAGGATGAAGCGGGCGCGCCGGTCGGGCTGGCGCGCACCGGGGCGATCAAAGCGGTGTGAGGCCGTGGAAGCCGCCGCCGTGGAACACGAGCGGCGGCGCGCCTTCCGCCGTGGCGCGCACGCCGCAGCGTTCCACTTCGCCGACGAAGATCACGTGGTCGCCTTCGTCGTAGCGGCTGCGGTTGTGGCATTCGAACCACGCGAGCGCTCCGTCGAGCACCGGCATGCCCGAGTTGCCGGCCGCGTGCGCGATTCCTTCGAAACGATCGCCCTTGTAGGTCGAGAAGCGCTTGCACAGGTCGAGCTGCGATGCCGCGAGCACGTTCACCACGTAATGGCTGTTGCTGCGGAACACCGGCGTCGACGCCGATTTGTGCGCGAGGCTCCACAGCACGAGCGGCGGGTCGAGCGAGACCGAGTTGAACGAACTCGCGGTGATGCCGATCAGCTGGCCGGACGGCGCGCGTGTCGTGATGACGGTGACGCCGGTCGCGAACTGGCCGAGCGCCTGACGAAAGGCGCCCGAATCGAAATCCGGCGGGGTCGCGTGGTTCATCGGACGGCCATCGGGAACGAGACGGACGGGCGCGGCGCGCGGCGGATGCGACAGGCGCGGCGGACGAAAGGCGGCAAGGCCGGGGCGGTCGGTTGGGAAGTGGTGCGCATGGCCCGATTTTAGCGGAATCGCGACCGCCGGGCCGGTGCGGACGGCGGATCGCGGGCCGAGCGTGAGGTAGCGAACACTGGCGCGCGCTGCACGCAATCGTGCGGACGCTGTCGTTCCGTCGCGTTTTATTGGTGCGCGAACGCGGACCGATGAGCCGCGAGTGACGATCCGCCAACCATTTGTCTGCGGTCGCGCATCGCCTCTATCGCGCCGCCGCGAGCCCCAGCGCGAGCGCACCCGTCACGATCAGGCTCGACGCCCAGACCGCGTCGAGGTTGAACCAGCTCCGCGCGACGAACGTCAGCCCGAGATAGCGGTACACGAGCCACGCGAGCGTGCCGCCCGCGGCGATCATCGCCGCCGCATGCACGGCCGCGACGACGAGCGCCATGCCGAGATGCGCGTCGATGAGCGTGGCCGCCGCGCGATGACCGGCGTCGCCGTCGAGCCCGCACAGTCCAAGATAGATCGGCACCAGCATCAGCCCCGCGCCATGCGCGAGCGCGACCGCGAACGACCACAGCCCGAGCCGCGCGGGCGGAATCCGCGCGAGTGCGCGCGGGTGGCGCCGCCGGATCAGCAACACGGCGCCGAAGCCGATCACGAGCGCGCTCGCGCCGATCCGGATCGCCGTCTGCCACGCGAGCAGCGCGGCGAGCAGCCCGAACGGCAGCATCACCATGAACATCGCGAGCGCGTGCCCGAGCGCCAGATAGCCTAGCGCCGCGACGAGCGCGCCGCCGCGGCGCGTCATCAGCGCGTTCGATACCGCGAGCGGCCAGCCCATCGCCGGATTGAGCCCGTGATAGACGCCGCTCGCGAGCACCGCCGCCCACAGCGCGAGCGGCGCGGGAAGGCCGGTGCTCAACGCTTGACCGACGGATAGCAGAACGAGTCGGTCGAGCAGTCGCCGCCTTCGAGCCGGATCTGGTGCGCGCGATAGCCGTCGGGGAACTCGACCCAGTAATCGTCGGCGAGCGTCAGGCCGCCGTCAGGCCCCGCATGCGCGAGCACCTGCGCGGCCGGCACGCCGTCCGGATAGAACTGGTCGTCCCACGTGGAATACAGCGAGTTGGTCCAGTACACGCGGCGGCCGTCGCGGCTGATCTCGACCATCTGCGGGCCGCCCGCGAACGCACGGCCGTTCGTGTGCGGCGCACGGCGCACGATCCCGCCGATCCTGACCGATCCCGTGAGCGCCGGATGGTGCGGATCCGACACGTCGTACTGGCGCATCTCGCCGGTGCCCCAGCACGATACGTACAGGAAGCGGTCGTCGAGCGACAGGTCGATGTCGGTCACGAGCGGCGGCACCGCGCCGAAGCCCTTCAGCAGCGGCGGCAGCTCGTCGGCCGCGGCCGGTTCGGCAGGGATCGTCGCGGTCTTCTTCACATGGAACTGGCCGCCTTCGCGCCACCAGGTCCAGATCGATCCTTCGAGATTGGCCGTGTCGACCACGACGCCAACGAAGCCGTATTCGCGCACCGGATCGTGCGCGGGGCGCACCTCGAGCGCCATCTGGTGGTGCGCGCCGAGATCGATCGTCTGCACGTTGCGGCGCGCGCGCAGATCCCAGAAATGCAGCCGGTGGCCGTACCGGTTCGCGAGCAGGTCGTCCGGCACGATGCCGTTCTCGAACTGCGGCGGCAGCGCCCATTCGCTCGACACCATGTAGTCGCGCGGCAGGTTCCACCAGAAGTCGTAATGCTTGTCCTGCGGGCCGCGATCGATTTCCCAGCGGCCGAGCACGTCGAAGGTCTCGCAATCCATGATGAAGATGCCCGGCGCGCCGTCGGTGCCGTCCTTGCCGGCGCCGCCGAGCGTGCTCACGTAGATGCCCTCGGGGCCGCAGTGGACCGTGTGCGGCCGCGAGTAGCCGGTCTTCGCGAAGATTTCGTCGGGCTCGATGATCCTGTGGATGCGCGCCTGCGTCGGATGCGGCTTCGTGTCGACCACGTAGATGCGTGACGAACGCAGTCCGGGGATGATCAGGAAGCGGCGCTCGAGAAACGCGTGGCCGGTCAGCGGCGACAGCGACGACGAACACGCATTCCAGCCGAAGTGGTGAAACTCGTCGCCGGTGTTCGGCATCGTCACCGTGTGCACGATTTTTCCGTAGGTCGACGAGCCGGGTTTCACGTCGATCACGGCGAGCGCGTCGGGTCTGGAAAAATCGGGGCTCAGCAGCAATGTATACGCAAACTCCTCCGCCGGCGCCTGCATCGCGAGTTCCGGCGAAGCGTGAAAGGTCGGGTCAGGCCGCATGCTCATCGTGGTGCCTCTCTCGGTTGTATCGGATCACGGGCGCACGGCCGTTCGCTGCGGACGTGCGTGTCAGCGGATTGCGCGGCGGCCGCATGCGTTTGCGGCACGCGCGCTCGTGCATCAGGTCGGAAAAGCAGGAAAGCGGGGTGGACTGGATTGCCGCACTGCCGAGGCGGCAGGCTCGCGGCAACGCGACGGCGCGGCGGCGTGCGGGACACCGGCGGCCGGGCTGGCGACGCGGACGGAATCTGCGAATGCGTACATATCGATGTTCCGGCAGATGATGCTGGCATCAGGGCGGGCATGCATCGGACGCTGCGTGCAGCCGGACGGTATGCCGTCGCGGCGAAGCGTGCCTAAGTGTAGTCGAGAAACGCGCGTCAGGTCGGGCGCGGCACGCGCCGATCCTGCCGGATTCATGCGCGAGTGAGATACTTGAACGCGTGCCGCTTCGCGCCGGGCAACCGGGCAGCGGCGATACGGATCGGCGGCCCGGCGCGCGAGCGCGACGGTGCGACTGCGTGACGGCCGCCGTCATCAACGAGGTACACACTTCATGGGGAACGACATGCTTGAAACCGCGACGCTTGGCGGCGGGTGCTTCTGGTGCACGGAGGCCGTGTTCCTCGACGTCGACGGCGTGACGGCCGTCCAGTCGGGATACGCGGGCGGCCATACGCGCAATCCCGGCTATCGCGACGTGTGCGAAGGCGACACCGGGCACGCGGAGGTCGTGAACGTGACGTTCGATCCGGCACGCATCGGCTATCGCGAGATCCTCGAGATCTTCTTCGCGACGCACGACCCGACGCAGCTGAACCGGCAGGGCAACGACGTCGGCACGCAATACCGTTCGGTCGTGTTCACGCATTCGGACGAGCAGCGCGACATCGCGCTCGACGTGATTCGCGAACTGGAGCGCGAGCAGGTGTTCGGGCAGCCCATCGTCACGCAGGTCGTGCCGCTCGACGACAACTACTGGCCGGCCGAGGACTATCACCAGAACTATTACGCGCGCAATCCGGGGCAGGGCTATTGCTCGGTCGTGATCGGGCCGAAGCTCGCGAAATTCCGGCAGAAGTTCTCGCACCGGCTGAAGTCGCTGCGCGGTGGGTGAGCGGTACTTCGTAATCGGTTCATGCGTTGCGTTGCGTGGCAACGCAATGATGGTGGTTGGCCGTACGAAGAAGGTGAAGGGGGTCCAGCCCCGTGCGGTGGCGTGCCGATCGTCATGGTTAGCGCGCCACCGTTTGGCGAGCCGCCAAGTTATCTCTTTGTCGTCAAGGCCTTGGCGGCGATGCCCAGTATGGCCAACGAGACAAGCATGGAAATGGAAATCCTGATTGCCAACGCCATGAGATAGAAGTCGTTCATTGCATCTTCGCCATCGCCGCTGACATGTAGACGGTTGAAAACGAAATCCTCGACCAATCTATTCGGGATCAGCACGAAAGCGATGACCGACAGGCATGGAAAGATGATCGCAAAGCTCGGTTTTTTCATTTCACGTCACACTTGGCGAAGTCGGGAATGCCTTTGAGTTCCACGAAACCATAGGCCATCAGTCCTCTCCCGCCTGGAACGCCAACTTTTCTGGTTCGCAAGCGTGCATTCCTGAGGATTTGGAAGTCTGAATTTCGATAAAACGTAACGCATCCCCAGGATTCCCCTGTGCCATCGGTATTCAGCGGATGAAGCCTGAAGTTTCCTCTCTCGACTCCGTATACGTAGAGATGGTCGCCCATGGTCTGGGAGCTATAAAGGCCGAACCACTCCGCGTGGCGGCTTCTGTAAAAATTCATCAAGTCAATGACTTCGGCGCGGACCTGGTTGGCACGCGTTCCTGTCGGTCTGTCAACGATCCAGCAAGTTCCGGGGGGTATCGCCGCTTTTTAAATGTCGGAGCAATTTGGTTTATTTGCGTAGCGCCCAATCCCGGAAAGTACATCGAAAGTGCCCGCTCCGGGGCATTTCAATTTGACTGTTTTTCCGTCTTTGGAGAGGTCGTTGTAGTCCATCGTGCATATCTGCATATCGATTGGGGTCCTTTTCAACATGACTGGATGGCACTTCAGTCATTCGGCAGGCGCGACCCCGATCGTAGAATCGCTGTGTCGCTATTGGTATAGAAAGCTATGTGGCAATGGAGTCAATCGGGAAATCGGCCGAACGGATAGGCGTTTTGGTCAAGGCAGGCGGTGCGGTAAATAGAACAAGTCTTAAAAGTAGCGTTGTACGAGTGTCGGTGCAGGCCGATGGCGCCGGAGCCCACGCACAGGGCTTCAACACGTCGGCGACGCAAAGACTGCCGTCTTACGCCGCCTCGCTGCGCCAGTGCGCGCACGCGGCGGCGATCTCGCGCGCCAGCGCGATGCATGACAGCGGCGCGGACCCTTCCGCCTTGTTGTTGATCGTGATGATCACCGGCTGTCCGGCCAGCGCGTAGCGCGCGGCCAGCTCAGCGAGCGCCGAGCGCGTGGCCGGATCCTCGTCGACGAGCTTGTCGAACGGCTCGTACTTCGCCTTCGCCTGTTCGTACTTGAACCCGCCGTGCAGGCTCCAGCGCACAATCAGCGGGCCCGGCGCGTCGCCGTCGAGCAACGCGAGCGCGGCCGCCTGGCGCAGCGGGTCTGGCATCCGCGCATGCAGGCCGACGCAGTAGCGCACGCCGAGCGCGGCCAGCGCGCGGATGAAGCGCGGCGTGAGCAGGCACGCGTCGCGGATTTCGATCGCGTAGCGCGTGCCGTCGGCATCGGGCGGCAGCGGCGGCAGCGCCGCGAAGAACGCCGACAGCCGGTCGATCAGCGCCGCCGGTTCGGCGAGCAGTTGATCGGGCATCGGCGAAAACTGGAACACCAGCACGCCGGCCTTCTTGCCAAGCCCGTCGATGCACGGCTGCACGAACTCCTGCGTGGCGAGCTGCGCGTCGAGAAAGGTCGGGTTCGGGCCGGACGGCTCGCCGCGCCGGCCGCGCACGACCGCGTCGGTGACGGACGCCGGCGCCTTCACGACGAAACGGAAGTCGTCGGGCACCTGTTGCGCGTAGCGCAGGTAGTCGGCCACCGACAGCGGGCCGTAGAACGACCGGTCGAGGCTCACGCTTTTCAGCAGCGGATGTGCGCCGTACGCTTCAAGCCCTTCGCGCGACAGCTTCGTCTGCGCGAAATCGCCGTCGTAGACGATCCCGTTCCAGCCGGGGAAATACCACGACGACGTGCCGAGCCGCACGTTCGGCGGCAGCGCGGCCGCCGCGTCGGCGACTTCGGCGGACACCGGTGCGGGCGGCACGCCGCGCCGGCGCCGGCCTTTGGTCGGCGGCGTGGCGGGTGGGGACGGTTCGTCCCATAGCAGGCCGGAGGCGGGCGCCGGTTCCAGCTCGCGGTCCGGGGAAGGGCGGGATGCCGCGCGGCCGGCGCGCGCAGTTGCCTTCGCGAGGCGCGCGGCGCCGCGTTCGTCCGGCGTCATGTGCTCGCCGGCGCCTGCGGGGTGATCGTCGTCCGCGCGCGCGTCGCCGGGCGCGCCGAACAGGTCGAACTGCCCGTCGGCGTGCGACTCGTCCGGTTCGTCGCGCTGCTGTCGTTGCGGCGGCGCGTCGCGCCGCGTGCTGCCGTCACCCATGCATGCCCAGCGTCAAGTGCCGCCTAGCGCGGCAGCGGGTTTTCGTACATGTAGCGCCGCGACCACGGCAGCGTTTTCGCGCTGCGGCCGGCCTTGCGGCACACGATCTGGAAGATCGACACGTCGTCGTGCTCGAATGCATACGCGCAGCCGGCCAGATACACGCGCCAGATGCGGAATTTTTCGTCGTCGACGAGCGCCCGCGCCTGTTCCGCCTTCGCCTCGAAGTTCTCGGTCCAGATGTCGAGCGTGCGCGCATAGTGTCGCCGCAGGCTTTCGATGTCAATCGCCTCGAGTCCGCCGCGCTGCGCCGCTTCGAGCGCGAGGCTGATGTGCGGCAGCTCGCCGTCCGGGAACACGTAGCGGTCAATGAACTCGCCGCCGCCGAGCGCGGTCTCGCCGCTTTCCGCGTCGGTCGACGTGATCCCGTGGTTCATCGCGATCCCGTCGTCGGTCAGCAGCTCGCGGATGCGCGAGAAATAGAGCGGCAGGTTCTTGCGCCCGACGTGCTCGAACATCCCGACGCTCGTGATGCGATCGAACTGGCCGTCGACCTCGCGATAGTCCTGCAGGCGGATCTCGATCTTGTCCTCGAGCCCGGCCGCCTTCACGCGCGCGGTCGCGAGATCGAACTGGTTCTGCGACAGCGTCACGCCGAGACACGTCGCGCCGAACTTCTGCGCGGCGCGCAGCACGAGCGCGCCCCAGCCGCAGCCGATGTCGAGCAGGCGCTGGCCGGGCTCGAGCCGGATCTTGGTCAGGATGTGGTCGATTTTCTTGATCTGCGCGGTGGCCAGATCCTCGTCGCCGTTCTCGAAGTACGCGCACGAGTACACCATGTTCTCGTCGAGCCACAGCTGGTAGAACTCGTTCGAGACGTCGTAGTGGTACTGGATCGCCTTTTTGTCGCTGCTCTTCGTGTGGTTGAAGTAGCGCTTCACGCGCGCGAGCTTGCTTGCGCTCGTCACGGTGCTGCGCGCGAGCGAGTAGCCGATGTTGATGATGTCCGACAGCTTGCCTTCGATGTCGATCTTGCCTTTCACGTACGCCTCGCCGAGATTGTCGAGGCTCGGCTCGAGCAGCAGCGGCAGCGCGGACGCGCTGTTCACCTTCAGCGTGACCTGCGGCGCGCTGAAGGTGCCGAAATCGAGTTGATCGCCGTTCCACAGCACGAGGCGCGCCGGTATGTTCGCCTTCGCCCGTACTTCGTCCGCCCACTGTGCCAGCTTCTTTTCCCAGAACATTTGGATTCTCCGTTTGTTCGTTGGATCGAATACAGCCAAGTATCTTGACGGCGCCGGCCCTCGCGGGGCGGGCGCCCGGATGCAACACGTGACACGGCCGGCACGCGCCGGCGCCACTGCCGCGGCCGGCTTACGGCGACAGTCGCGAGATCGTCCAGCCCGACGCCGCGGCGGCGTCGCGCGTATAGAGCAGGCGATCGTGCAGCCGCGACGGGCGGCCTTGCCAGAACTCGATCGCGTCGGGCACGACGCGGTAGCCGCCCCAGTGCGGCGGGCGCGGCGGGTTCTCGCCGTAGCGCTCGGCGACGGCCTTCTCGCGCGCCTCGAGCGTCGCGCGGCTGTCGATCACCGCGCTCTGATCGGACGCCCACGCACCGATGCGCGAGCCGAGCGGGCGCGACGCGAAATAGCGGTCGCTTTCGTCGGCGCTGGTTTTCTCGATCCGGCCTTCGATACGCACCTGGCGCTCGAGCTCGATCCAGTAGAACAGCAGCGCCGCGTACGGATGCGCGGCGAGGTCGCGCCCCTTGCGGCTTTCGTAATTGGTAAAGAAGACGAACCCGCGTTCGTCGACGCCCTTGATGAGCACGATTCGGGCCGACGGCCGGCCGTCGTCGCCGACGGTGGCGAGCGTCATCGTGTTGGGCTCGGGGAGCTTGGCGTCGAGCGCCTCCTTGAACCAGCGATCGAATTGCGCGAACGGGTCGGGGGCGGCATCGGCTTCGTCGAGCGAAGCACGCGAATAGTTGATGCGGAGATCGGCGAGAGTCGTCATGTTATGCAAACGCTTCAATCTGGGGCCAGTATAGCGAACGCGCGGGAATCGTGCGCGCACAGTGGCGCGTGCCGGCAGGGAGTTCAGGCAAAATAGAGGGCTGCACGACTTACGTTTTCCTTGCTGCCATGTCCGCCGCCGACGCTGCCCCGCTCAGTTCCTCTGATCTTACCCCGACCCCGACGATCCAGCTTGACGTGGATCGCGAGCGCCGTTTCGGCGGCATCGCGCGGCTGTACGGCGCACCGGCGCTCGCCGCGTTCGAGCGCGCGCACGTGGCCGTGATCGGCATCGGCGGGGTCGGGTCGTGGACGGCCGAGGCGCTCGCGCGCAGCGCGATCGGCGCGCTGACGCTGATCGACCTCGACAACGTCGCGGAAAGCAATACGAACCGGCAGATCCACGCGCTCGACGGCAACTACGGCAAGCCGAAGGTCGACGCGATGGCCGAGCGCATCGCGCTGATCGATCCCGCGTGCCGCGTGAACCGGATCGAGGATTTCGCGGAACCGGACAATTTCGATGCGCTGCTCGGCGGTGGCTTCGACTACGTGATCGACGCGATCGACAGCGTGCGCACGAAGGTCGCGCTGATCGCATGGTGCGTCGCGAAAGGGCAGCCGCTCGTCACGGTCGGCGGCGCGGGCGGGCAGCTCGACCCGACGCGTATCCGCATCGACGATCTCGCGCTGACGATCCAGGATCCGCTGCTGTCGAAAGTGCGCGCGCAGCTGCGCAAGCAGCATGGCTTTCCGCGCGGGCCGAAGGCGCGCTTCAAGATCAGCGCCGTGTATTCGGACGAACCGCTGATCTATCCGGAAGCGGCCGCATGCGACATCGAGGACGGCGCGGAGCCGTCCACCGCCGCGCATGTCGCGGGGCTCAATTGTGCGGGGTTCGGTTCGAGCGTGTGCGTGACCGCGAGCTTCGGTTTCGCGGCGGCCGCGCATGCGCTGCGCGCGATCGCGGCGCGCGCTGCCGGCTGATCAAGGCGGCGTTCGACACAAGGGGAATGGTGCGGCGCGGCAGCTGCCGCCGCGCGCGACGGCGCGAACTGGCCAGGCCGCTGCGTGCGGCCCGGCGCGGTTAGGTGGTCAGTTGAGCGCCATGCTCAGCTTGCGCCGCCACGCGGCGACCAGTTCGGGCCGATCGCCGGCCAGCTCGAACACCGAAATCATCGTGCGGCGGCCGAGATCGTCGCCATACGAGCGGTCGCGCAACACGATTTCCAGCAACTGCTCGAGCGCGCCTTCGTAGGCGCGTCGCGCGATCAGGCTCTGCGCGAGGTCGAAGCGCGCGTCGAGATCGGCGGGATCGGCCGCGATGCGTGCTTCGAGCGCGTCGGTCGGCGGCAGATCGGCCGTCGCGTCGAGCGCGTCGAAACGGGTCTTGATCGCCTGATAGCGCGGATCGGCGCCTTGCACCGTCTGCGGCGACAGGCGCTCGGCCTCGGCGCGCGCGGCGTCCACGTCGTTGTGGGCGAGCAGCAGCTCGATCAGGTCGAGCCGCGCGTCGTCGAAACCGGGGTTCAGCGCGAGCGCGGCTTCGAGATGCGCGCGTGCATCGTCGTAGCGCGATTCGGCGATCGCATCTTGCGCGGCGCGGCGCTCGGCTTCGTCGGGCGCCGGCAGCAGCCGGTCGAGGAACGCGCGCAGCTGGCCTTCCGGCAGCACGCCGATGAACTGGTCGACCGGGCGCCCGTCCGCGAATGCGATCACGTGCGGGATGCTGCGCGTCTGGAAATGCGCGGCCAGCTCCTGGTTCTCGTCGACGTTCACCTTCACGAGCTTCCAGCGGCCTTCGTAGTCGGCTTCGAGCTTTTCGAGCAGCGGGCCGAGCGTCTTGCACGGGCCGCACCATGGCGCCCAGAAGTCGACCAGCACGGGCGTGTCCAGCGACGCCTCGATGACGTCTTTCTCGAAAGTGGCAAGCGTGGTGTCCATGTCGTTCTCTTCCGTTCGAATGTCGTCAGGGTTGGGGCGGCGCGCCCCTTTTTCAACGCGGCTTCGATTCGGGCAGCGGAATCCACTCGGTTTCGCCGGGCACCTTGCCCATTTCCTGGTTCGTCCACGCCCGCTTCGCGCGCTCGATCGCGTCGCGGCTGCTCGCGACGAAATTCCATTCGATGAAGCGCTCGCCGTCGATCTTGTCGCCGCCCAGCAGCATCGCGCGTGCGCCGTTGCTGCTCGCGAGCGTGACGGTCGCGCCCGGCGCGAGTACGGCCATCTGCTCGGCCGGCACCGGCGTGCCGTCGATCGTCAGGTCGCCGTCGACCACGTAGACCGCGCGTTCCTGGTGCGACGCATCGAGCTCGACGCTGCCGCCGGCCGAGAATTCGGCGGCGACGTACAGCGTGCGCGAGAACGTCGTGACGGGCGAGCGCAGGCCGAACGCGTCGCCGGCGATCACCGTCAGCGCGACGCCGTGGTCGTGACGCTTGGGCAGCGTGTCGGCCGGGTGGTGCTCGAACGACGGCTCGGTGGTTTCGTGCGCGACCGGCAGCGCGACCCAGGTCTGGATCCCGTGCACGGTATGGCCGCTCGCGCGTTGCGCGTCGGGCGTGCGCTCCGAATGCACGATCCCGCGGCCGGCCGTCATCCAGTTCACGTCGCCGGGCACGATCTCCTGCCGCGAGCCGAGGCTGTCGCGGTGCAGGATCGCGCCGTCGAACAGGTAAGTGACGGTCGCGAGCCCGATGTGCGGATGCGGGCGCACGTCGAGCCCGGTGCCGGCCGGCAGCGCCGCGGGGCCCATGTGATCGAAGAAGATGAACGGGCCGACGAGGCGTGCGGCGAGCGCGGGCAGCGTGCGGCGCACCTGCAGGTTGCCGATGTCGCGGACGTGCGGCTTCAGCAGGGCTTTGATCGGAGCGGTCATGGCGGGCCTCGTGGGGAACGGCTGGTCTGCCGGTCATTGTACTGGCGGCACGGCGGCGGCGCGACGCGCGTGACGGGGAACGCGCGGGGGAACGCGCGCGTCGCGGGATGTGGCCGCGGCCGGCATGCGTCGTGCGGTGCGCGCTGGCGGCGCGCTGCTGCGCCCGTTGTTGCGCACACCGCTGCGCCCGCGCCGATTCCATTCTCGCCGCGCGGGTATCGGGCCGCGCGGCGAAACCCGGTAGACTGACCGGCTTCACAATCATTCGACAATCGAGGAGACGCCGATGATGGCCCCGAAGGATCTGCTGCTCGCGCTGGTCGTGATCCTGGCGTGGGGCGTGAACTTCGTCGTGATCAAGGTCGGCCTGCACGGCATGCCGCCGATGCTGCTCGGCGCGCTGCGCTTCACGCTCGCGGCGGTGCCCGCGGTGTTCTTCGTGCGTCGCCCGCAGATTCCGTGGCGCATGCTGCTGCTGTACGGCGCGACGATCCAGCTCGGCCAGTTCGTGTTCCTGTTTACGGGCATGTACGTCGGCATGCCGGCCGGCCTCGCGTCGCTCGTGCTGCAGTCGCAGGCGTTCTTCACGCTCGTGTTCGCGATGCTGTTCCTCGGCGAGCGGCTGCGCGTGCAGAACCTGATCGGCCTCGCGATCGCCGCGGCCGGGCTCGTCGTGATCGCCGTGCAGGGCGGCAGCGCGATGACGCTCGCGGGTTTCCTGCTGACCATCGGCTCGGCCGCGATGTGGGCGTTCGGCAATATCGTCACGAAGAAGGTCGGCAACGCGAACCTGGTGTCGCTCGTCGTGTGGGCGAGCCTCGTGCCGCCGGTGCCGTTCTTCGCGCTGTCGCTGTGGTTCGAGGGCCCGCAGCGGATCGGCGCCGCGCTCGCCGGGCTCGACCGCGCATCGATCTTCGCGGTCGTGTATCTCGCGTTCGTCGCGACGCTGGTCGGCTACGGGTTGTGGAGCCGCCTGATGTCGCGCTATCCGGCCGCGCAGGTCGCGCAGTTCTCGCTGCTGGTGCCGATCGTCGGGCTCGCGTCGTCGGCGCTGCTGCTCGACGAGCATCTGAGCCGCGCGCAGCTGATCGGCGCGGCGCTGGTGATGGCCGGCCTCGCGGTGAACGTGTTCGGCGGGAAGCTGATACGCCGCTTCGCGGCGTCGTGACGCGCCGGCACGCGGCGCGTGCCGGCGGCGCGGGAGCGGGTGGTCGCGCGCGCGGCCGTCAGGCCATCCGGTTCTTCGCGAGCGGCGGATTCGCGGCGAAGTAGCGCTTGATGCCGCGGAAGATCGCGTCGGCCATTTCGTCGCGATAGCTGTCGTCGTTGAGCCGGCGCTCTTCGTCCGGATTGCTGATGAACGCGGTCTCGACGAGGATCGACGGAATGTCGGGCGCCTTCAGCACCGCGAACCCGGCCTGCTCGACCGAGCCCTTGTGCAGCTTGTTGATGCCGCCGACTTCCTTCAGCACGTAGTTGCCGTAGCGCAGCGAATCGCGGATCTGCGCGGTCGTCGACATGTCGAACAGCGCGCGGCTCACGGCCGCGTCCTGCGTCTTGATGTTGATGCCGCCGATCAGGTCGGACGCGTTTTCCTTGTTCGCGAGCCAGCGCGCGGCCGCGCTCGACGCACCGTGATCCGACAGCGCGAACACCGACGAGCCGCGCGCGGACGGCGTCGTGAACGCATCTGCGTGAATCGACACGAACAGGTCGGCGCCGACGCGGCGCGCCTTCTGCACGCGCACGTTCAGCGGCACGAAGAAGTCGGCGTCGCGCGTCATCATCGCGCGCATGTTCGGCGCGCCGTCGATCTTCGCGCGCAGCTTCTTCGCGATGTCGAGCGCGATGTGCTTTTCATACGTGCCGCCGCCGCCGATCGCACCGGGATCCTCGCCGCCGTGGCCCGGATCGATCGCGACCGTCAGCAGGCGCACGGTGCCGCTCTTGCCGGACTTCGGCGCGGTGAACTTGTAGGTGTCGCCGTCGTCGTCGCTGTCGTCGCGGCGCGCGATGACGGGCGGCGGCTTCACGGCCGGCTTCGCGGGCGCCGACGGCGTGGCCGCGGCCGGCGGCGTGCGCGGCGTGGACGGGGTCGCCGGCGTGTTCTGCGCGAAGCGCTGGAAGAACGCGTCGCTGTTGTCGGCCGCGGAAGGCGGCGGCGTGGCCGGGCCCGCGAGCGCGGTCGGCGGCTGCATCTGCTGCGCGCGCGCGGTGTCGTTGAGCGCCTGTTCCTTGCGCTCCGTCTGCGCGATCAGGTCGGTCAGCGGATCGGGCGCGACGGCCGGATACAGGTCGAACACGAGCCGGTACTTGTAGGTGCCCACCGGCGGCAGCGTGAACACCTGCGGCTTCACCGAACCCTTCAGGTCGAACACCATCCGCACGACGTGCGGCTGATACTGGCCGACGCGCACCGACTGGATCTGCGGATCGTTCGGCGCGATCTTCGACACGAGGTCGCGCAGCGCCTGGTCGAGCTCGAGGCCGGTCAGGTCGACGACGAGCCGGTCGGGCGCCTGCAACAGCTGTTGGCTATTCTGCAGCGGCTGGTCGGATTCGATCGTGACGCGCGTGTAATCGCGGGCGGGCCACACGCGCACGCCGAGCACCGACGACGCATGCGCGAGGCGCGGCGCGGCGAGGCCGAGCACCAGCGTCGACGCGCCCGCGCGCAGGATCTGGCGGCGCCGCCAGTTGTGCGTCGCGGTGGCCGCCGATTCGATCGAGCGGAACGGTTTGATCAACATCTTTCGAGACATGCCTTTCCTGAAGCGCTGTACGCCCGGACGGTGAGGGCGCGGCCGTCGCCGTCCACGTCGAGCGAGAAAACCAGATCGGGCACGCCGAGCAGGGCGCCCGCCTGTTGCGGCCATTCGACGAGACAGATCGCGCTGGAATTGAAATATTCGCGAAAGCCTGCATCGGACCATTCGGCCGGATCGTTGAATCGGTACAGATCGAAGTGATAGACCTCGAGTTCCCCGTCGTCGCGTGCGAACGCATACGGTTCGACCAGCGTGTAGGTCGGACTGCGCACGCGCCCCGCATGGCCGAGGCCGCGCAGGATCGCGCGCACGAGAGTCGTCTTGCCCGCACCGAGATCGCCGAGCAGCTGGATCTGCAGCCCGTCGAACGCGTGCGCGCGGGCGAGTGCGGTGCGCGCCGCATCGAGCGCGTGCGCGAAGCGGGTGCCGAAGGCTTCGGTCGCCGCTTCGTCGGCGAGCGCGATCACGCGTTCCGCGAGCGGGGCAGGCAGCGTGTCGGCATGACGCGTATGGGACGTGGCTGGCATTCTCGTAAAATAGTGCGATGAACCGATTACCGGAACTCGCCGCATCCGACACCCCTTCGACTCGTGCCGAAGGCGCGGCGCCGTGCGCGCTCGATGATGCGACGTTGACCGCGCTCGCCGCTCGCATCAGGGCGTGGGGGCGCGAATTGGGTTTCGGGGCAATCGGCATCAGCGATACCGATCTCTCGGATGCCGAAGCGGGCCTCGCCGCCTGGCTGGAAGCCGGGTACCACGGCGAAATGGATTATATGGCCAAACACGGGATGAAACGCGCGCGGCCGGCCGAACTTGTGGCCGGTACGCGACGCGTGATTTCCGCGCGGCTCGCGTATCTGCCGGCCGAAACGCTCGCCGCCGACGCGGTCGCTGTGTCGTCCGGCGCGCTCGTGCCGCACGACTGGCGCGCACGCGAGCGGGCGCGCGTCGACGATCCGCAGGCGGCCGTCGTGTCGATCTACGCACGCGGCCGCGACTATCACAAGGTGCTGCGCAACCGGCTGCAGACGCTCGCCGAGCGCATCGAGCGCGAGATCGGCGGCTTCGGCTACCGCGTGTTCACCGATTCGGCGCCGGTGCTCGAGGTCGAGCTCGCGCAGAAAGCCGGCGTCGGCTGGCGCGGCAAGCACACGTTGCTGCTGCAGCGCGACGCGGGCTCGCTGTTCTTCCTCGGCGAGATCTACGTCGACATTCCGCTGCCGACCGATGCGCAAACGGCGCCCGACACCGCGCCCGAGGCGCCCGGCGCGCACTGCGGCAGCTGCACGCGCTGCATCGACGCGTGCCCGACCGGCGCGATCGTCGAACCGTATCGCGTCGACGCGCGCCGCTGCATCTCGTATCTGACGATCGAACTGAAGGGCAGCATTCCCGAACCGCTGCGGCCGCTGATCGGCAACCGCGTGTACGGCTGCGACGACTGCCAGCTCGTGTGTCCGTGGAACAAGTTCGCGCAGGCCGCGCCGGTCGCCGATTTCGACGTGCGGCACGGGCTCGATCGCGCGACGCTCGTCGAGCTGTTCGGCTGGGATGCCGACACGTTCGACACGCGGATGCAGGGCAGCGCGATCCGGCGCATCGGCCATGAAAGCTGGCTGCGCAATCTCGCGGTCGGGCTCGGCAATGCGCTGCGCGCGCCGGCCGATCGGCTCGCGCCGGATGCGCGCGGCGCGATCGTCGCCGCGTTGCGCGCGCGCGCCGACGATCCTTCGCCGGTCGTGCGCGAGCATGTCGAATGGGCGCTGCGTGCCGCGTGAAGGCGGCGTAAAGTGTCGGCGGCGCCGCACGTTTCACCGGTAAGGAGAACCTCATGTTCAACGCAGTCATCGACGCGCCGTTCGGCAAGGTCGGCATTCGGACCGACGGCGCGGTGGTGCGCGAGATCGTCTATCTGCCCGAATCGGCCCGGTCGGTCGAGCCCGATTCGCCGCTCGCGAAGCGCGCGGTCGAGCAGATCGAACGGTATTTCGAGCGCGCGTCGGCGCGCTTCGACCTGCCGCTCGCCGACGTCGGCAGCGCGTTCCAGCATCGCGTGTGGGACGTGATCAGCGACATTCCGCCGGGCACCGTGCTGACGTACGGGCAGGTCGCGAAGCGCATCGGCAGCGCGCCGCGCGCGGTCGGCCAGGCGTGCGGCGCGAACTATTTCCCGCTCGTGATTCCATGCCACCGCGTCGTCGCGGCGGGCGGCCTCGGGGGCTTCGCCAACCACGACGACGGTGGCTATTACCAGAAAGTGAAGCGCTGGCTGCTCGCGCACGAGGGTGTGCCGTACAAATGAGCGAACCGTTGCTGTCCCCCGATTCCGATCCCCGTCCCGTGGCCGACGCGGCCGACGCGGCGGACCACACGACCGCGTCGTCGCCCGCGCTCATCGCGAGCCGTGCGTCGATCGACGTGTTCTGCGACGCGCTCTGGCTCGAGCACGGGCTCGCGCGCAACACGCTCGATGCGTACCGGCGCGATCTGGTGCTGTTTTCGCAATGGCTGGCCGCGACGCACGACGCGCCGCTCGACTCGGCCGACGAAGCGATGGTGACCGGCTACATCGCCGCGCGCAGCGACGGCAAGGCGACGTCGTCGAACCGGCGGCTGTCGGTGTTTCGCCGCTATTACGGCTGGGCCGTGCGCGAGCATCGCGCGAACGCGGATCCGACGCTGCGGATCACGTCGGCGAAACAGGGCGCGCGGTTCCCGTCGACGCTGTCGGAGGCGCAGGTCGAGGCGCTGCTCGGCGCGCCCGACGTCGCGACGCCGCTCGGCCTGCGCGATCGGACGATGCTGGAGCTGATGTATGCGAGCGGACTGCGCGTGAGCGAGCTCGTCACGCTGAAGACGGTCGAGGTCGGGCTCAACGAAGGCGTCGTGCGCGTGATGGGCAAGGGCTCGAAGGAACGGCTCGTGCCGTTCGGCGAAGTCGCGCACGGCTGGATCGAGCGCTATTTGCGCGACGCGCGGCCCGCGCTGCTCGGCGCGCGCGCGGCCGACGCGCTGTTCGTGACCGCGCGCGGCGACGGGATGACGCGCCAGCAGTTCTGGAACATCATCAAGCGCCACGCACGCGAGGCCGACGTGCGTGCGCACCTGTCGCCGCATACGCTGCGGCACGCGTTCGCGACGCACCTGCTGAATCACGGCGCCGACCTGCGCGTCGTGCAACTGCTGCTCGGCCACAGCGACATCTCGACCACGCAGATCTACACGCACGTCGCGCGCGAACGGTTGAAGACGCTGCACGCGCAGCATCACCCGCGCGGGTAGGTTCACGCGGCGCGTGCGCCGGCTTGCGCACGACGAGGCCGCCGCCGGCGCCGCGCGTTACACGAGCTCGCGCAACTTGTGCTTCAGCACCTTGCCGGTCGATGCGGCCGGCAGCGCGTCGAGCACGCGGATGCGCGCAGGACGCTTGTAAGGCGCGAGCCGTTCCGCGCACCACGCGTGGAGCGTCGCCTCCGTCGCCGTCGCGCCCGGCACCAGCTCGACGAACGCGAGCACTTCCTCGTTGCCCTCGACCGCACGGCCGACGACGGCCGCCTGCACGACGTCCGCGTGCGCGTTCAGCACCTGTTCGACCTCGACCGGATACACGTTGAAGCCCGAGCGGATGATCAGTTCCTTGCTGCGGCCCGCGATCGTCACCGAGCCGTCGGCGTCCTGCCGCGCGAGATCGCCGGTGGCGAGCCAGCCGTCCGGCGACACGGCCGCGCGCGTCGCCTCGGCGTTGCGGTAGTAGCCGATCATCACGTTCGGCCCGCGCACGCGGATTTCGCCGACTTCGCCGCGCGGCACGTCGGTGCCGTCCGGTGCGACGATCCGCATCTCCACGCCGGGGATCGGCACGCCGACCGAGCAGTCGGTTCGCGGTGCGTCGAGCGGCGTTTGCGTGATCGTCGGGCTGCTTTCGGTCATTCCGTAGCCGTTGTGCAGCGGTACGCCGTACACGCGTTCGACGCGCGCCTTCAGGTCGGCATCGAGCGGCGAGCCGCCCGAATACGCGAAGCGCAGCCGCGGCGCACGCCATGCATGCGCGTGCGTGTGCAGGTGCTCGAGCAGCTTCGCATGCATCGCGGGCACGCCCTGGAAGATCGTCACGCCTTCGTCGGCGAGCGCGACGCGCACGGCCTCCGGCGAGAAGCGCGGCGCGAGCCGCAGCGTCGCGCCCGCGTACAGGCTGCCGAGGCACACCGATGCAAGCCCGTACACGTGCGACACCGGCAGCACCGTATAGACGACGTCGTCGGGCGACACGCGGCGCAGTGCGCTCGACGTCGCCGCGATGAACAGCAGGTTGCGATGCGACAGCATCACGCCCTTCGGCGTGCCGGTCGTGCCGGTCGTGTAGATCAGCGCCGCGCATTGCGCGGCGCCGTCGGCCGCGACCGGTTCGCCCGGCGCGCTTGCGTCGACGTGGTGCGACCACGCGCCGATGTCGACGGGTAGCGCATCGGCTGCCGTCGCGACGTAACGCGCGGCGTGCGCACGCGCATCGGGCGACGCTTCCGTCGCGAAGGCGATCAGCTTCGGGCGCGCATGTGCGGCGATCGCATCGAGCTCACCGGCCGACAGCCGCGCATTCGACATGAGCGCCCATGCGTCGACGCGCGCGGCCGCGAACAGCAGCACGATCTGCGCGATGCTGTTTTCCGCGACGATCATCACGCGATCGCCGCCGCGCACGCCGAGGTGCGTGAGCCGTTCGGCGGCCGTGTCGACGGCCTGCGCGAGTTCTCCGTACGACAGCCGGCGCGCGTCCTCGATCAGCGCCGGATACGCCGGTGCATGCGCGGCCCGGCGGGCGGGCACGTCGGCGATGCGGCCGGGCAATGCGGCAAGAAGCGCCGCGACGTCGAGCGGCGTGGCTGAGCGGGCAGGGGCGGTCATGGCGTCTCCAGAAGAAGGGCCGGGCAACGGCGCGGCGCGATTTGCGAACGATCGTGCCATGACGGCGCGCGCGCCACAATCGGCCAATCGGGCAATAGCGCTTCGCGATGTCCGCAACGATGATGGAGCCGCGCGTCGCGATGAAGGACGCGAGCCCGCGCGGCAAAGAGGGCCGCGAGTATACCGCCCGCGCAGCCGGCTGCCGCGAACACCGCGCGGTGCACGACCGCGCGATCGTGGCCGCCCGCCGGTCGTTCGCCATTAAAATGCCGCCATGAGCAAATCCAGACACGTGTCCGAGACACCCGCGACCCAGCTGCTGCGCCGCCACGGCGTCGCGTTCGGCGAGCATCCGTACGATTACGTCGAGCACGGCGGCACCGGCGAGTCCGCGCGCCAGCTCGGCGTCGACGAACACTGCGTCGTGAAGACGCTCGTGATGGAAGACGAGCACGCGAAGCCGCTGATCGTGCTGATGCACGGCGACCGCACGGTCTCGACCAAGAATCTCGCACGGCAGATCGGCGCGAAGCGCGTCGAGCCGTGCAAGCCCGACGTCGCGAACCGCCATTCCGGCTATCTGGTCGGCGGCACGTCGCCGTTCGGCACGCGCAAGGCGATGCCCGTGTACGTGGAGTCGACGATCCTCGAATTGCCGACGATCTACCTGAACGGCGGCCGCCGCGGCTATCTCGTCAGCGTCGCGCCCGCGGTGCTCACGACGCTGCTCGGCGCGACGCCCGTGCAGTGCGCGAGCGTCGACTGAGGGTTTCACCTTCGTGGCAGGCCGCGCCCGTTCGGTAGAATGGGCGCCGTTTCGGCCGGTCGGCCCGCGCGGCCGGCCGTCACGGCCAGCCGGCGGTTCGTCGCGGCGGCGCCCGCCGCAACCGGCCGGGATGCCGCGCCCGGCCGCCCCTTCACCGATACGTTGAAAGAAGAGTTCTCCGCATGCAGATCCTGCTCGCCGCAGTTGTTGCCTACCTGATCGGTTCGGTGTCGTTCGCCGTCGTCGTCAGCGCCGCGATGGGCCTGGCCGATCCCCGTTCGTACGGGTCGAAGAATCCCGGCGCGACCAACGTGCTGCGCAGCGGCAACAAGAAGGCCGCGATCCTGACGCTCGTCGGCGACGCGTTCAAGGGCTGGCTCGCCGTGTGGCTCGCGCGGCACTTCGGGCTGTCCGACGTTGCCGTCGCATGGGTCGCGATCGCCGTGTTCCTCGGCCACCTGTATCCGGTGTTCTTCCGCTTCCAGGGCGGCAAGGGCGTCGCGACCGCGGCCGGCGTGCTGCTCGCCGTACATCCGGTGCTCGGCCTCGCGACCGCGCTGACCTGGCTGATCGTCGCGTTCTTCTTCCGCTATTCGTCGCTCGCGGCGCTGGTCGCCGCCGTGTTCGCACCGGTGTTCGACGTGTTCCTGTTCGGCACCGGCCACAATCCGATCGCATGGGCCGTGCTCGCGATGAGCATGCTGCTCGTGTGGCGTCACCGCGGCAACATCTCGAAGCTGCTGGCGGGGCAGGAGAGCCGGATCGGCGACAAGAAGAAGGCGGCGGCCGACGGCGGCGCGCAGGACGGCGGGAAGGCTTGAGAAAGGCGCCGCTGCATGACCCGGCCGCCGGGGCGCCGCCGCCTGCGCGGCCCGGCAGCGCGGGATGACCGATCGAGGGCGCGACCGGCGGCGCGAGCGGCCGCTCGACCGGCCGCTCGATCGACGCGGGTCGATCAGTCGCGGAAGTTGTTGAAGTCGAGCGGGGTGTCGGTCACGTCCTTGCGCAGCATCGCGATCACGCTTTGCAGGTCGTCGCGCTTGGTGCCGGCCACGCGCACCGCGTCGCCCTGGATGCTCGCCTGCACCTTGATCTTGCTGTCTTTCACGAGCCTGACGATCTTCTTCGCGAGGTCGCCCGTCACGCCCTTCTTCACGGTGACGACCTGCTTGACCTTGTCGCCGCCGATCTTCTCGACCTTGCCGTAGTCGAGGAAGCGCACGTCGACGTTGCGCTTCGCGAGCTTGTTGATCAGCACGTCCTTGACCTGGCCGAGCTTGAAATCGTCGTCGGCGAACAGCGTCAGCTCGCGCTCCTTCTGCTCGACGCGCGCGTCGGAGCCCTTGAAGTCGAAGCGCGTCGAAATTTCCTTGTTCGACTGCTCGATGGCGTTCTTCACTTCGATCATGTTCGCTTCGGAAACGACGTCGAACGATGGCATGGCATTCTCCCTTGAGGTGCGGGCGCCCGGCTCGCGCGCGGGCACTCGCTATAATTGCGGACTGTTTGCCATTTTACCGATGCCCCTCCGTTTGCCCAAGGCCGGCCGCGTGCCCGCCCGGCGGACGTGACCGCGAATGCCGATGCCTCCTGACGATTCCGCCCTGTCGCTGCTCCCCGACCATCCGCTCGCCGCGCACAATACGTTCGGCATTGCCGCGAACGCGCGCTTTGCCGCGCGCGTCACGCAGGCGGCGCAGTTCGAGGCGCTGCATCGAGACCAGCGCGTCGCGTCGCTGCCGCGGCTCGTGCTCGGCGGCGGCAGCAACGTCGTGTTCACGCGCGATTTCGACGGCGTCGTGCTGCTCGACGAGATCGCCGGCCGCCGCGTCGTTCGCGAGGACGACGACGCGTGGTACGTCGAGGCCGGCGGCGGCGAAAACTGGCATGAGTTCGTTGCATGGACGCTCGAGCATGGGATGCCGGGCCTCGAGAATCTCGCGCTGATTCCGGGCACCGTCGGCGCCGCGCCGATCCAGAACATCGGCGCGTACGGCCTCGAGATGAAGACGTACTTCGATTCGCTGGTCGCGGTCGAACTCGCGACGGGGCGCAGCGAACGTTTCGATGCGGCGCGCTGCGCATTCGGCTATCGCGACAGCTTCTTCAAGCGGGAAGGGCGCGGCCGCTTCGCGATCGTCGCGGTGACGTTCCGGCTGCCGAAGCAATGGACGCCGCGGCTCGGCTATGCGGACGTCACGCGCGAGCTCGACGCGCGCGGTATCGCGCCTGACGCGGCGACGCCGCGCGACGTGTTCGACGCGGTCGTCGCGATCCGCCGCGCGAAGCTGCCCGATCCGCTCGTGCTCGGCAATGCCGGCAGCTTCTTCAAGAATCCGGTGATCGACGCCGCGCAGTTCGATGCGCTGCGCGAGCGCGTGCCGGACGTCGTGTCGTATCCGCAGCCGGACGGGCACGTGAAGCTCGCGGCCGGCTGGCTGATCGATCAGTGCGGCTGGAAGGGGCGCGCGCTCGGCGCGGCGGCCGTGCACGACCGACAGGCGCTCGTGCTGGTGAATCGCGGCGGCGCGACGGGCGCCGACGTATTGGCGCTCGCGCGGGCGATCCAGGGCGACGTGCGAGCGCGGTTCGGCGTCGAACTGGAGCCCGAGCCTGTGTGCATGTAACCCGGCTCCCCGCACCGGCTTCAGCGGCACAAACGAAAAGCGCCGATCGACGATCGGCGCTTTTTTTCGCATACGCCCGCATGCAGGCGGCGCGCGCGGTGATCAGTGCTTCAGACGGCCGAGCAGCAGGAACTCCATCAGCGCCTTCTGCACGTGCAGGCGGTTTTCCGCTTCGTCCCACACGACGCTCTGCGGGCCGTCGATCACGCCGGCCGTCACTTCCTCGCCGCGGTGCGCGGGCAGGCAGTGCATGAAGAGCGCGTCCGGGTTCGCGTGACCCATCATTTCCTCGTCGACGCACCAGTCGGCAAACGCCTGCTTGCGCGCTTCGTTCTCGGCTTCGAAGCCCATGCTCGTCCACACGTCGGTGGTCACGAGGTCGGCGCCCTTGCACGCTTCGTTCGGATCGTCGAACACTTCGTAGAACGGCGCGCTGTCCGGCGACACGAGCTTCATGTCGAGCGCGTAGCCCGGCGGCGTCGACAGGCGCAGCTTGAAGCCGAGGATCTGCGCGGCCTCGATCCACGTGTACAGCATGTTATTCGCATCGCCGACCCACGCGACCGTCTTGCCGGCGATCGGGCCGCGGTGCTCGTAGTACGTGAAGATGTCGGCGAGCACCTGGCACGGGTGATATTCGTTCGTCAGGCCGTTGATCACCGGCACGCGCGAGTTCTGTGCGAAGCGCGTGATCACGTCCTGCTCGAACGTGCGGATCATGATGATGTCGACCATCCGCGAGATGACCTGCGCGGAATCCTCGACGGGCTCGCCGCGGCCGAGCTGCGTGTCGCGCGTGCTCATGAACACCGCGTGGCCGCCGAGCTGGAAGATCCCGGCCTCGAACGACAGGCGCGTGCGCGTCGAGCTCTTCTCGAAGATCATCGCGAGCGTGCGGTCGTGCAGCGGGTGATAGGTCTCGTAGTTCTTGAACTTGCGCTTCAGGATACCCGTGCGTTCGAGCACGTACTCGTAGTCTTCCAGCGAGAAATCCTTGAACTGCAGGTAGTGACGAATGGTTTTGGCGGTCATGAAACGAAATACGGCGGGTCGGGACCGGCAGCGGGGCCGGACGGCGCCGCCGTCGGATGTGGATAACTCAAAGCAGCATAAAGGATTTTCCGTGCTTTGACGAGCCGCGCGGCGAAGCGGGGAGCGAGCTTGACGGGCGGCCGCGCGCGCGGGAAGAGCGGCCGCGGGACGACGCGCGATGCCGCGCTGCGGTATAATTCGAAAGTTTTCTCCAGCCCGGCAGGCAAGCCTTTTCGCGCTCTGCCGGACACAAGCCGTGCGCTGCACAAATCCGGTGCGGCGCGCCGGCGGCACGCGTCGACGGCCTGTTTTCGGGATATCGAAGCGCGTCTGCCGCTGTCCATTCCAGCTTTGTGTTCGCGTACCCAGGCGCCGTCGCCTGGACATCGCCGGGCCGTCACTTGGGTAACCACATGGCTGAAACCCCTCCGACCGAATTCTTCATCCAGGGCATCACGAAAGACGGGAAAAAGTTTCGCCCGAGCGACTGGTCGGAGCGTCTGGCCGGCGTGATGGCCTGCTTCGGGCCGGGTGCGAGCGGTCCGAACGCGCGCCTCAAATATTCGCTGTACGTGCGCCCGACGATGCTCGGCGACCTGAAATGCGTGATCCTCGATTCGAGGCTGCGCGACATCGAGCCGATGGCATTCGATTTCGTGCTGAATTTCGCGAAGGACAACAACCTGGTCGTCACCGAGGCATGCGAGTTGCCGGACTACAACGACAAGAAGTGAGCCCGGCGGGCGAGCGCGCATGATGCGGCCTCGCCCGATGCTCGTCCGGCACGATGATGCGCGAAAGATGGATACGAAAAAGCCCGCCTAGGCGGGCTTTTTCGTGATTGCAGGAAACAGGAGCACCCGCCGAAGCGGGCACACCGGATTTACGCTGCTGCCTGCAGGCCCTTGACGGCTGCGGCCAGGCGGCTCTTGCTGCGAGCGGCCTTGTTCTTGTGCACGATCTTCTTGTCGGCGATCGTGTCGATCGTCTTCACGGCAGCCTTGAACAGCTCGGCAGCCTTTGCCTGGTCGCCGGCTTCAACAGCCTTGCGAACCGACTTGATCGCGGTACGGAATTTCGAGCGCAGCGCCGAGTTGTGCGAATTTGCCTTCGCGGCTTGGCGGGCGCGCTTGCGTGCTTGTGCGGAGTTAGCCATGACGGTTCCTTATCCTGTCCTGTTTCCAGAGCTTGGAGCCTGACGGCCAAGCGCTGCTTTTCGATCCGTCCCCTGAGAACGATTGCCCAGGGGCGCATAAAAAAACGGTGATTTTAACCGAGGCCGAGACATGAAAACGACAGGCGCCGTGCATGTAACAGGCTCAGAAACCGGCGATTATAGCAACAAAATCAAGCGCGTGGCAAGTTCGACGTGATATCGGCCGGACGGGGGGCGTCGGCGGCGCGCGCGCTTTTCGGCACCCGTCCGTGCCGGGGCACGCAACGTCCGTATAATAAGCGCCCCATGAATCTATTCCGAGCCCTGCTGACGGTCAGCGGCTTCACGCTGCTGTCGCGCGTGACCGGACTGGCCCGCGAGACGCTGATCGCCCGTGCGTTCGGCGCCAGTCAATACACCGACGCGTTCTACGTCGCCTTCCGCATTCCGAACCTGCTGCGCCGCCTGTCCGCCGAGGGCGCGTTTTCGCAGGCGTTCGTGCCGATCCTCGCCGAGTTCAAGAACCAGCAGGGGCACGACGCGACCAAGGCGCTCGTCGACGCGATGTCGACCGTGCTCGCGTGGGCACTCGCCGTGCTGTCGGTCGCCGGGATCGCCGGCGCGTCGTGGGTCGTGTTCGCGGTCGCGTCCGGCCTGCATGCCGACGGGCAGGCGTTCCCGCTCGCGGTCACGATGACGCGGATCATGTTCCCGTACATCGTGTTCATCTCGCTGACGACGCTCGCGTCCGGCGTGCTCAACACGTACAAGAGTTTCTCGCTGCCCGCGTTCGCGCCGGTGCTGCTGAACGTCGCGTTCATCGCCGCGGCCGTGTTCGTCGCGCCGCACCTGAAGGTGCCGGTGTTCGCGCTCGCATGGGCGGTGATCGTCGGCGGCGTGCTGCAGTTCGTCGTGCAACTGCCGGGCCTGAAGAAGATCGACATGGTGCCGCTGATCGGCCTGAACCCGCTGCGCGCGCTGCGCCATCGCGGCGTGAAGCGCGTGCTCGCAAAGATGGTGCCCGCGACGTTCGCGGTGTCGGTCGCGCAACTGTCGCTGATCATCAACACCAACATCGCGTCGCGGCTCGGGCAGGGCGCGGTGTCGTGGATCAACTACGCGGACCGCCTGATGGAATTCCCGACCGCGCTGCTCGGCGTCGCGCTCGGCACGATCCTGCTGCCGAGCCTGTCGAAGGCGCACGTCGACGCCGATACGCACGAGTATTCGGCGCTGCTCGACTGGGGGCTGCGCGTCACGTTCCTGCTCGCGGCGCCGAGCGCGCTCGCGCTGTTCTTCTTCGCGACGCCGCTCACCGCGACGCTGTTCAACTACGGCAAGTTCGACGCGCATACCGTCACGATGGTCGCGCGCGCGCTCGCGACCTACGGGATCGGCCTCGTCGGCATCATCCTGATCAAGATTCTCGCGCCGGGCTTCTATGCGAAGCAGGACATCAAGACGCCGGTGAAGATCGCGGTCGGCGTGCTGGTCGTCACGCAGTTGTCGAACTACGTGTTCGTGCCGCTGATCGGCCATGCGGGCCTCACGCTGAGCATCGGCGTCGGCGCATGCCTGAACTCGCTGCTGTTGTTCCTCGGGCTGCGCAAGCGCGGCATCTACCAGCCGTCACCGGGCTGGCTGCGCTTCTTCGTGCAGCTCGTCGGCGCGGCGCTCGTGCTCGCGGGCCTGATGCACTGGTGCGCGATCAGCTTCGACTGGACCGGCATGCGCGCGCAGCCGCTCGATCGCATTGCGCTGATGGCCGCGTGCCTCGTGCTGTTCGCTGCACTATATTTCGGTATGTTGTGGGTGATGGGCTTCAAATACGCTTACTTCAGAAGGCGCGCCAAGTGACGACCGCAATGACCCGCGTCCTCGACTACTTCAGCACGCTCGTGGCGGACGACGACAGTCTGCCCGTCACGGAAACCGCGCTGTCGCTCGCACAGGACGCCTATCCCGACCTCGACCTGCAGGGCACGCTGGCCGAGCTCGACATGCTGGCGGCGCGGCTGCGCCGCCGGCTGGCCGACGATGCGGACCTGAAGGACCGCGTCGCCGCGCTGAACGAGTTCTTCTTCCGCGAACTCGGCTTCGCGTGCAATCACAACGATTACTACGACCCCGATAACAGCCACCTGAACGCGGTGCTGAAGCGGCGCCGCGGGATTCCGATCTCGCTGTCGGTGCTGTATCTGGAACTCGCGGAGCAGATCGGCGTGCCTGCGCGCGGCGTGTCGTTCCCCGGCCACTTCCTGCTGCGCGTGACGCTGCCGGACGGCGACCTGATCATCGATCCGACCAACGGCCATTCGCTGTCCGAAGCCGAGATGGTCGAGATGCTCGAGCCGTACGTCGCGCGGGCGGCGGGTGCGGTCGACAGCGCGTTGCGCGCGCTGCTGCAGCCGGCCACGAGTCGCGAGATCATCGCGCGGATGCTGCGCAACCTGAAGACGATCTATCTGCAGACGGAACGCTGGCAGCGGCTGCTCGCCGTGCAGCAGCGGCTCGTGATCCTGCTGCCGGAACAGCTCGACGAAGTGCGCGACCGCGGCTTCGCGTATGCGCGGCTCGATTACCTGCGCCCGGCACTCGAGGATCTCGAACAGTACCTCGGCGAGCGGCCCGAAGCGGAAGACGCGACCGTCGTCGAATCGCAGGTGACCGAACTGCGGCAGCGGATGCAGCGCGACGGCGACGATTGAGCCGCGCGCCCCGGTTCGAGGCGCCACATCGAAGGTCGAAGACGTCCGCTCGCGGGCGTTTTTCGTTTGCAGTTGTTTGCACTTATTTCGGCTGCATCCGGATCGCGCCGTCGAGGCGGATCACTTCGCCGTTGAGCATCGGATTCTCGACGATCTGGCGCACCAGCAGCGCGTATTCGTCCGGTTTGCCGAGCCGCGGCGGGAACGGCACCATCGCGCCGAGCGCGTCCTGCACGTCCTTCGGCATGCCGAGCAGCATCGGCGTCTCGAACAGCCCCGGCGCGATCGTCATCACGCGGATGCCGCTGCGCGCGAGGTCGCGCGCGATCGGCAGCGTCATGCCGGCGACGCCGGCTTTCGACGCCGCATACGCGGCCTGGCCGATCTGTCCGTCGTAGGCCGCGACCGATGCGGTGCTGACGATCACGCCGCGCTCGCCGCCGTCGTTCGGCGTGGTCGCGGCCATCGCGGCGGCCGCGAGCCGGATCATGTTGAAGGTGCCGACGAGGTTCACGTTGATCGTCTTCGCGAACACGTCGAGCGGATGCGCGCCGTCCTTGCCGACCGTCTTCGCGGCAGGCGCGATGCCCGCACAGTTCACGAGGCCGCGCAGCGTGCCGGCACGCGTCGCCGTGTCGACGGCCGCCTGCGCGTCGGCCTCGCTCGACACGTCGCAGCGCACGAACACGCCGCCCAGTTCGGCCGCGAGCGCCGTGCCGGCCGCTTCGTTCAGATCGGCGAGCACGACCTGGCCGCCAGCCTGTGCGAGCATGCGGGCCGTTCCTGCGCCGAGGCCCGATGCGCCGCCCGTGATCAGAAAGACGTTGCCGCGAATCTCCATCACTGTCTCCTTGGTTGGGTCCGATGCCGGTCGATCGGTGGCCACGCGCGGTGCGCCGTGTCACCGCGCGCATGCGTTCGATCGATTGTACGGGGCGCCGCCGCGTGCGTGCGGCCGCGTCACGAACGTGCAAGTTCAGGCCGAGCGGGACGAATCGGGCGGACGAAAAAAAGCCGCCCGGAAAGGGCGGCTCGCGCGTGCGCGACGCGATGCTTCGATGCTTACTTCAGCGCGTCGAACGCGCGCGCGCGGATTTCGTCCACGGTGCCGAGGCCCGAGATCTTGCGATACTGCGGCGCCTTCAGGCCGTTTTCCTCGCCGCGCTTCGCCCAGTCGCCGTAGTACGTGATCAGCGGCTTGGTCTGCGCTTCGTACACTTCGAGGCGCTTCTTGACCGTTTCTTCCTTGTCGTCGTCGCGCTGGATCAGCGGTTCGCCCGTCACGTCGTCCTTGCCGTCGACCTTCGGCGGGTTGAACTTCACGTGGTACGTGCGGCCCGATGCCGGGTGCGTGCGGCGGCCGCTCATGCGCTCGATGATCTCCGAGAACGGGACGTCGATTTCGAGCACGTAATCGATCGCGACGCCCGCTTCCTTCATCGCGTCAGCCTGCGCGATCGTGCGCGGGAACCCGTCGAACAGGTAGCCGTTCGCACAGTCGGCTTCCTTCAGGCGCTCCTTCACGAGGCCGATGATCAGCGCGTCCGGCACGAGCTTGCCGGCGTCCATGTAGCCCTTCGCCTCGACGCCGAGCGGTGTGCCGGCCTTCACGGCCGCGCGCAGCATGTCGCCCGTCGAGATCTGCGGGATCCCGAACTTTTCCTTGATGAAGTTTGCCTGGGTGCCCTTTCCCGCGCCGGGCGCGCCCAACAGGATCAAACGCATGGTGATATCTCCAGTATGTAGATTCGTCTGGCGAGACGCAAAGCGTCGGCGACAGCGTGCGCGGGGCTTGCCTGGCGCGCGGCGCACCGGTCTGACGCGGCGCGCGGCGAAAAGCGGCGCGCGGCTGCCGGGACGGGCCGTGGCGGGTCAAGCGAGAACGCGCGGGTCGCGGACGGCTCGCACAATCGCCCGATTATGCCACGGGTTATTTTGAACCCGGCCGAAAAAGGGCCTGCACGCGTGCGAGATCCGCCGGCGTATCGATCCCGGCTTCGGGCGCATGCTCGGTAATCCGCACCGCGATGCGCTCGCCGTGCCACATCGCGCGCAGCTGTTCGAGCTGCTCGGCCTGCTCGATCGGCGCCTGCGCGAGCGACGGATACGTGCGCAGGAAACGCGCGCGATACGCATAGAGGCCGATGTGGCGATGGACCGGGAACGCCGGCGCAGGCATCGATCCGACGTCGGGCCAGTGCGTCTGGTATGCGTCGCGGCTCCACGGAATCGGCGCACGCGAGAAATACATCGCGACGTTGCGCGCGTCGAGCGCGACCTTCACGATGTTCGGGTTGAACACGTCGGCCGCGTCGTGGATCGGGTGCGCGGCGGTCGCGATCGCGCAGTCCGGATGCGCGGCGAGGTGCGACGCTACGTCGCGGACCAGCGCCGGGTCGATCAGCGGTTCGTCGCCCTGCACGTTGACGACGACGGTGTCGTCGCTCCACCCGAACGTCGCGGCGACTTCCGCGAGCCGGTCGGTGCCGGACGGATGGTCGGCGCGCGTGAGCACCGCGTCGAAGCCATGTTCGCGGGCCGCATCGAGCACGCTCTGCGCGTCGGACGCGACGAGCACCTGCTGCGCGCCCGCTTCGCGCGCGCGCTCGGCGACGCGCACGACCATCGGCTTGCCGCCGAGATCGGCGAGCGGCTTGTTCGGCAGGCGCGTCGACGCGAGCCGGGCAGGAATGACGGCGATGAAGGGCTGCGGATGAGTCATCGGGACTGGGCGGTGAGAAGGGCTGGGGCTGGGACTGGGGCGGGGCCGGCGGCGTGCAAAGCGGGGCGGCCGGCAGGGTTCGGCGCGCGGCTGCGGATATACCGCGGCCGTGCGCCGTGCTGCGGCGTTCAGCTGGCCGGGCCGGCCGGATCGACCGGCGTGCCTTCGACGGTCTGTCGCGCTTCGTCGACGAGCATCACCGGGATGCCGTCGCGGATCGGGTAGGCGAGCTTGTCCGCGTTGCAGATGAGCTCCTGCGCGGCGCGGTCATGGTGGAGCGGGCCTTTGCAGATAGGGCACACAAGGATTTCAAGCAGGCGAGCGTCCACGGAGTTTCTCCACAACGAGGGCAATGAGGCGAGGATCGAGCGCGGCTTCGACGGGGACGACCCACAGCCGAGCGTCGCGCCAGGAAGCGCCCAATTTTACTGCATCCTTCTCGGTGATCAGGATCGCATCGGCGGCGTCGTCGACGAACGGATTGTCGGCGAACGCGTAATGGTCGGGGAGCGCGCGCGTCGCCGGAGCAAGGCCCGCCGCGCGCAGCGTCGCGAAGAAGCGTTCCGGCGCGCCGATACCGGCCGCGGCGAGCACGCGCTCGTTCGCGAACTGCGACAGCGGGCGGCGCAGCGCCGGCTGGTCGAGATGCCACGCGGCGCCCGGCGTCAGCGCGAGCGCGTAGGTGTCGGGCCACGGCGGCAGCGCGCCGCTGTACGGATCGTTGACGAGCGTCGCGTCGCGATGGCGCGACAGCGGCTCGCGCAGCGGGCCCGCAGGCAGCAGGAAGCCGTTGCCGCCGAGCCGGTGGTCGAACACGACGAGCTCGACCGTGCGCGCGAGGCGATAGTGCTGCAGGCCGTCGTCGCTGACGATCACGTCGACGTCCGGGTGCGCGGCGAGCAGCGCCTGCGCGGCCGCGACGCGGTCCGGGCACACCCACACCGGCGCACCGGTGCGGCGCGCGATCAGCAGCGGCTCGTCGCCGGCCGCGCTCGCGCGCGACGCGGGCGTGACCGCAGTCGGTGCCTTCACGTTCGCGCCGTAGCCGCGCGACACGACGCCCGGCGTGAAGCCGGCCGCGCGCAGCGCATCGACGAGCGCGATCACGGTCGGCGTCTTGCCGGTGCCGCCCACCGTCACGTTGCCGACCACGACGACCGGCACGCCGACGTCGACCGGTTGCTTCCAGCCCTGCGCGTATGCGGTGCGGCGCAGCGCCGCGCACAGGCCGAACACGCACGCGAACGGCGTGAGCGCCCATGCGAGCGCGCCGCGGCGCTGCCATTCGCGCGTGAGCCGCGCTTCGAGCCGCGCGAGCGGGCCGCCGCGCGCGCTCATCGGGCCGGGCGCGGCGCGTCGGGCGCCGCGGCGTGGGACGGATTCGTCAAGACGGATTCTCCATTGGGCGGCAACCGCCGCAAGGTCTTCGGAAGGCGGCACTCTAGCGCGCCGCACGCGGGCGCGGCAAGCGCGGCCGGGTGGCGGGGCGGAAGGGGCCGGATCGGAGAGCCCTGTGGATAACTCTGTGAAAAACCGCCCGCCCGTCCGCGTCAAACGCCCGTCCGGCGGGCATCGAATCGGAGGTGAAGCCAACCGTAAGGTTTAAAAATTCATTGAAATCAATGTGTTAGAAAGAATTGTCTGGATTTTTGCGCGGTTTGCAAGGGTTTTTGCTGGACGATTGCCAGAGTGTGGACACATTCCTGGCATCGCGACGCCGATGGTCCGCGCTGGACGCCGCGCGCATGTGGGACTATCGTGTCGCCGCCAGCATTCATCCGACCGCCCATGCTTTCCGACTCCCCTTTTTCCGCTCCCGGCGCGACCCGAGGCGGCGACGAAGTGATTCCCGTTTCGGCGCTCAATCGCGCGATTTCGACGATGCTCGAGCGCTCGTTCCCGCTGTTGTGGATCTCGGGCGAAGTGTCGAATTTCACGCGCGCCGCGAGCGGTCACTGGTATTTCTCGATCAAGGACCAGCAGGCGCAGATGCGCTGCGTGATGTTCCGCGGCCGCGCGCAGTATGCGGAGTTCACGCCGCGCGAAGGCGACCGGATCGAGGTGCGTGCGGTCGTCACGATGTACGAGCCGCGCGGCGAGGTGCAACTCAACGTCGAGGCCGTGCGGCGCACCGGCCAGGGGCGGCTGTACGAGGCGTTCCTGCGCCTGAAGGCGCAGCTCGAGGCTGAAGGGTTGTTCGCGCCGGAACGCAAGCGGCCGCTGCCGGCACATCCGCGCGCGATCGGCATCGTCACGTCGCTGCAGGCCGCCGCGCTGCGCGACGTGGTCACGACGCTCGCGCGCCGCGCGCCGCACATTCCGGTGATCGTCTATCCGGCGCCCGTGCAAGGGGCCGGCTCGGCCGAGAAGCTGGTCGCGGCCGTGCAGACGGCCAACGCGCGGCGCGAGGTCGACGTGCTCGTCGTCTGTCGCGGGGGCGGGTCGATCGAGGATCTGTGGTCGTTCAACGATGAAGCGCTCGCGCGCGCAATCGCGGCGAGCGAAGTGCCGGTCGTCAGCGGCGTCGGCCACGAAACCGATTTCACGATCGCGGACTTCGCGGCCGACCTGCGCGCGCCGACGCCGACCGGCGCAGCGGAGCTCGCGAGCCCGCAACGCGCGCTGCTGCTGACGGAGGTCGCCGATCGGCAGCGCGCATTGGCGCGCAGCATGGAGCGCGGGCTCCAGCAGCGTGCGCAGCAGCTCGACTGGCTCGCGCGCCGGCTCGTCAGTCCGGACGAACGGCTGAAGCGGCAACGCGTCCATGTCGAGCAGCTCGCGGTGCGGCTCGCGTCGGCGGCGGCGCGGCCGGTGCGCGACGCGCGTGCGCGGTTCGCGCTCGCGCAATTGCGCTGGCAGCGCGCGCGGCCCGATCCGGTGCATGCGCGCCATGCGCTCGCCGGGCTGTCGCAACGTCTCGCGGTCGCGCTGCAGCGCCGTCACGAACGCGACACCGCGCGCGTGTCGGCGTGCGCGGCGCGGCTCGAGGTGCTGAGCCCGCAGCGCACGCTCGAGCGCGGCTACGCGGCGCTGATCGACACGCAGACCGGCCGCGCAGTGCGTGCGCCGACCGCGTTGAAACCGCAGCGCCGGCTGACCGTGCATCTGGCCGAAGGCTCGGCCGACGTGTCGCTCGCCGACGTGCAGCCGCGTCTCACCGATACGATCTGACGAGAGCGCGTAAGCGAAACGAAGGTCGTGCGCGCGGCGGCGCCGGATCGGCGCGTGGTGCCGCGCGTAGGAACGGATGCTGCGCGCGCATTGACCTGCCGGGTGAAGCGCCAGCGCCGATTTTCCGCATGCCGCGGATAAATACCCGTGAGTTTGCGGGGATATTCGGACTCGCCTACAATCGGACGCTCGGCAGCATTCAACACAGCCTCCCTACATACTCAACGAAGGAATCGCCATGGCTCATACGCTCCCGCCGCTCCCGTACGCTGAAGACGCGCTCGCGCCGACCATCTCGAAAGAGACGATCGAGTACCACTACGGCAAGCATCACCAGGCTTATGTGACAAACCTGAACAATCTGATCCCGGGCACGGAATTCGAGAACCTGCCGCTGGAAGAGATCATCAAGAAGTCGTCGGGCGGCATCTTCAACAACGCCGCGCAAATCTGGAACCACACGTTCTTCTGGAACAGCCTGTCGCCGAACGGCGGCGGCGCACCGTCGGGCGCGCTGGGCGACGCGATCAACGCGAAGTGGGGTTCGTACGACGCATTCAAGGAAGCGTTCTCGAAGGCCGCAGTCGGCACGTTCGGTTCGGGCTGGGCATGGCTCGTGAAGAAGGCCGACGGTTCGCTCGACATCGTGTCCACGAGCAACGCCGCCACGCCGCTGACGACGGCCGACAAGCCGCTGCTGACGATCGACGTGTGGGAACACGCTTACTACATCGACTACCGCAACGCACGTCCGAAGTTCGTCGAAGCGTTCTGGAACATCGTGAACTGGGACTTCGCAGCGAAGAACTTCGTGTAAAATCCACGCGCTTCGCGCGCCGCTGCGGCGCGCGGCACGTCAAGAAAAGCCCTCGTTGCGAGGGCTTTTCTGTTTTTTGCGCGGTGCGGCGACGTTCGCCGGATCACGCGAGCATCGTCGACGTCCATCCGAGCACCGCGCTCGCGATCACGACGGCCCATGGCGGCACGCGCCAGAACGTGAGCGCGACGAATGCGACGAGCGCCGCCGCGAAGTCGCGCGGCGCAACGATCGTCTCGCTCCACACCGGGTGATAGAGCGCGGCGAGCAGTAGCCCGACGACGGCCGCGTTCACGCCGGCGAGCGCGGCCTGCATGCGCGTGCTGCGGCGCAGGCGTTCCCAGAACGGCGCGGTGCCCGCGACGAGCAGGAACGACGGCGCGAAGATCGACACGAGCGCGATCGTCCCGCCGACCCAGCCGTTCGGCGCGTCCCGCAGTGATGCGCCGAGGAACGCGGAGAACGTGAAGAGCGGCCCCGGCACGGCCTGCGCGACACCGTAGCCGGCGAGGAACGTCGAATCGCCGACCCAGCCCGGCGCGACGACGGCGACTTGCAGCAGCGGCAGCACCACGTGCCCGCCGCCGAACACGAGCGCACCGGTGCGGAAGAACGCGTCGACCACGGTCAGCGTATTCGAACGAAGCGCGCCCGCGGCGATCGGCAGCACGACGATCAGCGCGGCGAACAGCGCGAGCCACAGCACGCCCGCGCGGTGCGACACATGCAGCGGCAACGGATCGTGCGCGCCGCGCTCGGGCTGCGGCAACAGCACGAGACCGGCCGCACCGGCCGCGACGATCACGACGACCTGCAGCCATGCGGCCGGCACGAGCATCGCGATGCAGGCCGCGATCGCCATCAGCGTCACGCGGCGCGCATCGGGGCACAGCGTGCGCGCCATGCCCCACACCGCTTGCGCGATCACCGCGACCGACACGATCCGCAGCCCGTGCAGCGCGCCGGCCGCGACGGACATGCCCGTCGCATGCACGCCGAGCGCGAACAGCATCATCAGCAGCGCCGACGGCAGCGTGAAGCCGAGCCACGCGGCGAACATCCCCGCGTAGCCCGCGCGCGAAAGTCCGATCGCCATCCCGACCTGGCTGCTCGCCGGCCCCGGCAGGAACTGGCACAGGCCGACGAGATCCGCATACGCGCGTTCCGTCAGCCAGCCGCGCCGCGTGACGAATTCATCGCGGAAATAGCCGAGATGCGCGACGGGACCGCCGAACGACGTGAGCCCGAGCCGCAGGAACGCGACGAACACGGGCCACGCGTGGCGGGAAGGGGCGGTGACGGTCGATGTGCTCAAGTGCGTGCGGGGAAGACGGTGGACGTGGAAAAACGGGTGAGCCGCCACGATACCGCGACGTGATGACGGCGCAAAACGGGCGTTGCGGCGTCTTGCTCTTGCGCGGTGGCGTCGGCGCGGAACGGTTGCGTAATCGGCGCGGCGTCAGCCCGTGCCATCGGACAGCCCGCTCGCGCGGCGCAGCGCGCCGACGTCGACGAGTTCGATCTCGCCGACGTGCAAGCGCACGACGCCGTCGGCTTGCAGCGCCTGCAGCAGCTGGTTGGTGGTCTGGCGCGTCAGCGACAGCATCGCCGCGAGCTTTTCCTGCGACAGCCGAATACGCGTGCGGGCGGCGCTGATCCCCCCGTAGCCGTCGGCGATCATCAGCAACCGCGCGGCGAGCCGTTGCGCGGCCGGCATCACGCTCATCGATTCGACGTTCAGGAAGCTCAGACGCAGCTTTTGCGCCATCAACAGCGCGAGCTGCCGCCAGTATTGCGGCGTCGCGTCGAGCATCGCGAGCAGCGCGGCCTGCGGCACGTGCAGCAACAGCGTATCGTCGAGCGCGATCGCATCGTGCGTGCGCGGCTGGCCGTCGAACAGCGCAATCTCGCCGAACCACGTGACGGGTTCGGCGACCATCAGCAGCGCTTCCTTGCCCCGCGGATCGACCGCGCCTATCGTCAGGGAACCGGCCAGCACCGCATACAGCCCGCACGGCGGGTCGCCACGCCGGAACAGCGCATGGCCGGCAGGCAGGCGCCGCAGCGCGGCGCGGGCGAGCAGATCGTCGCGCAACGCGGACGGCAGCGCGGCGAACCACGGGTTCGCGTCGATCTGCGGCAGGTAGGAGGCAAGCGGCGACGGCATGGGCGCGCGATGTCGGGTAGCTGACAGAGGTTCTCGGGCTTGACGCGCATCATAGCGCTCAATGATCGTCCAGGAGACGCGATGAAGACCCTTGAAGACCATCTTTCCCAATATGCGGCCTACCATCGCGACGCGCGCAACATCGCGACGCATCTGGTCGGGATCCCGATGATCGTGTTCGCGGTCGAGGTGCTGCTGTCGCGGCCGGCGCTCGGCACGCTGGCCGGCGTCGCGCTGTCGCCGGCGCTCGTGCTCGCCGTTGCGTTCGCGGTGTTCTACCTGAGGCTCGACCTGCGCTTCGGCGTCGTGATGACCGCGCTGTTCGCGCTCGGGCTGTGGGCCGCGCAGACGCTCGCGCTGTTGCCGACCGCGCAATGGCTCGGGATCGGCATCGGCGCGTTCGTGGTCGGCTGGATCGTGCAGTTCGTCGGGCACTGGTTCGAAGGGCGCAAGCCGGCGTTCGTCGACGATCTGGTTGGCCTGATGGTCGGGCCGCTGTTCGTCGTTGCCGAAGTCGCGTTCTTCGCGGGGCTGCGCGGCGACGTACGTCGCGAAGTCGAGCGGCGCACCGGCCCGGTGCGCGGCGGCGCGCATTCGCATGTCTGACCCGGCGGCCGCGTCGGTATGCCGGATCGGCGCATGCGCGCCGCCGTGTCGGCCGCCGCCCGGCTCACCGCGCTGCCGATACCGGGCGGCACGCTGTACCTGAGCTGGCGCGTCGCGGCAGCGGCACGCAGTGCGCCGCCTGTACATGCCGCTCGCTTCGGCGCGCATGCGTGCGGTGCTCGGTGCCGGCATTCGCTTGATGGACGAGCACGAGGGGGCAGTGGCATCCGGCAAGCGCGAGCATCGATTGATCGTGCGCCGTGCCGATGCGCTGATGCCGCCAGCACCGCCGAGCGCGCCGCTGGGCTTCATTCGCGGCTGAGCGCCGCTTCCCAGTTGATGTCCACGCACAGCACCTGCATGCCGGCCGCGGCCGGCGCGGCGATCGATGCGGTCACGCACAGGTGCGCCTCGTTGATTGACAGGTACGGCGGCGTCAGATGCACGCGGCCCGGTGCGCGCATCGCGTGGATGAAGTAAGGGCGGCGCTCCCAGCTCGCGCCCTCCGAATGCAGCAGCGGCCGGAAGCGCTTCGCCCGCTGCGATACGCTGCCGCGTGCGAGCACGTTGTCGCCGATCTGGCGGCCCGACGCATCGAGCAGGAAGCAGCGCGCGGTTTCCGGCAGGCCGAGCACGGCGCCGGCCGCGTCGATCAGCGTTTCACCGGCCGCGAGCTTCTGGCTCGCTTCTTCCAGCGCGGCGACATACGGCGCGAGGCGCTCGGCCTGCGTGCGTTCGCGCTGCGCGACGCGCAGCCGCAGCGCGGCCGACAGCGTATCCATGCAACCGGCGGCGGCCTGCGGTTGTACGGGGTCGACGCTCGGCCCCGCGAAATACTGTCCCTGCACGAAATCGACGTCGCATTCGAGCGCGATCAGCGCGTCGCGCTCGGTCGCGAGGCCGCCCATCAGCACGAGCTGACCGGATTCGTGCAGCAGCGACACGAGCCCTGGCAGCACGCGTTCCAGATGTGAGTGCTCGCTCGCCTGCGCGAGGATCCCGCGGTCGAGCGTGACGATGTCGGGGTGCAGGTGCCACACGCGGTCGATGTTCGAATGCTTCGCGCCGAAGCCGCCGAGCGCGATCAGGAAGCCGGCCTTGCGCAGCCCGTCGACGATCGCCGCATAGCGCGGTGTTTCGCCGCCCGCCTGCTCGGGCACTTCCAGCACCACGCGGTGCGGCGGCAGGCCGAGCGCCTTCAGGTTCGCGAGCAGCGCGTCGCCGTAGACGGTGTCCATCAGCGCGGCCGGGTGCAGGCTCAGGAAGAGCCATTCGTCGTGGCTGTCGAACGCGTGGAAGTTGCCGAGATGCAGCGATTCCGCGAGCCGGCCGAGCTCGAGCAGGTCGCCGCGCCGCGCCGCCTGCGTAAACACCTCGTGCGACGCGACCTGACGGCCGTCCTCGTCGTGCGCGCGCAGCGACGCGTGATAGCCGATCGCGCGGCGGTGCGACACCGAGAAAACGGGCTGGAACACGCTGAACACGGTGTACGCGCCGTACAGCACGGTGCGCCGCTTGCCGTCGTCGCCGGCGACGGGGCGGGGCGGCTGGAAGCCAGGGGGATCGATGTCGATCATGCTCATGATGTCGGCCGAAGGAAGACTGCCAGTTTACCTACAGAATAGGCCAGCAAGAAGCATGCGCGGCGTGGGCTCCACCGCGGCGGCCCGCTGCGGCCAGCGGCTTCCGCGCCGAGCGGCGCCGCTGCACCGGCATGGTGCGCAACGCGCCGCCGTGGCGACGCCACCCGCGCGTATCGCGCAGGTTACGTGCATGAGGTCAAGTGCTCGCCGCCGTCATGCGCGTTCGGACGGATCGGTCTTGTGCTGCGCGCGGCCGCGGATCTCGGGCGCGAGCTGCGCGAAGATCCACGCGGACGCGGCCGTGATGATCCCGACGCAGATGAAAGTCGCATGGAACGCGGGCAGCGTGTTGCTCGGCGTTACCGTGCGCAGCATTCCCGTGAACGTGGCCAGCAGCGCGCCCGCGACCGTGACGCCGAGGCTCATCGACAGCATCTGCACGAGCGAGAACAGGCTGTTGCCGCTGCTCGCGCCGCCGGTGCCGAGATCCTTCAGCGTCAGCGTGTTCATCGCGGTGAACTGCATCGAGTTGAAGCCGCCGAACAGCGCGAGATGGACGACCTTCACCCACACGGGCACCGTGTCGCGCATCAGCGCGAAGCTCGCCATCATCACGCCGACCATGATCGTGTTCGCGAGCAGCACCTTGCGGTAGCCATGCCGCGTGATCAGGTGCGTGATGATGCGCTTCGAGAACATCCCGGCCGCCGCGACCGGCAGCATCATCAGCCCGGCCTCGAACGCCGAATAGCCGAGGCTCACCTGCAGCAGCAGCGGGATCAGGTACGGCATCGCACCGCTGCCGATCCGCGCGAACAGGTTGCCGAGCAGCCCGACGCTGAACGTATGGATCTTGAACAGCTCGAGCGAGAAGATCGGCTGCGGCGCGCGCACCGCGTACAGTCCGTACGCGACGAAGCACGCGAGGCTCAGGATCAGCAGCACGAGCACGGCCGCGTGCTGCATCCCGAGATCGGCGAGGCCGTCGAGCGACAGCGAGATCGCGACCATCCCGATCGTCAGCAGCAGATAGCCCTTGATGTCGAAGCGGCCGACGGCAGGGTTGCGCGCGTCGGGCATCGAGTAGAAAGTCGCGACGCAGCCGGCGATGCCGACCGGCACGTTGATCAGGAAGATCCAGTGCCACGACGCGATCTTCACGAGCCAGCCGCCGAGCGTCGGCCCGATCAGCGGGCCGATCAGCCCGGGAATCGCGACGAACGACAGCGCAGGCAGATAGCGCTCGGCCGGAAACGTGCGCAGCACGGCGAGCCGGCCGACCGGCAGCAGCATCGCGCCGCCGATGCCCTGCACGACGCGGAACGCGACGAGCTGCGCCAGCGTATGCGCGTTCGCGCACAGCAACGAGCCGAGCGAGAACACCAGGATCGCGCTGAAGAACACGCGCCGCGTGCCGAACGTATCGGCGAGCCAGCCCGACACCGGGATCATCACCGCCATCGTCAGCGAGTACGCGATCACGACCGACTGCATCCGCAGCGGCGATTCGCCGAGGCTCACGGCCATCGACGGCAGCGCCGTGTTGACGATCGTCGCGTCGAGCGTCTGCATGAAGAAGCCCGTCGCTACGAGCCAGAGCATCACGGTGAGATTCTTTTCGCCGGGAGCGGCGGCGGGCGGGCGTTGGAACATGAAGACGGGGCAGGTGGCGCAAGACAGCCGTCATTGTAGGCAAAGCCGCCATGCCGCGCAGGATGGGGCCGACCGCCTGGGCTGCCCGCACGCCGTCTCGCATGACGCCCGTCCGCCGACGGACCGGTACAGTTCAGCCGAAAGTGTCCGCAGGCGTACCTGTCCGCGTGTTGCCGCCGTCCGGAATACTGGTGTCATCGAACCCATGCGACCCGGAGGCGGCCATGCGCGAACTGCGACTCTACGAGATGGAAGGCAACGAGCCGGCCGGGCGCTGGCGGATCGTCGATCGCACCGCGCTGCAGGTCGCGGACGGCGGCTTGTGGGTGACGGTCGAGGGCCGGCCCGACGATCACTGGCTGCGCGCCGGCGAGTCGCTCGCGCTGGAGCCGGGCATGCGCGTGTGGATCGGCGCGGCGGCGGGCGGCGCGGTATTCGCGTTCGGTCCGCAGGCGGCGCCGGCCGTGCAGGCGGCGCCCACGGCGTGGCGCCGGTTCGCCGCGTGGCGCGGGGCGCGTACTCACGCGGCCGCGTCGCTGCCGACATAGCGCGCGCGTGGCCGGATCAGCTTGCCGTCCGCGTATTGTTCGAGCGCGTGCGCGATCCAGCCCGCGGTGCGGCCGGCCGCGAACAGCGTGAACGCGGCGCCGCCGGGCAGCGCGAGCGTGCGTTCCAGCACCGCGAGCGCGAAATCGATCGTGGGCCGCAGCCCTGTCGCCGTCTCGACGCGTGCGGCCAGCGCGAGGGCCGCGCGCAGCGGCGCCCGCTCGGGCGCTGCGGCGCGCAGCGCATCGAGCAATGCGCGTGCGCGCGGATCGCCGTCGGGGTAGAGCGGGTGCGCGAAACCGGACAGCACCGTGCGCGCGCCGTCGGTCCGCTCGTCGTGCGCGAGTCGCAGCGCGAGGTAGCGGTCGAGGTCGGCGGCGCGCGCCGCTTCGTCGAGCAGCGCGCCCGCGCGGAACGTCTCGCCGCCGTGACGCGGGCCCGACAGCGCCGCGAGGCCGCCGGCGATCGCGCCGAACAGATGGGTGCCGGTCGACGCGATGCAGCGCACTGCAAAGGTCGACGGATTCAGCTCGTGATCGGCGCACAGCACGAGCGCGCGGCGCAGCAGGTCGGCTTCGTCACGCCGCCGGATGCGCCACGCGGCGGCGAGCTGCCGATGTACGGGCGCGTCGCCGGGCGCGATGCCGGCCAGCGCGGCCGCCGTCACGCGCAGCAGCAGCGCGGCCGTCTCGAACCGCGCGTCGCGCTCCTGCGCCCACAGGCGCGGCAGCGACGCAGCCGCGGCGGGCAACAGCAGCAGCGCGCGTTCGAGCGGCGCGAGATGCATCCAGCGGCGCGCCCAATCGTCCCACTGCGCGGTGTCGAAGCCGGCCGCGGCAAGCGACGCCGCCGCAAATCGCGCCGGCGGACAATCCCATAACCTCGCGGCCGCTTCTTCAAGCGTCGCGCCGTTCGCGAGCGCGATCGCATCGGCGCCGCGGTAGCGCAGGCGGCCATCGGCGATCTGCGTGATCCGCGATTCGAGTACCGGCACGCCCCAGTCGAGCGAACGCTCGGCGACGCCGCCCGCGCGTTTCGCGTCGGCGCGGCGGCGCGCGAGCAGACGCACTTCGTCGGCGTCGTAGCGGTGGCGCTTGCTCGCGCCGTCGGGCAGCGAGCGCAGCAGGCCGCGGCTCACGTACGCGTAGAGCGTGCTCACGCTGACACCGAGGATGCCGGCGGCTTCCGGCGCGCTGAGGGACGTCATGCCGATCGCTCCTGTCGGGGCGCATGAAGCGCGGCCCGGTTACAACTATTCGTTATGTATTGATTCGCGCGATCAAGATTGATCGCACCTGTCGCCGATTCTAGACTCGATTGCGTCTTCCCAACGGCACGCTCGCACCATGACACCCGAACTCGCATTGACCCGTTTGTGGCAACTCGCGCACGGCGAGCCCGGCGCACTGGCCCGCGCGGCCGTGACGGGCCAGGACCCGACGCTGCCGTCGGCGTTCCATGTCGGTACGCTTGCCGCGGCGACGATCGCGGCGGCCGGCCTCGCGGCGGCCGAGTGCCACCGGCTGCGCACGGGCGTCGCGCAGCGCGTCGACGTGTCGGTGCGCGACGCGCTCGTCGCGTTCCGCAGCGAGCGCTACCTGCGTGTGGACGGCGGCCCGCCGCCCGAACCGCGCCATCCGGTGACGGGTTTCTACGACACGCGCGACGGGCGCTGGATCCAGCTGCATGCGAACTTTCCGCATCACCTGCACGGGATTCTCGACGTGCTCGGCTGCGGGCCGGAGCGCGACGACGTTGCCGCGGCGATCCGCACGCGGGACGGCGCGGCACTCGATACCGCGCTGGCCGAAGCAGGTCTGTGCGCGGCATTGATCAGAACCCCTGAAGAATGGGCCGCGCACGAGCAGGCGCGTGCACTCGCGTCGCTGCCGCTGTTCGAGATCGAGCGGATCGGTGACGCGCCCGTCGAGGCGATCGGCCGCGGCGAGCCGGACCAGCCGCTCGCGGGCGTGCGCGTGCTCGATCTCACGCGCATCATCGCGGGGCCGGTCGCGGGCCGCACGCTCGCGTCGCACGGTGCGCAGACGCTGCTCGTCAACGGCCCGCACCTGCCGAACATCGCATCGCTCGTGATCGACAACGGGCGCGGCAAGCGCTCGACGTGGATCGACCTGCGCGACGCCGCGGGCGTCGCTACGCTGCGCGAACTCGCGCGCGACGCGGACGTGTTCCTGCAGGCCTATCGCCCCGGCGCGCTCACGGCGCGCGGGTTCTCGCCGCAGGCGCTCGCCGAATTGCGGCCGGGGATCGTATGCGTGTCGGTGTCCGCGTATGGTCACGCGGGGCCATGGGCGATGCGGCGCGGCTTCGACAGTCTCGTGCAGTCGGCGAGCGGCATCGCGTGGCAGGAGCAGCACGCCGCACATGCGGACGGCCCGCGCCATCTGCCGTGCCAGGCGCTGGATCACGCGACGGGTTATCTCGCGGCGTTCGGCGCGATGATCGCGCTCGCGCGCCGCGCGACGGAGGGCGGGAGCTGGCATGTGCGGCTGTCGCTCGCGCAGACCGGGCGCTGGCTGCAGTCGTTCGGCGCGGTGCCGGACGGCCTGCGCGCACCGGATTTCACGATCGACGACGTGCGCGACCGGCTCGACCGGGCTGCGTCGCCGTTCGGCACGATCGACGCCGTGCGTTCGGCCGAGCGCCTGTCGGCGACCCCGCCGCGATTCGCACGCCCGCCCGTGCCGCTCGGCACCGACGCCGCGCGCTGGCTGTAGGCCGCGATTGCGCGATGTGCGTTACTTGCGCAGTTCGACGACGAAATCGTAGTAGTCGTTGCGGCAGTACGTGTCGGTGAGCTCGATTGCGCGCTGGTCGGCCGTATAGCCGATCCGCGTGATCAGCAGCAGCGCGTCGTGCGGCGCGATGCCCATCTGCTGCGCGATCTCGTCGGTCGCGTTGACCGCGCGGAAATGCTGGAGCGCGCGCACGATCGGCGTGCCGCGCGCTTCGAGATAGCTGTACAGCGAACCGCCGATCGCCTGCGGATCGGGAATCAGCGTGGCGGGGAACGTCGAGTTCTCGACGGCCATCACGATGCCGTCGGCGAGGCGCAGGCGTTTCAGCCGCGTAACCGACGCGGCCGGCGACAGGCCGAGCTGGATCACTTCGTCGCGGTTCGCCGGCTGGATCTCGCGTTCGAGCCATTGCGAACTCGGCTTGAAGCCGCGCCGCTCGAGCATCTCGCTGAAGCTCGACAGCCGCGACAGCGGATCCTCGTAGCGCGGCTGGATGAAGTTGCCGGCGCCTTGCGTGCGGCGGATCAGGCCTTGCTCGACGAGCAGCGCGATTGCCTTGCGTGCGGTGATGCGCGACACGCCGAGCGCTTCGGACAGCACGCGTTCGGACGGTAGCGCCTCGCCTGCCGCCCAGCGATTGTCGTGGATCGCGTCGCCGAGCTTGCGGGCGAGCTGCAGATAGAGCGGCGTGTCGTTGTCGGGGTCGGGGCGCAGGTCCTGCCAGCGGTCGTCCGTGGGTGCCTTCATGGAATGGGTATCGATCAGGTTGCCGGCCATTCTAAGTCATCATGCGGCGCCGTTATAGCCGGTTTTTGCCGTGCAATAGGCGGGCAGGGCGCCGATTGACTACACTGGCCCATGCGTTGGCCGCGCGTGCGGCCGCCTATCCGCAGCGAGGAACGCATGACAGACACGATCGCCACCGTCGTCCTGCCGGACGGCGAGACGATTCCGAAGCTTGGCCTCGGAACCTGGGAAATGGGGGAGCGGCCTGCGCGGCGCGCGGACGAGATCGCCGCCTTGCGCGAGGGCATCGCGCTCGGGATGACGCTCGTCGATACTGCGGAGATGTACGGCGACGGCGCGACCGAGGAACTCGTCGGCGAAGCGTTGAACGGGCTGCGCGACGACGTGTTCGTCGTCAGCAAGGTGTATCCGCATCATGCGAGCCGGCGCGGTGTCGCCGCCGCGTGCGACGCGAGTCTGAAGCGCCTGCGCACCGATCGCATCGATCTGTATTTGCTGCACTGGCGCGGCTCGGTGCCGCTCGAGGAGACGGTCGAAGGCTTCGAGTCGCTGAAGCGGGCCGGCAAGATCCGCCACTGGGGCGTCAGCAATTTCGACACGGCCGACATGGCCGAACTCGTCGGCGACGCGGGTGGCGGCGCGTGCGCGACGAACCAGATCCTGTACAACATCGCGCGCCGCGGCCCGGAATTCGACCTGCTGCCGTGGCTCGCCGATCACCGGATCCCGGCGATGGCCTACAGCCCGGTCGATCACGGACGGCTGCCGAAGCGTTCGCCGCTCGATGAAATCGCGCGGCAGCGCGGCGTGTCGGTCACGCGCGTCGCACTCGCGTGGGTGCTTGCGCAGCCGCACGTGTTCGCGATTCCGAAGGCATCGCGGATCGAGCACGTGCGCGACAACCGCGCGGCGCTCGATCTCGTGCTGAGCGATGACGAGCGCGCGCAGCTCGACGGGTACTTCCGCCCGCCGCGCAGCAAGCGCGCGCTCGAAATGCTCTGACAGGCCGAGTCAGGTCACGCCGCGGTCAGTGGCCGTGGCCGCCGGCCGATCCGCCGTTGCCGCCATTGCCGCCGGCGCTGCCGCTGCCGTTGCCATTGCCATTGCCGACGCCGTTGGCCCCTCCGTTTCCTGCGCCACCGCTGCCGTTTCCATTACCGTTGCCGCCACCGTTGCCGTGACCGCCGGTGCCGTGACCGCCGCTGCCGGAACCACCACCGGAACCACCACCGGAACCGCCACCGGAACCACCGCCGGAACCGCCACCGGAACCGCCACCGGAACCGCCACCGGAACCGCCACTGGAACCGCCACCGGAACCGCCACCGGAACCACCGCCGGAACCACCGCCGGAACCACCACCGTGACCGCCGCCGGAACCACCACCGTGACCGCCACCGGAACCACCACCGTGACCGCCGCCAGAGCCGCCGCCAGAGCCGCCGCCGGAACCCCCGCCGTGACCACCACCAGAACCACCGCCAGAGCCACCGCCGGAACCACCGCCGGAACCACCGCCGGAACCACCGCCGGAACCACCGCCGGAACCACCGCCGGAACCACC
>NZ_CABVPL010000008.1 GCF_902499045.1 Burkholderia latens | reverse complement strand
GCGAGATAGCTCTGGAAAGGAGGTGATCCAGCCGCACCTTCCGATACGGCTACCTTGTTACGACTTCACCCCAGTCATGAATCCTACCGTGGTGACCGTCCTCCTTGCGGTTAGACTAGCCACTTCTGGTAAAACCCACTCCCATGGTGTGACGGGCGGTGTGTACAAGACCCGGGAACGTATTCACCGCGGCATGCTGATCCGCGATTACTAGCGATTCCAGCTTCATGCACTCGAGTTGCAGAGTGCAATCCGGACTACGATCGGTTTTCTGGGATTAGCTCCCCCTCGCGGGTTGGCAACCCTCTGTTCCGACCATTGTATGACGTGTGAAGCCCTACCCATAAGGGCCATGAGGACTTGACGTCATCCCCACCTTCCTCCGGTTTGTCACCGGCAGTCTCCTTAGAGTGCTCTTGCGTAGCAACTAAGGACAAGGGTTGCGCTCGTTGCGGGACTTAACCCAACATCTCACGACACGAGCTGACGACAGCCATGCAGCACCTGTGCGCCGGTTCTCTTTCGAGCACTCCCGAATCTCTTCAGGATTCCGACCATGTCAAGGGTAGGTAAGGTTTTTCGCGTTGCATCGAATTAATCCACATCATCCACCGCTTGTGCGGGTCCCCGTCAATTCCTTTGAGTTTTAATCTTGCGACCGTACTCCCCAGGCGGTCAACTTCACGCGTTAGCTACGTTACTAAGGAAATGAATCCCCAACAACTAGTTGACATCGTTTAGGGCGTGGACTACCAGGGTATCTAATCCTGTTTGCTCCCCACGCTTTCGTGCATGAGCGTCAGTATTGGCCCAGGGGGCTGCCTTCGCCATCGGTATTCCTCCACATCTCTACGCATTTCACTGCTACACGTGGAATTCTACCCCCCTCTGCCATACTCTAGCCTGCCAGTCACCAATGCAGTTCCCAGGTTGAGCCCGGGGATTTCACATCGGTCTTAGCAAACCGCCTGCGCACGCTTTACGCCCAGTAATTCCGATTAACGCTTGCACCCTACGTATTACCGCGGCTGCTGGCACGTAGTTAGCCGGTGCTTATTCTTCCGGTACCGTCATCCCCCGGCTGTATTAGAGCCAAGGATTTCTTTCCGGACAAAAGTGCTTTACAACCCGAAGGCCTTCTTCACACACGCGGCATTGCTGGATCAGGCTTTCGCCCATTGTCCAAAATTCCCCACTGCTGCCTCCCGTAGGAGTCTGGGCCGTGTCTCAGTCCCAGTGTGGCTGGTCGTCCTCTCAGACCAGCTACTGATCGTCGCCTTGGTAGGCCTTTACCCCACCAACTAGCTAATCAGCCATCGGCCAACCCTATAGCGCGAGGCCCGAAGGTCCCCCGCTTTCATCCGTGGATCGTATGCGGTATTAATCCGGCTTTCGCCGGGCTATCCCCCACTACAGGACATGTTCCGATGTATTACTCACCCGTTCGCCACTCGCCACCAGGTGCAAGCACCCGTGCTGCCGTTCGACTTGCATGTGTAAGGCATGCCGCCAGCGTTCAATCTGAGCCAGGATCAAACTCTTCAGTTCAAACCTGTTACTGTTTTCGGTTCTTTCGAACCGGTCGCTCACTCAAAGCTGACAGGAATATGAATCACTTCATAAACCTGACTTACTTTAGTGTGAGACTCTTGATACTTTTGCTATCTGATCCGAAGATCAGCTCGCTGCCATCAAGCGCCCACACTTATCGGCTGTTAATTTTTAAAGAGCATTTCTGCGAGGGATCCTGAACCCCTCGGCAGCGCTGCGTTTTCAGCAGCAGAGAAGCGAGATTATGAACCGCCTTTCTTCGCTCGTCAACAACTTTCTGAACTGCTTCGTCGTGACCGCGAGGGGTTCAGCTTCGTGTGCGCCAGGCCGCTACCGCCAACCCTATCGCACCGCTTCCCTTCCTCCTCCGCGCCGCGTTTCCGTTAGCGCGAAAGAGGCGTGATTCTAGGCACCCATCCCACCCCGCGCAACCCCTTTGTGAAAATATTTTTGAAAAAGCCCCCGTGCGCTGCCGCGCACGGGGGCTTCAGCGTTGACGGCCCATGGCAATCACATCGTCGAGCGGCATGCGCCGCCCGCCCGGCACATCGTCACCGCAGCCCAATCAGCGATGCTTGAATACCGGCTTGCGCTTCTCGACGAATGCCGCCATCCCTTCCTTCTGATCTTCGGTCGCGAACAGCGAATGGAACAGCCGGCGCTCGAAATGGACGCCCTCGGCCAGCGTCGTCTCGTACGCACGGTTGACCGACTCCTTGACCATCATGACCGCCGGCAACGAGAACTCGGCGATCGTCGTCGCCGCGGCAATCGCTTCGTCGAGTAGTTTGTCGGCCGGCAGCACACGCGACACGAGCCCCGCCCGTTCCGCCTCGGCCGCATCCATGAAGCGCGCAGTCAAGCACATGTCCATCGCCTTCGCCTTCGACACCGCGCGCGGCAAGCGCTGCGTGCCGCCCGCACCCGGCATCACGCCCAGCTTGATTTCCGGCTGGCCAAACTTCGCCGTATCGGCCGCGAAGATGATGTCGCACATCATCGCCAGTTCGCACCCGCCGCCCAGCGCGAAGCCCGCTACGGCGGCAATGATCGGCTTGCGGATCTGGCGGACGGTCTCCCAGTTACGCGTGATGTAGTCGCCGCGGTAGACATCCATATAGGAATAGGTCGCCATCATGCCGATATCGGCGCCGGCCGCGAACGCCTTTTCGCTCCCCGTCACGACGATCGCCCCAATCTCGTCGTCCGCGTCGAACGCTTTCAGCGCTGCGCCCAACTCGTCCATCAACGCATCGTTCAGCGCATTCAGCGCCTTCGGACGATTGAGCGTGACCAGCCCGACTCGCCCCCGGGTCTCCACCAGGATGTTGTCGTAAGACATCTATTTCTCCTCGATCAATGAAATGAGAAACGCCTCGCACACGCGAATAGTTTGATGCTACCATTCTCCGACCAACCGGTCGGTTAATTAATCGATCCGATCCCTCTCAATGTCCATCAGGCCGCCGTCATGACCCATGCACTGTTCACGAAGCACGAAGACACGCTGAAACACGCCCTCGCCGCCATCGAGAGCCGCGGGTACTGGAGCCCGTTCGCGGAAATGCCGAGTCCCAAACTGTACGGGGAAAGCGCCAACGCCGATGGCGAAGCCGCGTTCAATGCGCACCTGAACGGCACGTTCGCGCTCGACCAGCCGGCGTCCGGCGGAACCGTCGGCGCAGAGCAGTCGCCGTACGGGATCAAGCTCTGCATCCGCTACCCGAAATCGACGCCCGACGAGCTGATTGCTGCAGCCGCCGCTGCGCAACGTGCGTGGCGCGAAGCCGGCCCGAGCGCCTGGATCGGCGTCAGCCTGGAAATTCTCGCGCGGCTGAATCGCGCGAGCTTCGAGATCGCCTACAGCGTGATGCACACCACTGGGCAGGCGTTCATGATGGCGTTCCAGGCCGGCGGCCCGCACGCGCAGGATCGTGCGCTCGAAGCGGTCGCCTATGCGTGGGACGAGCTGCGCCGCATTCCCGCTGACGCGCATTGGGAGAAGCCGCAAGGCAAGAATCCGCCGCTCGCAATGCGCAAGCGCTACACGATCGTCCCGCGCGGCACCGGGCTCGTGCTCGGCTGCTGCACGTTCCCGACATGGAACGGCTACCCCGGCCTGTTCGCCGACCTCGCGACCGGCAATACGGTAATCGTCAAACCCCACCCCGGCGCGATCCTGCCGCTCGCGATCACGGTCCGGATCGCCCGCGACGTGCTGCGCGAAGCCGGCTTCGATCCCAACGTCGTCACGCTGCTCGCGACCGAGCCGAACGACGGCGCGCTCGTGCAGGAACTCGCGCTGCGCCCCGAAATCAAGCTGATCGACTTCACGGGCAGCACGCAAAACGGCACGTGGCTCGAACGCCATGCCCATCAGGCACAGGTGTACACGGAGAAGGCAGGCGTCAACCAGATCGTGATCGACTCGACCGACGACCTGAAGGCCGCGGTCAAGAACATCGCGTTCTCGCTGGCGCTCTACTCCGGCCAGATGTGCACGGCCCCGCAGAATATCTACGTGCCGCGTGACGGCATCCGGACGGCCGACGGCCATGCGAGCTTCGAAGAAGTCGCTCAGGCAATCGCCGTCTCGGTGCAAAAGCTGACCGGCGACCCGGCGCGCTCGGTCGAACTGATCGGCGCGATCCAGAACGACGGCGTGATCGCGCGCCTCGACGACGCCCGCAAGCTCGGCCGCGTGCTCGCCGACAGCCAGGCGCTCCAGCACCCGGTGTTCGCCGACGCTCGCGTGCGCACGCCGCTCGTGCTGCAACTCGACGTGGCCGACCGCGCGAAATTCACGCAGGAGTGGTTCGGCCCGATCTCGTTCGTGATCGCGACCGACTCGACTGCGCAGTCGCTCGAACTCGCCGGCGACATTGCGGCCGAGCATGGGGCGCTCACGCTGTCGGTCTACAGCACCGACGACAAGATCGTCGATGCCGCGCACGATGCGGCGGTGCGCGGCGGCGTCGCATTGTCGATCAACCTGACGGGCGGCGTGTTCGTCAACCAGTCGGCCGCGTTCTCCGACTTCCACGGCACCGGCGCGAATCCGGCCGCGAACGCCGCGCTGGCCGACGCGGCGTTCGTCGCGAACCGGTTCCGTGTGGTGCAAAGCCGCGTCCATGTTGCGCCAAAGGCAGCGCCCGCGGAAGCCGGCCGGACGGCATAACCCGATTGGCCGACGTGCAAACGCCGCCACATTCCCTACCATGAGCGAATCCGCCACCCGGCGGGTTCGTTGCACATCGACACGCCCATGACCGACGCCTACATCTGCGACGCGATTCGCACCCCTATCGGCCGCTACGGCGGCGCCCTGAAAGACGTTCGAGCCGACGATCTCGGCGCAGTGCCGCTCAAGGCGCTGATCGAACGCAACCGTGACGTCGACTGGACCGCGATCGACGACGTGGTCTACGGCTGCGCGAACCAGGCCGGCGAGGACAACCGCAACGTCGCGCGGATGTCCGCGCTGCTCGCGGGCCTGCCGACCGACGTGCCGGGCACGACGCTGAACCGGCTCTGCGGGTCCGGGATGGACGCGGTCGGTACCGCCGCGCGCGCGATCAAGGCCGGCGAAGCCCGATTGATGATCGCAGGCGGCGTCGAAAGCATGACGCGCGCACCGTTCGTGATGGGCAAGGCCGCCAGCGCGTTCGCGCGCCAGGCGGACATCTACGACACGACGATCGGCTGGCGCTTCATCAATCCGCTGATGAAGCAGCAATACGGCGTCGACTCGATGCCCGAAACGGCCGAGAACGTCGCGGTCGACTACGACGTCAGCCGCGCGGATCAGGACCTGTTCGCGCTGCGCAGCCAGCAGAAGGCCGCACGTGCGCAGCAGGACGGTACGCTCGCCCAGGAAATCGTGCCGGTCACGATTCCGCAGAAGAAAGGCGATGCGCTCGTCGTGTCGCGCGACGAGCATCCGCGCGAGACGTCGCTCGAAGCGCTCGCGAAGCTGAAGGGCGTCGTGCGCCCGGACGGCTCGGTGACGGCCGGCAACGCGTCGGGCGTCAACGACGGCGCATGCGCACTGCTGCTCGCCAACGCGGAGGCCGCCGATCAGTATCGGTTGCGCCGCCGCGCACGCGTCGTCGGGATGGCGACGGCCGGCGTCGCGCCGCGCGTGATGGGCATCGGCCCGGCGCCGGCCACGCAGAAGCTGCTCGCGCGGCTCGGGATGACGATCGGCCAGTTCGACGTGATCGAGCTGAACGAAGCGTTCGCGTCGCAGGGGCTCGCGGTGCTGCGCATGCTCGGCGTCGCCGACGACGACCCCCGCGTGAACCCGAACGGCGGTGCAATTGCGTTGGGCCACCCGCTCGGCGCATCGGGCGCCCGGCTCGTGACGACGGCGCTTCACCAGCTCGAGCGTACCGGCGGCCGCTTCGCGCTCTGTACGATGTGCATCGGCGTCGGCCAGGGCATCGCGATCGCGATCGAGCGCGTGTAACCGTCGCCCCGTGCGCCTATAACGAAGTCATGAAGGAGACACTGCATGTCATATCAGGCGATCCAGCTGGAGTTCGATCACGCCACCCGCGTGGCCACGATCACCCTCAACCGCCCGGACAAGCTGAACAGCTTCACGCGCGCGATGCACCGCGAACTGCAGTCCGCACTCGATGAAGCCGAATCGGCCGGCGCGCGCGCGCTGATCCTGACGGGTGCCGGGCGTGGCTTCTGCGCAGGGCAGGACCTGGCCGACCTCGACTTCACGCCGGGCGCGTCGACCGACCTCGGCGCGCTGATCGACGAATATTTCAATCCGTTGATCCGCCGCCTGCAACGCATGCCGATTCCGGTGATCGCCGCCGTCAACGGCACGGCGGCCGGCGCCGGCGCCAATCTCGCGCTCGCGTGCGACATCGTGTTCGCCGCGCGGTCGAGCAGCTTCATCCAGGCGTTCGTGAAGATCGGGCTCGTGCCCGATTCGGGCGGCACGTGGTTTTTGCCGCAACGTGTCGGCATGGCCCGTGCGCTCGGGCTCGCCCTGACCGGCGACAAGCTCGGCGCCGAACAAGCCGAGCAATGGGGCTTGATCTGGCGCGCGGTCGATGACGATGCGCTCGCCGCGTCGGTCCGTCAGCTCGCGAACCAGCTCGCGCAGCAGCCGACGCTGGCGATCGCGTCGATCAAGCAATCGATGCGCGACAGCGTGACGAACACGCTCGACCAGCAGTTGGACCTCGAGCGCGACCTGCAGCGCAAGCTCGGCCAGTCGCACGACTATGCGGAAGGCGTGCAGGCGTTCATCGAGAAGCGCGCGCCGCGCTTCGAGGGGCGGTGACATGACCGCGTCCACCGACACCCTCGATCCCGATGCGCTCGCCCGTGCGACCGCGCGGGCCATGTACGACGCAGATGCCTGCAGTCGCGCGTTCGGCATGGAAATCGCCGAAGTGCGCGCAGGCTACGCACGCCTGCAGATGCGGATCCGGCCTGAATTCCTGAACGGCCACCAGATCTGCCACGGCGGCATCATCTTCACGCTCGCCGATTCGACGTTCGCGTTCGCATGCAACTCGTACAACGCGAATACCGTTGCGGCGGGCTGCTCGATCGAATATCTGCGTCCCGTCCACGGCAACGACGTGCTCACGGCCGAGGCGATCGAGCAGACGCGCAGCGGACGGCACGGCATCTACGACATCCGCGTCACGAATCAGGCTGGTGAAACGGTCGCGATGTTCCGCGGCAAATCGACTCAGATCAAGGGCACGGTCCTGCCGGAAGAGCGCTGACGCCCGCGGCTCGCCGATAACAAACACTGGAGACACGCATGACTACCCCGCTACCGCTCGAGCCGATCGAGACCGCGTCACGCGACGAGCTGACGGCGCTGCAGCTCGAGCGCCTGAAATGGTCGCTGCGGCACGCGTACGAGCACTCGTCCGTCTATCGCCGCAAATTCGACGAGGCGGGCGTGCACCCCGACGACCTGAAGACGCTCGCCGATCTGTCGCGCTTCCCGTTCACGACCAAGAGCGATCTGCGCGACAACTATCCGTTCGGAATGTTCGCCGTGCCGCAGGATCAGATCGCGCGCATTCACGCGTCGTCCGGCACGACCGGCAAGCCGACCGTTGTCGGCTACACGATGCGCGACGTCGACACGTGGGCGAACCTCGTCGCGCGCTCGATCCGCGCGGCCGGCGCGCGCCGCGGCGACAAGGTTCACGTGAGCTACGGCTACGGCCTGTTCACCGGCGGCCTCGGCGCGCACTACGGCGCCGAACGCGCAGGGCTGACGGTGATCCCGTTCGGCGGCGGCCAGACCGAGAAACAGGTGCAGCTGATCCAGGATTTCCGGCCCGACATCATCATGGTGACGCCGAGCTACATGCTGTCGATCGCCGACGAGATCGAGCGCCAGGGCCTCGATCCCGCGCAGAGTTCACTGCGCATCGGCATCTTCGGCGCCGAACCGTGGACCAACGACATGCGCGTGGCGATCGAGCAGCGGATGGGCATCGACGCGGTCGACATCTACGGGCTCTCCGAAGTAATGGGCCCGGGCGTCGCGTCCGAATGCGTCGAGACGAAGGATGGTCCGACCATCTGGGAAGACCACTTCTATCCGGAAATCATCGATCCGGAAACCGGCGAAGTGCTTCCGGACGGCGAACTCGGCGAGCTCGTGTTCACGTCGCTGACGAAGGAAGCGCTGCCGATCATCCGCTATCGCACACGCGACCTCACGCGCCTGCTGCCCGGTACCGCCCGGACGATGCGCCGGATGGAGAAGATCACCGGGCGGTCTGACGACATGATGATCGTGCGGGGCGTCAACGTGTTCCCGACGCAGATCGAGGAGCAGTTGCTGAAGCAGCATGCGCTCGCACCGCACTATCAGATCGTGCTGACGAAGGAAGGTCCGCTCGACGTGCTGACGCTCAACGTCGAGCCGTGTCTCGATACCGCGCCGGACACGGCAGCGATCCAGGCGGCAAAACAGGCGCTCGCGTACGACATCAAGTCGCTGATCGGCGTGACGGCCGTGATCAACGTGCTGCCGGTGAACGGGATCGAGCGCTCGGTCGGCAAGGCGCGCCGTGTGATCGACAAGCGCAAGGGCTGAAGTCGCTCGCCGCGCGGCGTCGCGCAGCGGCGAATCCGTGCCTGCAAACGAAACAGCCCGATCGGCCAACGCCGATCGGGCTGTTTCTTTCCGACGCATCGTTCGACGTGACGGGCGGCGCATCACGCAAACCTGATCACACGGCCATACCAGCGATCAGACCGCGGGCACTCGCCAAGCGCGTGACGCACCATGAATGCCGAATCTCATGCGCAGGCCACCATCCGGGCAACCCGCGCCGCTCCCCATCACGAATTCGGGAACAACAGCCACATCCGGCCGACCTGCTTCATCCGTCCGGCGAGATCGCCGGCGTCGTCGCCAAGCCCCCAGAAATAGTCGGCCCGCACGCCGCCCTTGATCGCGGAGCCCGTATCCTGCGCGAACACGAGCCGGTTCATCGGCGTATTCGTCAGCGGACGCGTGGTCTGCAGGAACACGGGCGTGCCGAGCGGGATCGACGACGGATCGACCGCGATCGAACGCTCGGGCGTGAGCGGCACGCCGAGCGCGCCGATCGGGCCGTCCGCGCCACCGTGCGGTGCGTCTTCCTTCGTCGGCATGTCGCGGAAGAACACGAAGCGCGGGTTCGTGTCGAGCAATGCGTCGACGCGCGTCGGGTTCGCCTTCGCCCACGCCTTGATGCCCTGCATCGTCGCCTGTGCGGGCGTAAGCTCGCCGTGGTCGAGCAGCCACTTGCCGATCGAGCGATACGGCTGGTTGTTGGTGCCGCCGAAACCGACGCGCATCACCGAGCCGTCGTCGAGCAGCACGCGCCCGGAGCCCTGCACCTGCAGGAAGAACGCCTCGATCGGATCGTCGACCCACACGAGTTCGTTGCCGTTCAGAATGCCGGCGCGCTCGAGCTGCGCGCGCGCGGGCAACGGAGCGCCCGCGCGATAGCCGGCCGGCCAGCGGTACAGCGCGTACTGGTACGGGCCGCGCCGCACGCGGGAGCCGTGCAGCAGCGGCTCGTAATAGCCGGTCACGAGCCCGTCGAGCGTGCCGTCGGTATTCGCGAGCTGAAACGGCGTGAAATACGTTTCGAAGAATGCGCGCGCGCTGCTGACGTCGAGCTCGTCGAGGCGGTCGGCGGCCGCGCACGCACGCTGCCATGCCGGCTGGCGCGCGAGCCGCACGCAGTTCTGCCGCAGCGCCGCCGTCGCGCCGATCAGCGAATCGTCCTGCCAGCCAGGCACCTGCTGCCAGGCGACCGGCGTGAGCCGCTTCGCGGCGACCTGACCCGGCACGATCGCCGCGCCCGTCGGCGGCTTCAGCGCCGACGTCCGCGTCGGCGCGCCGCCGCATGCGGCCAGCAGTGCGGCCGCCGCAGCCGCGGCGACCCAGCCGGCCAGCCGCGGCCCAAACCACATACAATGTCCGTTCTTGATGGAAACCGCCATGTCAGATTTTCTCGACCAATATCCGATGCTCATCTTCGCGCTCGAGGCTTTCGTAGCGCTTGCCCTGTTGATCTTCATCGTCGTGTGGACGTCGTCGGGCAGGAAGAAGCACGCCCGCGGCAACGACCGCAAGCTGCGCTGAGCGCCGCCGCACGCCAGATTCAATGCAGCGTGCGCGGCATGTGCAGCGCAAACTCGCCGACCGGCGCCTCGAACCGCTCGCCATCCTCCGCCACGCAGAAGTACGCGCCGCGCATCGTGCCGACCGGCGTCGCGATCACGGCCCAGCTCGTGTATTCGAACTGTTCGCCCGGCTGCAGCAGCGGCTGGTGCCCCACGACGCCGAGCCCCTTCACTTCCTGCACGTGGTTTTCGCTGTCCGTGATGATCCAGTGACGCGCGATCAACTGCGCCGCGACCTGCCCGGTGTTGCGGATGGTCAGCGTGTACGCGAATGCATATTGACGCCGATCGGGGTCGGATTGTTCCGGCAAGTAGCTGGTTTTCACCGAAACGGTGAACTGATACTGACTCATGGTGTTTCCGTTCTAGGTAAGCGCCCGCGCTGACTCGAGCGGCCGGACCGCGGGCGCGCCGCACTGGTTCGGCATTCTATGCGGAATCGGGCCGCCACCGCACGGCCCGCCGCCGCGCGGCGGGTCGCCCGGCGGTAGAATGGCGGTTTTGCGCCGCAGCGTCCCCGCTCCCCTGTCATGACTCAATTCCGCATCGCTCCCAGCATCCTGTCGGCCGACTTCGCACGGCTCGGCGAAGAAGTCCGCAACGTGGTCGCCGCCGGCGCCGACTGGATCCACTTCGACGTGATGGACAACCATTATGTGCCGAACCTGACGATCGGCCCGCTCGTCTGCGAGGCGATCCGCCCGCACGTGCAGGTGCCGATCGACGTGCATCTGATGGTGCGTCCGGTCGACCGGATCGTGCCTGATTTCGCGAAGGCCGGCGCGAACCTGATCAGTTTCCACCCGGAAGGCTCGGATCACATCGACCGTACGCTGTCGCTGATCCGCGATCACGGCTGCAAGGCCGGCCTCGTGTTCAACCCGGCCACGCCGCTGAACTATCTCGACCACGTGATGGATCGCCTCGACTTCGTGCTGCTGATGTCGGTGAACCCCGGCTTCGGCGGCCAGTCTTTCATCCCGGAAACGCTGAACAAGCTGCGCGAAGCGCGCGCGCGCATCGACGCGTACACGGAGCGCACCGGCCGCGAGATCCTGCTCGAGGTGGACGGCGGCGTGAAGGCCGACAACATCGCGGAAATCGCGGCAGCCGGCGCGGACACGTTCGTCGCCGGCTCGGCGATCTTCGGCAAGCCCGACTACCGGAAGGTGATCGACGAGATGCGCGCCGCGCTCGCCACCGTCGAGCGGAGCTGACGCCGTGGCCGATTCCCCGCTGGCCGATTCCGCCATTGCCGGCCGTGCCGCGGCCGAAGCCAAAGGCTCGATCCGTTTCGCGGCGCCGCGCATCGACGCCGCGCTGATCGATCTGGACGGCACGATGGTCGATACGGCCGATGACTTCACCGCCGGCCTCAACGGGATGCTCGCGCAGCTCGGTGCGCCGGCCACGTCCCGCGACGAGGTGATCGGCTACGTCGGCAAGGGCTCCGAGCATCTGATCCACAGTGTGCTGAAGCCGCGCTTCACCGCCGTCGAAGCGCACGCGCGGTTCGACGATGCGCTCGCTGTCTATCAGGCCGAATACGCGAAGATCAACGGCCGCCACGCGCGCCTCTATCCCGACGTCGCGGCCGGGCTCGACGCGTTGCGCGCGGCCGGCATCCGGCTCGCGTGCGTGACGAACAAGCCGCATCGCTTCGCGGTCGAGCTGCTCGAGCAGTACGGGCTGATCGATCGCTTCGGAATCGTGCTCGGCGGCGACAGCGTCGCGCGCAAGAAGCCCGATCCGCTGCCGATGCTCACCGCGTGCGACGCGCTCGGCGTCGCGCCGGACACCGCGGTCGCGATCGGCGACTCGGAAAACGACGCGCTCGCGGGCCGCGCGGCCGGGATGGCGACGCTGACGGTGCCGTACGGCTACAACCACGGCAAAGCTATACAAACGATAAATTCGGATGGTATAGTCGATTCGTTGCTGGTCGCAGCACGCGCGATCGCCGCGCACAACGCCGGCCGGCCAACCGTCTGATTATTTCTTCCATCCGCATGTTTCTGAATAAAAAACGGAGTCTGAGCAGCATCGACCGGGGAGCCTGGCCCTGGCGTCGCTGGTCGCGCTAACCTCTTCGATGAGGTACGCTGAAGCACGTCTTCGGCGCCGTTTTTTATCTCGCTGCGCATCCGCGCGCCGATCGTCGCACCACCTCGAGTTCTACCGCGTCCGAACGCTTGCGTTCAGGAGCGGCCGCAGGCTCGCGACGTTCACGCCCGGAGTGCCGGCCGGCAACAGGCACTTCTCGATCGACCGCCCTTTCGCCGACGGCCACGCGCGCAGCGTCAAGTGATCCCTGGCGCACTCCGCCGCTCGTCCCGAACAGGACCGGAACATGACCGAACTCGAATTCCAATCGCTTGCGAATGAAGGCTACAACCGCATCCCGCTGATCGCGGAAGCGCTCGCCGACCTCGAAACGCCGCTGTCGCTTTACCTGAAGCTCGCCCAGCCCGAACGCGCGGGCGCCAACTCGTTCCTGCTCGAGTCGGTGGTCGGCGGCGAACGCTTCGGCCGCTATTCGTTCATCGGCCTGCCGGCGCGCACGCTGGTGCGCACCCGCAACGGCGTGTCGGAGGTGGTGCGCGACGGCCAGGTCGTCGAGACGCACGACGGCGACCCGTTCGAATTCATCGAGTCGTTCCAGGCGCGCTTCAAGGTCGCGCAGCGCCCGGGCCTGCCGCGTTTCTGCGGCGGCCTCGCCGGCTATTTCGGCTACGACGCGGTGCGCTACATCGAGAAGAAACTCGCGAACACCGCGCCGCGCGACGATCTCGGCCTGCCCGACATCCAGTTGCTGCTCACCGAGGAAGTCGCGGTGATCGACAACCTCGCGGGCAAGCTCTACCTGATCATCTATGCGGACCCGGCCCAGCCGGAGGCTTACACGAAGGCGAAGCAGCGCCTGCGCGAGCTGAAGCAGCGCCTGCGCACGACCGTGCAGCCGCCCGTCACGTCGGCGAGCGTGCGCACCGAGACGTTCCGCGAGTTCAAGAAAGACGACTATCTGGCCGCCGTGCGTCAGGCGAAGGAATACATTGCGGCCGGCGAGCTGATGCAGATCCAGGTCGGCCAGCGGCTGACGAAGCCGTACCGCGACAATCCGCTGTCGCTGTATCGCGCGCTGCGTTCGCTGAATCCGTCGCCATACATGTATTACTACAATTTCGGCGATTTCCACGTGGTCGGCGCATCGCCGGAAATCCTCGTGCGCCAGGAAAAGCGCGGCGACGACCAGATCGTCACGATCCGGCCGCTGGCCGGCACGCGTCCGCGCGGCAACACGCCCGAGCGCGACGCCGAACTCGCGACCGAGTTGCTCAACGATCCGAAGGAAATCGCCGAACACGTAATGCTGATCGACCTCGCGCGCAACGACGTGGGCCGCATCGCGGAAATCGGTTCGGTGCAGGTCACCGACAAGATGGTGATCGAAAAGTACTCGCACGTGCAGCACATCGTCAGCTCGGTCGAAGGCAAGCTGAAGCCCGGCATGACGAACTACGACGTGCTGCGCGCGACGTTCCCGGCCGGTACGCTGTCCGGCGCGCCGAAGGTGCGCGCGATGGAACTGATCGACGAGCTAGAGCCGGTCAAGCGCGGGCTGTACGGCGGTGCGGTCGGCTACCTGTCGTTCTCGGGCGAGATGGATCTCGCGATCGCGATCCGCACGGGCCTGATCCACAACGGCAACCTGTACGTGCAGGCGGCGGCCGGCGTCGTCGCCGACTCGGTGCCCGAATCCGAATGGCAAGAGACCGAAAACAAGGCGCGCGCGGTGCTGCGTGCGGCCGAACAGGTCCAGGACGGCCTCGATAGCGACTTCTGACCGGAGACTGACCATGCTGCTCATGATCGACAACTACGACTCGTTCACCTACAACCTGGTCCAGTACTTCGGCGAACTGGGCGAGGACGTGCATACGTACCGCAACGATGAAATCACGCTCGACGACATCGCGCGCCTGAACCCGGACACCATCTGCCTGTCGCCCGGCCCGAGCAACCCGCAGCATGCGGGCATCACGCTCGACGTGCTGCGCGAATTCGCGGGCAGGAAGCCGATCCTCGGCGTGTGCCTCGGCCACCAGGCGATCGGCGAAGCATTCGGCGGCCGCGTCGTGCGCGCGAAGACCATCATGCACGGCAAGGTGAGCCGGATCGAAACCGACTGCCGCGGCGTGTTCGCCGACCTGCCGAAGCATTTCGACGTGACGCGCTATCACTCGCTCGCGATCGAGCGCGAATCGCTGCCCGACTGCCTCGAAGTGTCGGCCTGGACCGACGACGGCGAGATCATGGGCGTGCGTCACAAGACGCTGCCGATCGAAGGCGTGCAGTTCCACCCGGAGTCGATCCTGTCCGAGCACGGCCACGCGCTGCTCGAGAATTTCCTGAAGCAGCATCGCGCAGCGGCCCGTGCCGCCGCACCGGCCGCGTGACGGGAGACGCACGATGACGATTACCCCGCAGGAAGCGCTGCAGCGCACGATCGAGCACCGCGAGATCTTCCACGACGAGATGCTGCACCTGATGCGGCTCATCATGCGCGGCGACATGTCGCCGGTGATGGCGGCCGCGATCATCACCGGGCTGCGCGTGAAGAAGGAGACGATCGGCGAGATCGCCGCGGCCGCGACCGTGATGCGCGAATTCGCGAACCACGTCGAAGTGCAGGACAACTCGAACTTCGTCGACATCGTCGGAACGGGCGGCGACGGCTCGCACACGTTCAACATCTCGACCGCGTCGATGTTCGTCACCGCGGCGGCCGGCGCGAAGGTCGCGAAGCACGGCAACCGCGGCGTGTCGAGCAAATCCGGCAGCGCCGACGTGCTCGAGGCGCTCGGCGTGAACATCGATCTGCAGCCGGACCAGGTTGCCGCGTCGATCGCCGAAACCGGCATGGGCTTCATGTTCGCGCCGAACCATCATCCGGCGATGAAGAACATCGCGGCCGTGCGCCGCGAACTCGGCGTGCGGACGATCTTCAACATCCTCGGGCCGCTGACCAATCCGGCCGGCGCGCCGAACCAGTTGATGGGCGTGTTCCACCCCGACCTCGTCGGCATCCAGGTGCGCGTGATGCAGCGTCTGGGCGCGCAGCACGTGCTGGTCGTGTACGGCAAGGACGGGATGGACGAAGTGTCGCTGGGCGCCGCGACGCTCGTCGGCGAATTGCGCGACGGCAAGGTTCACGAATACGAGATCCATCCGGAGGACTTCGGGCTGCAGATGGTGTCGAACCGCACGCTGAAGGTGGAAAATGCCGAGGAATCGCGCACGATGCTGCTCGGCGCGCTGGACAACCAGCCGGGCGTCGCACGCGAGATCGTCACGCTGAACGCGGGCACCGCGCTCTATGCGGCCAACATCGCCGAATCGATCGCCGACGGCATCCAGCTCGCCCGCGAAGCGATCGCGAGCGGCAAGGCGCGCGCGAAGGTCGACGAACTCGTGCGCTTCACGCAGCAGTTCAAGCGCTGACTCCCTTTACGAATCAAGCAGGAACCCACATGAGCGACATTCTCGACCGAATCATCGCCGTCAAGCGCGAAGAAGTCGCGGCGGCCATGCGCAGCACGCCGCTCGAGGCACTGAAACTGGAAGCGTCGGCGCGCGACCTGCGCGACTTCGTCGGCGCGCTGCGCGCAAAGCAGGCAGCCGGCCACGCGGCGGTGATCGCCGAAGTGAAGAAGGCGAGCCCGTCGAAGGGCGTGCTGCGCGAGCATTTCGTGCCGGCCGACATCGCGCGCTCGTATGCGGCGCACGGCGCCGCGTGCCTGTCGGTGCTGACCGACGAACAGTTCTTCCAGGGCAGCGTCCGCTATCTGGAGGAAGCGCGCGCGGCCTGCACGCTGCCGGTGCTGCGCAAGGACTTCATCGTCGATGCGTACCAGATCCTCGAAGCACGCGCGATGGGCGCCGACGCGATTCTGCTGATCGCGGCCGCGCTGGATACGCCGCTGATGCAGGAACTCGAAGCGTATGCGCACTCGCTCGGCCTCGCGGTGCTGGTCGAAGTGCACGACCGCAACGAGATGGAGCAGGCGCTGACGCTGAAGACGCCACTGCTCGGCATCAACAACCGCAACCTGCGCACGTTCGAGACGACGATCCAGACCACGCTCGACATGCTCGACATGATTCCGGCCGACCGCATGGTCGTGACGGAATCGGGCATCCTGTCGCGCACCGAAGTCGACACGATGCGCGCGGCGAACGTGAATGCGTTCCTCGTCGGCGAGGCGTTCATGCGCGCCGACCAGCCGGGCGAGGAACTCGCGCGGATGTTCTTCTGATGGCGATCGAACGGGAAATCAAGCTCGCGCTGCCGGCCGGCCAGACCGACGCGGCGCGACGCTTCTTCGAGACGCTGACCGGTGAAGCGGGCGACGTCATCGCGCTCGCGAACGTCTACTACGACACGCCCGATCTCGCGCTGGCCCGCTCGAAAAGCGCGGTGCGCGTGCGCCGCACGCCGCACGGCTGGCTGCAGACCTTCAAGACGGTCGGCAGCGCGGAAGCCGGCCTGCATCGCCGCCACGAATGGGAGCTGCCCGTTGCCGGCGACGCGCTCGACATCGATGCGCTCGTCGCCGTGTGCGACGTGCCGGAGGCGGCCGCCGCGCTGCGCGACGCGGCGCCCGCGCTGCATGCGCTGTTCCGGACGGATTTTTCGCGTACGCTGTGGCGCATCGCAATCGGCGGCGCAACCGTCGAGGCCGCGGTGGACGTCGGTGAAATCGTCGTCCACGCGGAACACGATACGCGCCGCGAACCGATCAGCGAGATCGAACTCGAACTGATCGACGGCCCGGAAGCGGCGCTCGCGGCACTCGCCGCCGAACTGCAGCAGGCGCTGCCGGGCCTCGCCCCCGAGAACATCAGCAAGGCGCAGCGCGGCTACCGGCTGCGCGCGCAATAAACCCGCATCACGCATGGCAACCCGCAAGACTCTCCGCACGCCGCAGCAGGCGTCGCTGTTCGACGATCCCGCGCCGGAAACGGCGCCGGGCGACGTTTCCGCCCTGGCTCCTGCAGCGGCCGCGGCCGCCGCGCCAACGCGCAAGCCCGCAAAGAAGGCTGCGGCGGCAGCAGCCGCGCCGCAACCCGCGGACATCCCGCACCTCGCCGCGCAATTCGATGCGCTGCCGGCCACCTGGCGCGACGTGCTGAAACCCTTTATCGACAGCGACGCGTACGCGCCGCTGTGCCGCTTCGTCGACGACGAACGCGCAGCCGGCAAGACGGTCTACCCGGCCGACGTGTTCCGCGCGCTGCGCCTGACCAGCCCCGACGACGTCAAGGTCGTGATCCTCGGCCAGGATCCGTACCACGGCGACGACCGCGGCACGCCGCAGGCGCACGGCCTCGCGTTCTCGGTGCCGCCGGCCGTGCGCACGCCGCCGTCGCTGCGCAACATCTTCAAGGAAATCGCCGCGAATTTCGGCCACGACACGCCGCGCCACGGCTGCCTCGACACGTGGGCGCGCCAGGGCGTGCTGCTGCTCAACACCGTGCTGACGGTCGAGCGCGGCGCGGCCGCGAGCCACGCGAAGCGCGGCTGGGAGCAATGCACGGACACGCTGATCCGCGAACTCGCGAACCGCCATCGCGGGCTCGTGTTCATGCTGTGGGGCGCGCATGCGCAGGCGAAGCGCGCGCTGTTCGATCCGAGCGCGCACTGCGTGCTCGAGGCGCCGCACCCGTCGCCGCTGTCCGCGCATCGCGGCTTCCTCGGGTGCCGTCACTTCGCGCTCGCGAACGACTATCTGGTCGAAGCGGGCCGCGCGCCGATCGACTGGCGTCTGCCGGAAGTCGCCGAGACGCTCGCGTAACGGCATTGCCGGCCGTTCGCCGGCTCCAATGCAAAAACGCTGCGCCCCAATCAGGGCGCAGCGTTTTTTATCTGACGACGCAGCGAGTGCGATGCACCCGCATCAGCGTTACACGGCCGCGATCGCTTCGCGCGCGCCGGCGAGCGCGGCGCTCTGCGCGTCCGGCCCGAGGTTCAGGCCTTCGGCGTGGATGAAGCTGACGTCGGTCAGGCCGATGAAGCCGAGGAACGTACGCAGGAACGGCGTCTGGCTGTCGTTCGGCGTACCGAGGTACTTGCCGCCGCGCGCCGTCACCACGTGAACCTTCTTGCCCTTGATCAGGCCTTCCGGACCATTCTCGGTGTAGCGGAACGTCACGCCTGCGCGGGCGATCCAGTCGAAATACGTCTTCAGTTGCGACGACACGCCGAAGTTGTACATCGGTGCGCCGATCACGATGATGTCGGCGGCTTGCAGTTCGGCGATCAGCGCATCGCTCTTCGCGACGATCGCATTCTGCTCCGCGCTGCGCTGGTCGGCCGGCGTGAAGAATGCGCCGAGCACCGATTCGTCGAGGTGCGGGAGCGCGTCGGCCAGCAGGTCGCGAACCACGACCTTCGAGCCGGGGTTCGATTGTTGCAGCTTTGCCGTCAGTTCGTTCGCCAGCAGCGTGGACTGCGCACCTTGCGAGCGCGCCGCGGAATTGATTTGCAGAATGGTCGTCATGTCAGGCTCCGGTTGGGTTGCGCTTCGGTAGCGCGAGTGACGCCATTGTGCGTGGCCGCATGGTCGCGAAAAAGCGGGTTCCGGGCGACGGATTGTTGCAGCAACAGAACAATCACTGATCGCGCCCCGAAACCCGGCCGTGCATGTTCAGCCCTTCAGCCAGGCTTCCCGGGCCTTGGACGCGGCCGCCGGTTTCGCGGCCGCCGTGAGCCGGTAGCGCGCGACTTCCGGCCCGTCGAGCTTCAGTTTCGCGATCCGCAGCTCGTCCCGGCGGAATGCGTGCACTTCGACCTTGTCGCCGGGCCGGTAGCGCGCGAGCAGCGTGTCGAGATTCGTACCGGTGACGCGCAGCCCGTCGAGCGCGATCAGCGTGTCGCCGGCCGACAGCCCCGCGCGATGCGCGCCGCCGCCTTCGTAGACCGCCGCGAGCGTGCAATCCGCGCCGCCGCGCACGCGCGCACCGATCGCCGGCTTGGCGGCCGCGCCGGACGCGACGTCGGGCGCGAGCGTCACGCCGAACGGCGCGAGCAGTTCCGCGAGCGGCAGATCGCGCGTGCCGTGCACGGCGTCGGTGAACAGCCGGCCGAGCGCAACACCCGTGGCCTCCTCGATCAGCGTCTCGACTTCGTCTTCCGCGACGCCCGCCGGCTTGCCGCGATAGAAGTCGCGGCCGTAGCGCTGCCACAGCATGCGCATCACGTCGTCGAGCGACTTGCGGTTGCGCGTCTGCGCACGGATCGCGAGATCGAATGCGAGCGCGACGAGCGAACCCTTCGTGTAATAGCTGACGATCGCGTTCGTCGCGTTCTCGTCCTGGCGGTAGTACTTGATCCACGCGTCGAACGAGCTGTCCGCGACGCTCTGCTTGAGGCGGCCCGTGCCGCGCAGCACGCCGCCGATCGTGCGGCCGAGCGCCGCGAAATATTCGTCCTGCGACATCAGCCCGCTGCGCACGAGCATGAGGTCGTCGTAATACGACGTGAAGCCTTCGAACAGCCACAGCAGCGACGTGTAGTTTTCGCGCCCGAGATCGTACGGCACGAACGCGGCCGGCTTGATGCGCTTCACGTTCCACGTGTGGAAGTACTCGTGGCTGCACAGGCCGAGATACGTGCGATAGCCCTCCGTCGTTTCCGGGCGGCCCTTCACCGGCAGGTCGGTGCGATTGCAGATCAGCGCGGTCGACGCGCGATGCTCGAGACCGCCGTAGCCGTCGCTGACCGCGAGCGTCATGAACACGTAGCGGTCCATCGGCGCCTTCTTCGATTTCGGCTCGAACAGCGCGATCTGCGCTTCGCACACGCGCTTCAGGTCGGCGCGCAGCCGCTCCATGTCGAGCTGCGTCACGCGCCCGGCGATCACGATGTCGTGCGGCACGCCGTGCGCGTCGAACGTCGCGAGCGCGAATTCGCCGATCGTCACCGGATGGTCGGCGAGTTCGTCATAGTTCGATGCGCGATACGCGCCGAAGCCGTAGCGTTTGGTGCCGGGCGCCTCGGGCAGCGACGTGCCGACGCGCCACGTGCGGAACGCCGGGCCGGCGGGTTTCGCGATGTCGACGTCGCACGGCGCATCCTCGCGGCCGGCGACGCTCAGGAACACGGCCGTCGCGTTGAAGAAGCCGCCCGATTCGTCGAGATACGCGGAGCGAACCGACAGGTCCCACGCGTACACGTCGTAGCGCAGCGTCAGCGCGCCATTCACCGGCGCGGCCTGCCACGTGTTCTTGTCGGTTTTGGCGATGCGCACCTTGCGGCCCGCGTCGTTGAACGCGGCAAGCGTCACGATGTTGCGCGCGAACTCGCGCACGAGGTAGCTGCCCGGAATCCACACCGGCAGCGAGAAGCGCTGGCCGGCAGGATCGGGATCGGCGACCGTCACGGACACCTCGAACAGGTGCGCGGCAAGATCTTTCGGGGCAATCGAATAACGGATCGGCTGGGTCATCGTGGCTATCGGTCGAAAATCGGGTCGACATTCAGGACGGAAATCGAACGGAATGCGGCGGCGGAAACGACGAGAGGCGCCGGCTGAGATCGCGGGCGCCCCTCGCGGGCCGGGCCATGCGGCCCGGCGCGTCGGTTGATTACTTGCTCGACGCGAGCGCCTGGTTCAGCTGGTCGGCCGACACCGCGCCCGGCAGGCGGCGGCCGTCGGGCAGGAAGATCGTCGGCGTGCCGGTGACGTTCATCCCGCGGCCGAGCGCGAGGTTCTTGTCGAGCGCTGTGGTGTCGCAGGTGCCGGCGCCGGACGGTACGCGATGGTCGAGCATCCAGCTCTGCCACGTTTTCGCGCGGTCGGTCGCGCACCAGATCGCCTTCGACTTCGCGGTCGAATCGGGCGACAGCACCGGGTACAGGAACGTGTAGACGGTCACGTTGTCGATCGACTGGAGCGTCGTCTCGAGACGCTTGCAGTACGGGCAGTTCGGATCGGAGAACACCGCGATCTTGCGCGCGCCGTTGCCCTTGACGACCTTGATCGCGTTGGCGAGCGGCAGGCTCGCGAAGTCGATCTTGTTGAGGTCCGACAGGCGTGCGTCGGTCAGATTCTTGTGCGTCTTGGTGTCGACGAGATCGCCGAGCAGCACGTAGTCGCCGGCTGCATCGCTGTAGATGATTTGCGTGCCGAGATTCACTTCGTACAGCCCCGCGACCGGCGATTTCGATACGCTCTTGATCGGCGCGTCGCTGCCGAGACGCGCCTGCAACGTGGCTTTCAGCTTGTCGGTGGTCTGGTCGGCCTGCGCAGTGCAGCCAAGCGTCGCCATCGTGACGGCCAGCGCCAGCGACGCGATGCGGATCGTTTTTTTCATCCTGTTGTTCCTTCAGCTCAATCGGAGTGCACGTCACAGTGTACGCCGTAACGGGACCCTGTCCGACAGGCCGAGGGCGCGAAGGTTCGCTCAGCCGAGCGCGGCCGACACCAGCCAGCGCTTGACCAGCGGCTGCGCACCGACGAACGCCATGCCCGCGTTGCGCACCGCCTTCGCGAGCGAACCGGGCACCGCGAACAGCCGCTGCAGCCCGTCGGTCGCGACCATCAGCGCGCGGATGTCCTCGCGGCGCGAGCGCTCGTAGCGGCGCAGCAGCACCGTATCGCCGAGATTGCGGAAGCTCTCCTTGTTCGCGATCGCATCGGCGAGCGCCGCGACGTCGCGCAGACCGAGGTTCATCCCCTGTCCGGCGAGCGGATGAATCAGGTGCGCGGCATCGCCAACGAGCGCGACGCGCGGCGCGATCAGCTTGTCGACGGTCTGCAGCGCGAGCGGGAAGCCGGCGGCCGGCGTCACGCATTCGAGCGTGCCGACCTGGCCATGCGACACACGCTCGACTTCGGCCGCGAGCTGCGCCGGATCGAGTGCGAGCAGTTCGTCCGCGTGCGCGGTGTGTGCGGACCACACGAGCGACACGTGGCCATCCGGCAGCGGCAGCAGCGCGATGATCTCGCCCTCGTGAAACCACTGGCAGGCCGTCTCCCGGTGCGGCAGCGACGCCTTGAAGTTCGCGACGACGCCCGTCTGCCGGTAATCGCGCCGCTCGACCTTCGCGCCCATCTGGGAACGCACCCACGAATGCGCGCCGTCCGCGCCGACCACGAGGTCCGCTTCGAGCACCTGGCCCGACGACAGCGTGAGCACCGCTGCGTCGTCGCGCACGTCGAAGCCCTGCGCGCGCGCGTCGAACCACGTCAGATTCGGCTGGAACCGCAGCGCGGCGTCGAGCGACGTCTCGATCAGCGACGATTCGGCGATCCACGCGAGTTGCGGCACCGACGCCTGATAGGCGGAGAAATGCAGTTCCGCATGCGCATCGCCGTACACGCGCATGTCGTAGACGGGTGCGAGCCGGCCGTGATCGAGCGCCTGCCAGACCCGCAGCCGCTCGAGCAATGCCTGCGAGCTGGACGACAGCGCGTAGATGCGCGTGTCGAACGCGAGATCGGCCGGGCGCGGCACGGCCGGCTGGGCGAGCAAGGCGGTCTTGTAGCCGGACTGGGTCAGCGCGAGCGCGGCCGTCTTGCCGACGAGCCCGCCGCCGACCACGGCGACGTCGAAGGTGTGGTGGGCAGTCATGGCGGGCATTATAGCCGCGGGGCCAAGCCCTTACGCGGCCGGACTTTGCGGCAAATCAGCAGAATCGCGGCCGGGCGCCGCGACGTGGCGGCGCGACGCATCTGGCGTTCGGGCAAAGGCCGGAAACCGGCACGTCGGCACGGTACAATAGCGCCTTTGAACGTCGGCCCGCCGCGCCCCGCGCGCCGGCCGTCCCTATTTTCCCGCGCCGCCGAGCCTCGTCCGGCCGCGCCGCCTCACCCGTTCGAAGGATTCCATGAGCCTCAAATGCGGCATCGTCGGCTTGCCCAACGTCGGCAAGTCCACCCTGTTCAATGCGCTGACCAAGGCCGGCATCGCCGCCGAGAACTACCCGTTCTGCACGATCGAGCCGAACGTCGGCATCGTCGAAGTGCCGGACACGCGCCTGAAGGCGCTCGCCGAAATCGTGAAGCCCGAGCGCGTCGTGCCGGCCGTCGTCGAATTCGTCGACATCGCGGGCCTCGTCGCGGGCGCGAGCAAGGGCGAAGGCCTCGGCAACCAGTTCCTCGCGAACATCCGCGAAACCGACGCGATCACGCACGTCGTGCGCTGCTTCGAGGACGACAACGTCATCCACGTCGCCGGCAAGGTCAGCCCGATCGACGACATCGAAGTGATCAACACCGAACTCGCGCTCGCCGACCTCGGCACCGTCGAAAAGGCGCTCACGCGCTACTCGAAGGCCGCGAAGTCGGGCAACGACAAGGAAGCGGTGAAGCTCGCCGCGGTGCTCGAGAAGGTGCGCGCGCACCTCGACCAGGGCAAGGCCGTGCGCGGCCTCGACCTGTCGGACGACGAGCAGGCGCTGCTGAAGCCGTTCTGCCTGATCACCGCGAAGCCGGCGATGTACGTCGCGAACGTGAAGGACGACGGCTTCGACAACAACCCGCACCTCGACGCAGTGCGCAAGTACGCGGAAAGCGAGAACTCGCCGGTGGTCGCGGTGTGCGCGGCGATCGAGGCGGAGATCGCCGATCTCGACGATGCGGACAAGGAAGCGTTCCTCGCCGACATGGGCATGGAAGAGCCGGGCCTCGACCGCGTGATCCGCGCGGGCTTCAAGCTGCTCGGCCTGCAGACGTACTTCACCGCGGGCGTGAAGGAAGTGCGCGCGTGGACGATCCACATCGGCGATACCGCTCCGCAAGCGGCCGGCGTGATCCACACCGACTTCGAGCGCGGCTTCATTCGCGCGCAGACGATCGCGTTCGACGACTTCATCGCGTACAAGGGTGAACAGGGTGCGAAGGAAGCCGGCAAGATGCGCGCGGAAGGGAAGGAATATGTCGTGCACGACGGCGACGTGATGAACTTCCTGTTCAACGTCTGAGTGTTGCTGCTACATCGAGCGTAAAAAAGCCCGCTGAATGCGGGCTTTTCTTTGATGCATGGCGATGCATCCCGTCGCTGCGATCCAAACACTCAACCTCGCATGACTCTGATGAGCTCCGGCCACAACGACGAACGTGCGCGGCGGAACATGCCGACGTGACCGATTGCGCGGCCATCGCAGTTTTCCGGGCTGATGAAATGGACGTTGCTTTCGGCTCGTGGCAACCATCGCAACCAGTCTTCGATATTGGCCAGGGCGCAAGCGGGTCGTCGGTCGCCGCGGGCTTTTCTCGTGTCGGACCGATTCATGAAGGTTTGCGGGAAGCTCGAGCGGACAACTTTTTCGCCATTTCCTTCGTTGCTGCCGTTGCACAGATCGCCTGTGCCGCGGGTCGCATCGAACCATCGCCCCATGCGTTACGCGCCGATTTTTCGCAGGATGTGTCGCGCGCTTTCTTCCACTTCTCCATCTGCGCGTCGAGCGCCGCCTTGCGCCGTGGCTGCTCGCTCACCTGTTTGTCGACGATCCGCTGCAATTCCCGCTCGGCAACGAGCTGATCGCGCCACGCGCAAAAATTCATGCTCGTCTGGCTCGAGTCGCAGTCGCTGAGCAGCGCGTTGACCTCGCTCGCCGGCAAACCACTGCGCGCCGCTATCTCGTCCGCTGCCGTCGGGCCGGCAAATGCATGCGTCGACGCCAGCACGAGCAAACCGAGCATGGCCGTTCTCACTGTGCCCTCTGCTGTGGCTGGAACGGCGCCGATTCGAGTCGGCGCCGGTTGACAAGCCCGTTTGAACGAACGGGCGCCAGACGACGCCCGTTATCGTCTCGCGGATGAATCCAGACGCGCTGATTCATGTGCGACACGACGCCCGCGTCGTCGCTCTGATTCGCTGAACGGAACACGGCCAGCGCACCTGTGTTGCCGGTATTGTAGGCATAGCTGACGAGCTCATCGAATTGCAACTGCGTCAATTGCCGTCCCGATACATGTCGCCGCACGGCGACTTCTGCCCGACGGACCCGGGTCGCGAGTTGTGCATTGACTTGCGTCGTCGTAACCGGCGTGCGCAACTCTTCCGGGGTGCACGGCCCGGTGTGAGCCAGCGTTCCTCCGCCCACCCTGCGTCACTCAATCTCAGGCTTTCGTTCGCCATTTGGCCCTCCCGGCGCGACCGCTAATGCGAGTCGACCTCATCGTTCACTTCGGTTCTCGAAGCGATCAATGTATGGGGTTGCCGTTGGCAATGAAATCAGACGAGTTCGATTTTGACGCGTTCGTACATCAACGATCGCGAGGTACGAAAGACCGGGCAGCGTAACGTTACGTGCATCCGCGTACTCGCGCAAAAAGACAAACGGCCCGACCGGCAAGCGCCGGTCGGGCCGTTTTCATCGATGGGGCTTCGCGCCCCGCCGCCACTTCAATTCATCACCTCGCCGACACCCGCCGCCCTGCCCCCGCACGCACATCGCGCCCGCGCTTGTTGAGCCACGACGCGAACAGCACCATCAGCGCCAGCACGGCCGTCGCGCCCACTTCCATCCGATGCTCGTCGCTGACGAACATCACGGTCAGGGTGCCGCAGATGAACAGGATCACCGCCCACGTGAGCCACGGGAACAGCCACATCCGCAGCGGCAGCGCAGCGCCGCCCGATTCGAGCGTCCGGCGCATCCGCAGCTGCGAGATCGCGATCACCAGATACACGAGCAGCGCGATCGCGCCCGACGTCGCGAGCAGGAAGCCGAACACCTGCTCCGGCATCAGGTAGTTCGCGATCACGGTCACGAACCCGAACGCGGTCGAAGCGAGCACGGCCGCGCGCGGGGTGCCCGTGGAATCGGTGCGGTGCAGGAACGCGGGCGCGTCCTTGCGCCTGGACAGCGAAAACAGCATTCGCGACGCGGTGTACAGCGCCGAATTCAGGCAGCTCGCGACCGACACGAGCACGATCACGTCGATGATCGCCTTCGCGTTCGGCACGCCGATCAACTCCATCGCGCGCTGATACGAGCCGTGCTTCGGCAGCAGCGGATCGTTCCACGGCACGATGGCCGCGACGACGAGGATCGAGCCGAGATAGAACAGCGTGATACGCCAGATGACGGAATTCGTCGCGCGCACGATCTGGCGCTGCGGGTTGTCCGATTCGGCGGCCGCGATCGTCACGATTTCGGTGCCGAGGAACGAGAACATCGTCGTCAGCATCGCCGCGAGCACCGCGCCCGCGCCGTTGGGCATGAAGCCCTGGTGCGCGAAGAGGTTCGACACGCCCAATACGGCCGGCGCCGGCACGATGCCGACGATCGCCGCACCGCCGACGCAGAGGAACACGACGATCGCGACGACCTTGATCAGCGCGAACCAGAACTCGAATTCGCCGTAGTTCTTGACCGAGAACAGGTTGGTGATCGTCAGCAGCAGCGTGATGCCGAGCGCGAAGATCCACGTCGCGATGCCGGGGAACCAGGCGTTGAGGATGGTGGCCGCCGCGGTCGCCTCGATCGGGATCACGAGCACCCAGAACCACCAGTACAGCCAGCCGATCGTGAAGCCGGCCCAATGGCCGATCGCGCGATCGGCATAGGTCGAGAACGACCCGCTGTCCGGATGCGCGACGGCCATTTCGCCGAGCATGCGCATCACCAGCACGACCAGCACGCCCGCGATCGCATACGCGAGGATCGAAGCCGGCCCGGCTTCCGCGATCGCGTGGCCGGAGCCGACGAACAAGCCCGCGCCGATCACGCCGGCAATCGACATCATCGTCACGTGCCGCTGCTTCAGACCCGTGCCGAGGCCTGTGTTGCTTCCACTCATGTGTCTCTCTCCAAAAAACGGTTCCGATACGACCGGTGTCGCGTGAAGGCGGCGCGGGGAATTGTCGTTGTTGGATCCGGCTGCCCGCCGCGCGTGCGCGGCATGCGGGCAGAAGCGGATCGCGCCTGCTCCGGACGGTGCGCGACGCAGTCTGCGAAGCTGCGGGTGCGATGCGGTGCGCGAAGCGCCGGCGCATCGCGTGCGCGCCGTTCGTCGGCTGGTCGGTCAGCCGCCTTCGAAGCGAAGGAGTGTAAGCATCAAACGGTTCTTCACTAAGAACCAATTGAAGAATTTCGATGGGACCACTCGTTGCATCGATGCGCACCGATGGAACGCTTGGTTTGGCCCAGGGTCCGTGCGGGTGCCGCCGGATCGGACAACTGCGGGCGACGACTGCGCAATCGGAACCGCGACGAGCATGTCCCGTTGAAGCGGTCCGCGCGCCGCACTGGCGCAATGCGCCGGCGCGCGGCCGGCTCGTGCAGCTTGCCGACGCCGCACGGCCCGACGATTTCCCGCACTCCGTCGTTGACCCGCCGCATCATGCGGAACGGGCGGAGGTCGCCGCGTTCCGCCGGCGGATCCTCGAGGCAGCGCGGGCGGACGGCGCGGCCTCGGCGAGCGGCGCGGCGTAGCGTCGCGGCACCGCCCGATCGCGGCGATTCGCTGCAACGCGGCCTGGCCGTTCGGCTAACATGCCGCGGGCGCTCCGCGCGCCATCGAACGCAGACAACAACATCCGAAGAGAGAGACCATGCCCGCCCTGCTCCGCCGCGCGACGCGCATCGCGACCCTGTCGGCCGCGCTGTTCGTCGGATGCGCGATCCTGCCGCCCGCGGCGCACGCGTATCGCGCATCGCCCGGCTACGACAACGAAGCCGACCTCGACCGGCACGACACGTACCGCAATCGCGACGGCGACGCGGTCCATGCACCGGCCCGTTCGAAATCGGGCCGCGTGCCGGACGGCGCCAGCGCGCGCTGCCGCGACGGCACGTACAGCTTCAGCCGTCATCGGCGCGGCACCTGCTCGGGGCACGGCGGCGTCGCCGCATGGCTGTGAACGCGGGTCGGCCGAACGGCCGGTGCGGTGCCAGCGCCGGCCGGCGGCGAAGTACAATACGCGCTCGCGCCGCCAACCCGCGGCGATACCGCCGCGCCGCGCGCGGCCCGCTCCGTACCGAATCATCCGACGCCACGCGCACGCATGCGCCGCGCGGCAGTCTCAACCCTCTGACTTTCACACCGAAATGGCCCAATACGTTTTCACGATGAACCGGGTCGGCAAGATCGTGCCGCCCAAGCGCCAGATCCTGAAGGACATCTCGCTGTCGTTCTTTCCCGGCGCGAAGATCGGCGTGCTCGGCCTGAACGGCTCGGGCAAGTCGACGCTGATCCGCATCATGGCGGGCGTCGACAAGGACATCGAAGGCGAAGCGACGCCGATGCCGAACCTGAACATCGGCTACCTGCCGCAGGAGCCGCAGCTCGACCCGACGAAGACGGTGCGCGAAGCCGTCGAGGAAGGCCTCGGCGATCTGTTCCAGGCGAACAAGAAGCTCGAGGAAATCTACGCCGCATACGCCGAGCCGGACGCCGACTTCGACGCGCTCGCGGCCGAGCAGGCGAAATACGAGGCGATCCTCGCGTCGAGCGACGGCGGCAGCCCCGAGCAGCAGCTCGAAGTCGCCGCCGACGCGCTGCGCCTGCCGCCATGGGACGCGAAGATCGAGCACCTGTCGGGCGGCGAAAAGCGCCGCGTCGCGCTGTGCAAGCTGCTGCTCGAGAAGCCCGACATGCTGCTGCTCGACGAGCCGACCAACCACCTCGACGCCGAATCGGTCGACTGGCTCGAGCAGTTCCTCGTGCGCTTTCCGGGCACCGTCGTCGCCGTCACGCACGATCGCTACTTCCTCGACAACGCGGCCGAGTGGATTCTCGAGCTCGACCGCGGCCACGGTATCCCGTGGAAGGGCAACTACAGCAGCTGGCTCGATCAGAAGGAAGAGCGCCTGAAGCAGGAAGAAGCGGCGGAATCGGCACGCCAGAAGGCGATCAAGAAGGAACTGGAGTGGGTGCGCCAGAACCCGAAGGGCCGCCAGGCGAAGTCGAAGGCGCGTATCGCGCGCTTCGAGGAGTTGAACAGCCAGGAATACCAGAAGCGCAACGAAACGCAGGAGATCTTCATTCCGGTCGGCGACCGCCTCGGCAATGAAGTGATCGAGTTCAAGAACGTCAGCAAGTCGTTCGGCGACCGCCTGCTGATCGACAACCTGAGCTTCAAGATTCCGGCCGGCGCGATCGTCGGCATCATCGGCCCGAACGGCGCCGGCAAGTCGACGCTGTTCAAGATGCTGACCGGCAAGGAACAGCCGGATTCGGGCGAAATCGTGATGGGCCCGACCGTGAAGCTCGCGTACGTCGACCAGAGCCGCGACGCGCTCGACGGCTCGAAGACGGTGTTCGAGGAAATCTCGGGCGGCGCGGACGTGCTGACCGTCGGCAAGTACGAAACGCCGTCGCGTGCATACATCGGCCGCTTCAACTTCAAGGGCGGCGACCAGCAGAAGATCGTCGGCAACCTGTCCGGCGGCGAACGCGGCCGCCTGCACCTCGCGAAGACGCTGATCTCCGGCGGCAACGTGCTGCTGCTCGACGAACCGTCGAACGACCTCGACGTCGAAACGCTGCGCGCGCTGGAAGACGCGCTGCTGGAATTCGCGGGCTCGGTGATGGTGATCTCGCACGATCGCTGGTTCCTCGACCGGATCGCGACGCACATCCTCGCGTTCGAAGGCGACTCGCAGGTCACGTTCTTCGACGGCAACTACCAGGAATACGAGGCCGACAAGCGCGCGCGCCTCGGCGAGGAAGCCGCGAAGCCGAAGCGGATCCGCTACAAGCCGATCAGCCGCTGAGCGGCGCGGCGCGCGCAACCGGCACCGCGGCAACGCGGCTCCGGTTCGCCGAATGCGGCCGAATCGGGATCGGCAACGACGAAAAAAGCGCTCCGCGGGGCGCTTTTTTTTCGTCCGAAGACGCTTCGGCGGGACGGCTACGCGAGCACGCCGAGCTCGCGCAGCCGCGCCTCGGTCGCGGCCGCGCTCGTGTGATGAATACCGTGCCAGCCGAGCGCCGTCGCAGCCGCGGCGTTGTTCGCGTTGTCGTCGATGAACACGAGCTCATGCGGCGCGATGCCGGGCAGGTGCGGATCGATCCGCGCGTGCATCTCGCGATAGATCGCCGGATCCGGCTTCACGAGCTTCACGCGGCCCGACACGACGATGTCCTTGAACCGGCGCAGCACCGGGAAGTTGTCCCACGCGTACGGAAACGTCTGGGCGGACCAGTTCGTCAGCCCGAACAGCGGCATCCCGCGCGCCTCCAGCCGATCGACGAGCGCCACGCCTTCGTCGAGCACACCGCCGATCATCTCGTGCCAGCGCGCGTAGAACGCGCGGATCAGCGCCTCGTGCTCCGGAAACTTCGCGACGAGCTCGCTCGTGCCTTCGTCAATGGTCTGCCCGCCGTCCTGGCGAACCACCCAGTCCATCGCGCACACGTGCGTGAGGAACCAGCGGCGCTCCGCCTCGTCGGGAATCAGTTGCCGGTACAGGTACTCGGGGCTCCAGTCGATCAGCACGCCGCCGAAATCGAATACCACCGCCTTGATCGTCATGCGAACTCCGTGGCCAGCACGTCGGCAAGCGGACGCGGCGTCACCGCATTGCCCGACAGCGTGCCGTTTTCCCAGATGAAGTGGTGATGCGCGACGATCTGCGCGGCCGACAGGTGCGTGCGCTCGTTCGTCGTATGCAGGTCGGACACGACGGTCGTCCGGTAGCCGAGCAATGCCGCGCGGCGAGCGGCCGAGTCGACGCAGAACTCGGTCGCATAGCCGCAGATCAGCACCGAGCGGATCCCGTGACCGTCGAGCTGCGCGGCGAGCGGCGTGTCGTGAAACGCATCGCTCACGTGCTTGCGGATGCGCCAGTCGGCGCGCGCGACGATCAGGTCGTCATGCAGCGCCCAGCCCGGCGTGCCGGGCACGATGTCGTCGTCCGCATCGCCGTCGTGCTGCACGAAGCAGACGGGCGCGCCTGCCGCGCGCGCCGCTGCGGTCAGCCGGTTGATGCCGGCCACGACGTCGTCGAGCCGGTACGCGGGCCGCGCACGCTGCACGAGCCCGCGCTGCATGTCGATCACGATCACTGCGGTGTCTGCCATCGGTTGCTCTCTCTCACGGTCCGCCCGTCGTACGGCCGGTATCGTACGGTGTGCGCGTTGCGTCAGATCGGCTGCGTGCGTGCGTCGAGCCACGCCTTCGCGTCGCCGCTCACGTGCCGGCCGACGCGCTCGCGCACGGTCGCGTGATACGCGTTCAGCCACGCACGCTCTTCGTCGTGCAGCATCTCGACCAGCACGCAGCGCGTGTCGATCGGGCACAGCGTCAGCGTCTCGAACGCGAGGAAGTCGCCGAACTCGGTCTGCCCGCCCGCGCGGTTCACGACCAGGTTCTCGATCCGGATGCCCCATTTGCCGGGCCGGTACACGCCCGGCTCGATCGACGTGATCATCCCTTCCTCCATCGCCGTGTACGGCTCGGCCGGCGCGTAGTGCGAGATGACCTGCGGGCCCTCGTGCACGTTCAGGAAGTAGCCGACGCCGTGGCCCGTGCCGTGACCGTAGTCGAGCCCCGCCGCCCACATCGGCGCACGCGCGATCGCGTCGAGCATCGGCGAGCGAACGCCGCGCGGAAAGCGCGCGCGCGACAGCGCCATCATCGACTTCAGCACGATCGTGAAATCGCGGCGTTGCAGATCGCTGATCGTGCCGACCGGCACGACGCGCGTGATGTCGGTCGTGCCGGTCGTGTACTGGCCGCCCGAATCGACGAGCAGCAGGCCGTCGCCGGCGATCGTCGCGTGCGACTCGGGCGTCGCGCGGTAGTGCGGCATCGCGCCGTTCGCATTGAAGCCCGCGATCGTCGCGAAGCTCGGCGACACGTAGCCGGGGCGCCGTGCGCGCGCGGCCGTGAGCTTCTCGTCGATCGTCAGCTCGGTGATCGTCTCACGGTTCAGCGCGCGCTCGAACCATGCGAAGAATTCGGCGAGCGCGGCGCCGTCGTGCTCCATCGTCACGCGCACGTGTTCGATTTCGGCGGCCGTCTTGCGCGACTTCGCGAAGGTCGACGGGTTCACGGCCTCGATCAGCTTCACGCCGGCCGGCACCGCCTCGAGCGTGCCGAACGTCACACGGCGCGGATCGATCAGCAGCGTTGCGCCGTCGGGCAGCGCCGCGAGCGACGCACGCGCCGCGTCGTACGCGCGAACCTCGACGCCGTCCCGCGCGAGCGACGCGGCAAGTGCCGGCGACACCTTGCCGTCGGCGACGAACAGCGTCGCGCGATCGGCGCCGATCATCGCGTGCGCGACGAACACGGGGTTGAAATTGACGTCGGCGCCGCGCAGGTTGAACAGCCACGCGAGATCGTCGAGCGTCGACACGAAGTGCCATTGCGCGCCCTGCGCGTGCATCGCGCGGCGCACCTCGGCGAGCTTGCTCGCGCGCGTCGTGTCGGCCTGCGGCGCGACGTGCTCGAATACCGCGTCGCCTGGCAGCCCCGGACGCTCGGGCCAGATCGCGTCGAGCAGGTCGAGATCGGTGCGCAGCGCGATGCCGCGCGCGGTGAGCGCGGCCGTCAGCGCGCGCGCCGCCGCGACGCCGAGCACCGCGCCGTCGACGCCGACCGTCGCGCCGGCCGGCACGTTCTGCGCGAGCCAGTCGACGTGCGGCGCGCTTTGCTGCCCGCCCGTCATCTTCATCAGCTGAACGCCCGTGCCCGCGAGCTCGGCCTCGGCCTGCACCCAGTACCGGCTGTCGACCCACAGGCCCGCGAAATCGGCGGTGACGACCAGCGTGCCGACCGAGCCCGTGAAGCCGGACAGCCAGCGGCGCGCCTGCCAGCGTTCGGGCAGGTATTCGGACAGATGAGGGTCGGCGGACGGCACCAGATAGGCGGCCAGATTCTCGCGGACCATCGCGCCGCGCAGCAGCGCGAGGCGGGCCGGCACCGACGAGACTTCGGGGAGACGGGCATTCATGATTTCACCTGAGAGCTTTCAGCGACGGGCCGACACGGCGACCGTCACGGCTACGGCGAGGAACGCGACGCCGGTGCAGACCGGCCATTCGAGCGTTTCGCCATCGTAAAACAGTCCAGAGAGATTGCCGGCCATGCGCGCGGCGGCGGCGCCTGCGATGCCGACCATCACCACGATCCACCATGCCGGCCGGCCCGTGCGCCGCATCGGATGCAGCCACCGGCCGAACAGCCCGACGGCCGCTCCGAGGACAAGGATTCCAAACCAGTTCATTCGACGCCTTCTATAAATTCAGATTCGTCCCATAGGCGTGAACGTTGCCAGCGGCTAGCATCGATTCATCCATCGAACCCGAGACCAGCCGGGCGCCGCGAACATTCGAGTGTAGGGGCCGACCCGACGTTATGGCAAGCGCGCACCGGCAGCCGTATTGAACAAATCCTCATGCGAATCGCCCTGATCGATCCGGAGGCACGTCATGCTGCGCTCCTGAACCGCCTGCTGTTCGCGGGCGGTCATGTGTGCCACGCGTTTCCGTCCAGCGCGGCGTTCTTCGAGTGGCTCGCCACTCATACCTGCGACATGCTGATCACCGGCAACTGGGCCGGCGATCAGCCGGCCGAGGAAGTCATTCCGCGTGCGCAGACGATCCTGCCCGGTCTGCCGGCGATCGCCGTGATGCAGCTGGCGCGGGAAAGCGAAGTCGTGTCGTGCCTGCACGCGGGTGCCGACGATTGCCTCGTGCGTCCGGTGAGCGGGCCCGAGCTGCTCGCGCGGGTCAATGCGCTGAGCCGGCGCGCCGGCGTGCGGCGCCCGCCAAATCGCTCGCGCGAACTGTATGGAGAATACGCATTCGATGCGACCCACAGCCTCGTGCGTTTCGGCGACACGGTCGTCGCCCTCACGCCGAAGGAATTCCGCTTCGCGCAGCTGCTGTTCGCGAACCTGTCGCGGCCCGTGTCGCGCGCGCATATCCTCGAGACGGTCTGGGGCCGCCGCCGCGACATGAAGTCGCGCACGCTCGACACCCACGCGTCCCGGCTGCGGAGCAAGCTGCAATTGCTCCCCGAGCGCGGATATCGGCTCCTGCCGCTCTATGGCTACGGCTACCAGCTCGATAGCGTACCGATCGAGCCCCCAAATTCAAGGCCCCGCCATGCTGATGCCCGGTATGCCGCGAGTGAGGAAACCGCTGAAACGCTATAATATGGGGCTAAACGATAGCCCTCGATATGCAACTCCTCACGATCGGAATCAACCACCACACTGCGCCTGTCGCCTTGCGCGAACGCGTGGCGTTTCCGCTCGAGCAAATCAAGCCGGCTCTCGCCACGTTCAAGAACGTATTCCTCGGCCCGCAGGCGCCGAATGCGCCCGAAGCGGCGATCCTGTCGACCTGCAACCGCACCGAGCTCTATTGCGCGACCGATGATCGGGCCGCGCGCGAGGGCGCGATTCGCTGGCTGTCCGAGTACCACAAGATTCCGGTCGACGAACTCGCGCCGCACGTCTATGCGCTGCCGCAATCGGAAGCCGTCCGTCATGCCTTCCGCGTCGCGTCGGGCCTCGATTCGATGGTGCTCGGCGAAACGCAGATCCTGGGCCAGATGAAGGACGCGGTGCGCACCGCGACCGAAGCCGGCGCGCTCGGCACCTATCTGAACCAGTTGTTCCAGCGCACGTTCGCCGTTGCGAAGGAAGTGCGCGGCACGACCGAGATCGGCGCGCAGTCGGTGTCGATGGCGGCCGCAGCCGTTCGCCTCGCGCAGCGCATCTTCGAAAAGGTGGCCGATCAGCGCGTGCTGTTCATCGGCGCCGGCGAGATGATCGAGCTGTGCGCGACGCACTTCGCCGCACAAGGCCCGCGCGAACTCGTGATCGCAAACCGCACGGCCGAACGCGGCCAGCGGCTCGCCGAACGCTTCAACGGCCGCGCGATGCCGCTGTCGGACCTGCCGGCCCGCATGCACGAATTCGACATCATCGTGTCGTGCACCGCGTCAACGCTGCCGATCATCGGGCTCGGCGCGGTCGAGCGCGCGGTGAAAGCGCGCCGCCACCGGCCGATCTTCATGGTCGACCTCGCGGTGCCGCGCGACATCGAGCCCGAGGTCGGCAAGCTGAAGGACGTGTTCCTCTACACCGTCGACGATCTCGGCGCGATCGTGCGCGAAGGCAACGCATCGCGCCAGGCCGCGGTCGCGCAGGCCGAGACGATCATCGAGACGCGCGTGCAGAATTTCATGCAATGGCTCGACACGCGCAGCGTCGTGCCGGTGATCCGTCACATGCATACGCAGGCCGACGCGCTGCGCCGCGCGGAAGTCGAGAAGGCACAGAAGCTGCTCGCACGCGGCGACGATCCGGCCGCCGTCCTCGAAGCGCTGTCGCAGGCGCTCACCAACAAGCTGATCCACGGCCCGACGAGCGCGCTCAACCGCGTGAACGGCGCCGATCGCGATTCGCTGATCGACCTGATGCGCGGCTTCTACCAGCACGCGCCGCGCTCGAACGACCAGTCCGGCCACTAGCGCCGGCCGGCTCCCCCGCCGCCGGCCGCGAGCCGGCCTATCCTTTTCGAATACCCTTGCCCGGGAGCGCCGCTCCACACCATGAAAACGAGCATGCAACGCAAGCTCGACCAGCTGTCCACCCGGCTGGCCGAACTGAACGACCTGCTGAGCCGCGAGAACGTCACGGCGGACCTCGACCAGTACCGCAAGCTGACGCGCGAACACGCGGAACTCGGCCCCGTCGTCGAGCAGTACGCGCTGTGGCGCCAGTCGCGCAATGACGAAACGGCCGCGCAGGAACTGCTCGCCGATGCGTCGATGCGCGATTTCGCTGAAGACGAGATCCGCAGTGCCCGCGAACGCATGGCGCGCCTCGAAGGCGAGCTGCAGAAGATGCTGCTGCCGAAGGATCCGAACGACGACCGCAACATCTTCCTCGAAATCCGCGCGGGCACCGGCGGCGACGAATCGGCACTGTTCGCGGGCGACCTGCTGCGCATGTACCTGCGTTTTGCGGAGCGCCAGCGCTGGCAGGTCGAGATGATGTCGGAAAGCCCGTCGGATCTCGGCGGTTACAAGGAAGTGATCGTGCGGATCGCGGGCCAGGGCGCGTATTCGCGCCTGAAGTTCGAATCCGGCGGCCATCGCGTGCAGCGCGTGCCGGCGACCGAGACCCAGGGGCGTATCCACACGTCCGCGTGCACGGTCGCGGTGATGCCGGAAGCCGACGAGATCGGCGAGGTCGAAATCAATCCGGCCGATCTGCGGATCGACACGTTCCGCGCGTCCGGCGCCGGCGGCCAGCACATCAACAAGACCGATTCGGCGGTGCGCGTCACGCACATCCCGACCGGAATCGTCGTCGAGTGCCAGGACGACCGCTCGCAGCACAAGAACAAGGACCGTGCGCTGAAGGTGCTCGCCGCGCGCATCAAGGACAAGCAGTATCACGAGCAGCACGCGAAGGAAGCGGCGACGCGCAAGAACCTGATCGGCTCGGGCGACCGGTCGGAACGGATCCGCACGTACAACTTCCCGCAAGGCCGGATGACCGATCACCGGATCAACCTGACGCTGTACCGGCTCGAGGCGCTGATGGACGGCGATCTAGACGAACTGATCGGCGCGCTCGTCAGCGAGCACCAGGCCGAGCTCCTCGCGTCGCTCGGCGACGCCGACTGAGGCGGCGATGCACGACACCACCGCCGACGATCTGCTGCGCGCGTCGCCGCTCGACGCGCTCGATGCACGCGTGCTGCTCGCGTACGCGCTCGGCTGGACCCGCACGCAGCTGATCACGCGCGGCGACGCGCCGCTCGAGCCCGCCGCGATCGAGCGCTACCGCGCGCTCGAGGCGCGCCGCATCGCCGGCGAGCCGGTCGCGCAACTCGTCGGGATGCGCGAATTCTTCGGCCGGCCGTTCGACGTGACGCCGGACGTGCTGATTCCGCGCCCCGAAACCGAACTGCTCGTCGAAGCGGCGCTGGACGCGATCGATGGCCGCCCGCATCCGGCCGTGCTCGATCTCGGCACCGGCAGCGGCGCGATCGCCGTGTCGATCGCGGCCGAACGGCCCGACGCGCGCGTGTGGGCGCTCGACCGGTCGTCCGCCGCACTCGAAGTCGCACGCCGCAATGCGGACAAGCTGCTCGATGCGCGCCGCCCCGGCGGCCCGCTGCAGTGGTTGCAAAGCGACTGGTACGCCGCGCTCGACCCGGCCCTCGCGTTCGACACGATCGTCAGCAATCCGCCGTACATCGCGCAGCACGATCCGCACCTCGAGCAGGGCGACCTGCGTTTCGAGCCGCGCGGCGCGCTGACCGACGACGCCGACGGCCTGAGCGCGATCCGCACGATCGTCGCGGGCGCCGGCGCGTATCTGAAACTGGGCGGCACGCTGTGGATCGAGCACGGCTACGACCAGGCCGAAGCCGTCCGCGCATTGCTCGAGTCGCGCGGCTTCGTCGCAGTCGAATCGCTCGCCGATCTCGCCGCGATCGAACGCACGACAGGCGGCCGCCGGCCCGGCTGACGGCCGGCCCGTCCGGTTGAAATCCGCTATCATTTCGTTCTAACGCCCCGCAAACGCAAGGTCAGTCATGGACACCCAACAACGTATCAAGCAAATCGTCGACGAAAACCAGGTCGTGCTCTTCATGAAGGGCAACGCGCAATTCCCGATGTGCGGCTTCTCGGGCCGCGCCGTACAGGTGCTGAAAGCCTGCGGCGTCGACCAGTTCAAGACGGTCAACGTGCTCGAGGACGACGAAATCCGCCAGGGCATCAAGGAATTCTCGAACTGGCCGACCATCCCGCAGCTGTACGTAAAGGGCGAATTCATCGGCGGCTCGGACATCATGATGGAGATGTACCAGTCGGGCGAACTGCAGCAACTGTTCGCCGCCGCGTAACGCGTCGTTGCCGATGGCATCTCGCAGCGCGCCGCCGCGCCGGCTGATCGTCGCGATCACCGGTGCCACCGGCGCGGTCTACGGCGTGCGGCTGCTCGAACTGCTGCGCGCCGCCGGCGGCGTCGAAACGCATCTGCTCGTGTCGAACGCCGGCTGGCTCAATGTCCAGCATGAACTGAAGCTGTCGAAAGCCGACGTCGAAAGCCGTGCGGACGTCGTGCACTCGGTGCGCGATGTCGGCGCGACGATCGCGTCGGGCTCGTTCGCGACCGACGGGATGGTGATCGCGCCCTGCTCGATGAAGACGCTCGCCAGCGTCGCGCACGGGCTGTCGGACAACCTGATCACGCGGGCGGCCGACGTCACGCTGAAGGAACGCCGCCGTCTCGTGCTGATGGTGCGCGAAACACCATTCAACCTCGCGCATCTGCGCAACATGACGGCCGTGACCGAAATGGGCGGCATCGTGTTTCCGCCGCTGCCCGCGTTCTACGCGATGCCGAAGACGATCGACGAACTCGTCGATCAGACCGTTACGCGCGTGCTCGATCTGTTCGCGCTCGGTGCGCCGATGACCGCACCCTGGGCCGGGATCCGGCCAGCGCAATAAGCAGTTCTGCGCGGCGCCTTTCGTGTCGTTCCGCGTCCTTCTTCGCCGATCTGGCGGCTTTTCAGCTCATTGGTGCGCGTGAGCGTCAACGCGCTGCTGCGCAGCTGAATCGAATCGCCTGATTATCAACATAAGCGATTCAATCAAATTACTGGCCGCCCATTTATCAATGTACGGTGCGCGCCTATAGTCAAGGCAAACTCTTTTGCAGGCTCCCTGCCATGAACCGTTTGCCTTCGCTGTACCTGTCCCACGGCGCGCCCACGCTGCCGATCGACCCCACGCTGCCGTCCGGCGCGTTCGCGCAGCTCGGCGCCGAGCTGCCGCGCCCGCGCGCGGTGCTGATGCTGTCCGCACACTGGGGCACGCAGCGGCCCGTTGCGAGCGTCGCCGCGCACCCGGAAACGATCCACGACTTCTACGGCTTCCCGCAGGCGCTATACGACATCCGCTACCCGGCGCCGGGCGCGCCGGACCTCGCCGAGCGCGCAGCCACGCTGCTGAATGCGGCCGGCATTGCAACGGCGACGACCGAGCACGGCCTCGACCACGGCGCGTGGGTGCCGATGCTGCTGATGTTCCCGGAAGCCGACGTTCCCGTCGCGCAGTTGTCGATCCAGCCGCGCGCGGACGCCGCCCACCACTTCGCGCTCGGCCGGGCGCTGCGTCCGCTGCGCGACGAAGGCGTGATGGTGATCGGTTCGGGCCAGATCACGCACAATCTGCGCGCGGCCGATTTCGGCGCGGCGCCGGAGGATGCGGACCCGCGCGTCGCGGAATTCACCGACTGGTTCGAAGCGAGGCTCGCCGCGCGCGACGTCGACGCGCTGCTCGACTATCGCCGGCAGGCGCCGCACGCGACGCTGATGCATCCGACGGACGAACATCTGTTGCCGGTGTTCGCTGCGCTCGGCGCGGCCGACGACGACTATCAGCTGGGCATTCAGTCGCTCGGCACGTATCAACGCGTGCTCGCGATGACGAACTACGTGTTCGCGAGCGCGGCCGCCTGAGCCGGGCGGCGCGGCCCAACGCGCGCCATGAAACGAAAAGCCCGCCCGAGCAACGCTCGGACGGGCTTTATTTCGCGCTTCCTGCCGCCGCCGATTCCGGCGACAGATCAGGCGTGGTTGGGCATCGTCAGACACCGACCCCTTCGAGGATCTCGTCGTGCGACTCGCGTTCGTCGAGATACTGGGTTCGGTAGCCCGTGTTCACACCCCAGAAGTAAAACACGAGCGAGATCGCCGCGACGATCAGCATGTCCCAGCCGTACGGCAGCAAGCCGTGACCGCCGAACTCCTTGCTGCCGATCAGCGACAGCACGGCCATCGTCGGCAGGTACGCGACCAGCCACCATGCGGCCTTCAGGTCCGCGCCCCAGCCGGTCCAGCCGGCCTTCGCCTGGAAGAAGAAATACACCGGCAGCGCGACGATCATCAGCAGGATGATTTCGCCGGTCAGCGGCCACTTCGCCCAGTACAGGATCAGCGACGCGCACACGAACGCGAACGGTGCGATCAGCTTCATCAGCGGAATCGACAGCGGACGCTCGATGTCGGTCGCCGAGCGGCGCAGCGCCATCAGGCTGATCGGGCCGGTCAGGTACGAAATCACCGTCGCGACCGAGATCACCGCCGCGAGCGAGCTCCAGCCGCGGAAGAAGAACAGGAAGATGAACGACACGAGCAGGTTGAACCACATCGCCTGGCGCGGCACGCCGTAGATCGGGTGCACGTTGCCGAACATCTTCGGCATCGTGTTGTTGCGCTCCATCGCGTAGATCATCCGGGTGGTCGTCGCCATGTAGGTCGTGCCGGTGCCGCTCGGGCTGATGAACGCATCGACGTACAGCAGGATCGCGAGCCAGTTCAGGTTCAGCGCGATCGCGAGTTCCGCGAACGGCGACGAGAAGTTGAAGTGCGCCCAGCCCTTCGCGACCTCGACCGGATCGACCGAGCCGATGTACGCGATCTGCAGCAGCACGTAGATCACGAGTGCGAGCAGGATCGACGTGATCACCGCGAACGGCACGCTGCGCGACGGATTGCGCGCTTCACCGGCAAGGTTCACCGGGCTCTGGAAGCCGTTGAACGCGAACACGATGCCGCTCGTCGCCACCGCGGTCAGGACGGCCGACCAGCCGTACGGCGCGAAACTCGCGTTCGATGCGGTGCCGAGGTTTTCCGAATGGAAGCTCGACAGCATCAGGCCGAGGATCGTGAGGCCGGGGATCAGGAACTTGAAGATCGTGATCGCGGTGTTCGCCCGCGCGAACGCCTTCACGCCCCAGTAGTTCAGCAGGAAGTAGACGACGACCAGCACCGCCGACAGCAGCAGGCCCGGTGTCGTCAACTCGCCGTTGACGAACAGCGCGTGCGCCCACGGATACGGCCACGTGCTCATGTACTGGATCGACGCTTCCGCTTCGATCGGAATCACCGATACGATCGCGATCCAGTTCGCCCACGCGCTGATGAAGCCCACCAGCGAACCGTGCGAGTAGCGCGCGTAGCGCACCATGCCGCCGGATTCCGGGAACATCGCGCCGAGTTCGGCGTACGTCAGCGCGATCGCGAGAATCACGACCGCGCCGATGATCCATGCGCAGATTGCCGCCGGACCGGCAATCTTCGCAGCCTTCCAGGCGCCAAACAGCCAGCCTGAGCCGATAATCGAACCCAGCCCCGTCAGCATCAGTGCAAACGGGCCGATGTTCCGTTGAATAGAACTCTTCACATCCTCTCCTGTGTCTCAAAAAGCACGGTCGGCCTGCTGCCCGGGATCGGCTCGGACAGCGCCGCGCATGCCATTTTGGGGGGAGGGTCAACCCGATCGGGGCAACCCGTCCACGCGGCGCGTAGTTTAACGGTTGCACCTGCAAGTTGGCGCCAAAATCGTTCGCCCCCTACAAAAAATTCGCGTCGCTTGCAAGGTTTGTAAACCTTAACTCCGCAATAACCCTGAGAGCATGGAAATCCGGTTGACCGCAGGGCCGATTAGCCGTATAAACAACGTTGCAGGATTTCAAGCGGCGAGTGAATTGGTTCTTTCGTAGTTCGCCCATCAACGGTACTCCGGTTGGTCCCATTACCCCCTTCCTTGATTTTCCGCACCCATGGGCTTCGGCCCCGTTTTATCTTTTTAGGAACAAGTAACATGGCAACCGGTACCGTCAAGTGGTTCAATGACGCAAAGGGCTTCGGCTTCATCACCCCGGAAGGCGGCGGCGACGATCTGTTCGCGCACTTCTCGGAAATCCGCGTCGAAGGTTTCAAGACGCTGCAAGAAAACCAGAAGGTTGAATTCGAAGTGAAGACGGGCCCGAAGGGTCTGCAAGCTGCGAACATCCGTCCGGTCTAAGCTTGGCGCGATCATTCGTGTAAAAAAGCCCCGCTTCGGCGGGGCTTTTTGTTTTTGGGCGCTGGCCGCCGGCCGGCATGGCGACCCGTTGGCCGCCCACCCTTCAGCCGAACAGCCGCTGCGCGTGAATGCCGAGGCCCGTCGCGACACTCGCGAGGCGATCGCCGAACACCGGCTGCGCGTCCGGGAACGCGGCGGCCAGCGCGCCCGACAGGAACGCGAGGCCAGTCGAGCCGCCGGTGAAATACAGCGCACCGACGTCGCGCGGCGCCACGCCCGCGAGCCGCACCGTTTCGCGTGCCGCTTCGACGATGCGCGCGGTATCGTCCACGCTCGCGTCGACGAGGCGCTTGGCGTCGAACGCAATCTGCAGATCCTCTTCCACGTCGTTCAGGTCGATCATCGTCTCGCCGCCCGCCGCCACGCCGATCTTCGCCTCTTCCGCGCGCGCCATCAGCGCATGACCGAGCCGCTGCTCGACCACGCGCGTCAGCCGGTCGTGCTGCCGCACGTCCCGGTACAGGTGCTTCATGAGCTTCAATTCGCCCAGCCGTTTCGGCGTGTAGACCGTATTGATCAGGTGCCACGTCGCCAGGTCGAAGTAGATGCGGTTCGGCAGTTCGCGCCCCTCCGGGTCGAGCGCGCGGTAGCCGAATGCGGGCAGGATTGCCGACAGTTCGACGCGCCGGTCGTAGTCGGTGCCCGCGACGTGCACACCGTGATGCGCGAGCACGTCGTCCTTGCGCTCGAGGCGCGCCATCCGCTCCGGCCCCACGCGGACCAGCGAAAAGTCCGACGTACCGCCGCCGATGTCGGCGACGAGTACCAGCCGCTCGGCCTGCTGACGGGACTCGTAGTCGAACGCCGCTGCGATCGGCTCGTACTGGAAATGCACGTCGGTGAAGCCGACCGAGCGCGCGGCGGCTTCCAGCTGGTTCTGCGCGAGGCGGTCTGCGCGCGGGTCTTCGTCGACGAAGAATACCGGCCGGCCGAGCACCGCGCGGCCGATCGGCGCGCCGGCGTGAGCCTCCGCCTTACGCTTCAGGTGCGTCAGGAAGCGGGCGATGATCTCGGTGTACGCGATCGCGCTGCCGTCGCCGAGATCCGTCGTGGTCTCCGCGAGCGGCGAGCCGAGAATGCTCTTCATCGACCGCATCAGGCGGCCGTCGAAGCCGTCGATATAGGAAGCGAGCGCCGCGCGGCCGAACTCGACCGTCTCTTCGTCGTTGTTGAAGAAGATCGCGGTGGGCAGCGTCAGGTGGTCGCCCTCGACGGGCGCGAGACGCATGCCGTCGCCGCCGGGCAGCGCCACGGCGGAATTGGACGTGCCGAAATCGATCGCGCAGTAAGTCATGGGAAGGTGCCGCAGCATGGCCGGCGCGAAAACGGAAAGGACGGGCTTTTTATCACGAAGCCTGCCGGATCACAACTGGGGCCGGCCAACCGGCCGGCGGACGGCGCCACGCGCGCATCCGGGGCGGCGGCAACGGGTACGGACGGCGGACGGGCGCATCGTGCACGCCCATCCGCGTGCGGGATCAGGCCGCGGCGTCGAAGCCCTTCTTCCACGCGCCCGCATAGACGACTTCGCCGATCGGATGACGCGTGCGCGGCGCCTTTTCGCGATCGCGCAGCACCGGATCGAGCTTGTCGACGTTGCCGTAGTGGCCGAGCGAGATGATCGCCGGGATCGCGACGTCGGCCGGGATCTCGAACGCATCGCGAAACGCCTTTGCGTCGAAGCCGCTCATCTGGTGCGCGGCAAGGCCGAGCGCGTGCGCCTGCAGCACCAGCGACATCGCCGCCGCACCCGCGTCGTACAGCGCGGTCGGCGCCGGTTCGCCCTTCGGCGTGAGCGTGTGCGCGGTCACGGCGATCAGCACCGGCGCGGGTGCATTCCAGCCCTGGTTGAACGGCACCAGCGTCGCGAATGCGCGCTTGAACGCCGCTTCGTCCCGCGTGCGATCGAACACGATGAAACGCCACGGTTGCGCGTTGTACGCGGAAGGCGCCCAGCGCGCGGCTTCGAGCACCGCGTGCAGATCGGCGGCGCTGATCGGCTCGTCCGAATACGCGCGCGGGCTCCAGCGGCCCGCGATCAGGTCGTGAATCGAAACAGTGGTGGGAGCAGGTTTGACGGACATGCGGTTCCTCGTGGTGTCGGAAATGGGGTCGCCTCATGAACGCACAAGAATAACCGTTCGCCGCGACTCCCGCACGGTCGGCCGCGTAGAAGCTTATCGAGAGACCTGGAAAGGCAGGCGGGCTTCGGCCGGCGCGGCGTCAACGGCTAAGGGGCCCTTCCCGCTCCCGCGAAACGACAATTTCGTACGCGTCCGATATCGTGAATCTCAGCATTTCGCAACAATGGAGCCTTGTCGGCCCAATGGGCACGAGAACGGGTCGCCCGTCAACTCCCGATTGGCGCACAACGCCCGCCCGTCTCCCGGGCAGGTCGGGTTCCGCGCCCGCGCATCGCGTCACATTTCTCAAGCATGGCCGCGGATGCAACCGAAGTACATCCCACTATGCGAAAATCAACCATCCACTCTGAATGGCGTTCCCGAATAGGCTCCTTGCTGCACGTTGCGCTCTTCATGATCGCGGCGGCCGTCGGTGCAGAAGCTTTTGCCGGCACGTGTTCGTTTGCGCCGGGCAATTCGGTCAGAAACGACACCGTTTCGCTGCCGTCGACCGTCTTTACCGGACGCGATATTCCGATCGGACAAGTCATCTATAGCACGAACCTAGGGTACGGTGGCGTGCCCGAGGGCAATTGCACCGGCCTCTCCGACACGGATCAATTCGAGCAGGTCAGTTTCGAGGCGAGCGGTGGGCAGCTCACATCCTGGAATCAAGGATCCTACGGAGGCAAGGTGTACAAGACCGGCCAGGATGGAATCGGTATCGCGTTTCTCGCCGGCACGCCTATGTCGTACTCCGGTGTGCCATCCGGCAACGTTGAACTCCTGATGGGCCCTGCGCAGGGCACCAAGGCCTATTTCAACGATACGGTCGCCATCGTGCTGATCAAGATCGGCGACGTGAAGCCGGGGAAAATCAACGCGTCCATACTTCCGCAAATCAGGTTGTACTACGGCTCGAACCGGCTCAACGCTGTCAATTATTCAGTCACCGGCTCGACCACGATCACGACGGGCACCTGCAAGACGCCGGACGTCGCCGTCGACATGGGCACGTTCCTGAAGGAGCGCGCGTTCACCGGCGTGGGCTCCGCCACGCAGTGGAAGCCGGTCAATATCGCGCTACAGAACTGCCCGGCGTTCACGTCGAACGTCACGCTGCGCTATACGCTCACGCCTGGCACGCCGATCGTCAATTCGTCCCAAGGCATCATCGCGCTGAAACCGGAGGCCGGAAAGCCGACGGCGACCGGCATCGGCTTGCAAATCGCGAAGGCCAACCGCACGGCCGTCACGTACAACCAGCTGATGCCAGTGGACTTCAAGCCGCAGTTCGTCGAAGACGGCAACTACACGATCCCGCTGCTGGCCCGCTACTACCAGACCGCGTCCGCCGTCACACCGGGCACCGCCAATGCGCTCGTCACGTTCACGCTGAACTATCAGTAGTGCCGAGCCCGTCCGCCTGCGCGGTTCACCAGCCGGCGCGCGAGCCTTCGTCGCGCGTCAGGCCGCCTGCGCGGCCGCGCGCGACGGCCCGCGATTGATTCGCAGCACGATCAGCGCACCGATAATGCAAAGCCCGCCCGAGATCATCGACGCGATCGTATAGGTGCCGAGGCTCGCGCGCAGCAGCCCCGCGCCGAGCGCCGCGAACGCCGCGCCGAGCTGGTGGCCGGCGACGATCCAGCCGAACACGACCGGCGCCGCCGCCTTGCCGAACACGTCGGTGGCGAGCCGCACGGTCGGCGGCACGGTCGCGATCCAGTCGAGTCCGTAGAACATCGCGAACAACGGCAGCCCGAAGAAATCGATGCCGAATGCATGCGGCAGGTAGATCAGCGACAGCCCGCGCAGCCCGTAGTACCAGAACAGCAGCACACGATTGTCGTAACGGTCGGACAACCAGCCCGACAGCGTCGTGCCGAACAGGTCGAACACGCCCATCGCGGCGAGCAGCGACGCGCCCTGCACTTCGGTCATTCCGTAGTCGCTGCACATCGCGATCAGGTGCGTGCCGACATAGCCGTTGGTGCTCGCACCGCAGATGAAGAAGCTGAAGAACAGCAGCCAGAAGTCGCGCGAGCGGCTCGCCGTCAGCAGCGTGCGGAACGCAACCGCGAGCGGGTTCTCCTTCGTCGCGTCGGGCGCCGCCGGCGCATCGTCAGGCTCGCCGTACGGGCGCAGCTTCACGTCGGCCGGCCGCTCCGGCAGCAGGAACGCGACCAGCGGAATCACGACCGCGGCCGCGACCGCGACGACCAGCACGACCGGGCGCCAGCCATGGCGTTGCGCGATCGCCGCGAGCATCGGCAGGAATACGAGCTGGCCGGTGGCCGTGCTCGCGGTCAGGATGCCCATCACGAGGCCGCGCCGCGCATGGAACCACCGCGTGACGAACGTTGCGGACAGCGTCAGCGCGACGACGCCGGTCGAGCAGCCGACCATCAGCCCCCAGATCACGACCATCTGCCAGCTCTGCGTCATCATCGACGACAGCGCGACGCCCACGCTCAGCGTCGTCAGCGCGGTCAGGATCGTCGGCCGCAGCCCGAAGCGCTGCATAGCCGCCGCCGCAAACGGGCCGGTCAGCCCGTACAGCGCGATGTTCACCGAAATCGCCAGCGAAATCGCCGCGCGGCTCCAGCCGAGCTCGCGCTCGAGCGGCACCATCAGCACGCTCGGCGTCGCACGCGTGCCGGCCGCCGCCAGCAGGATCAGGAAAACCACCGCCGCCGCGAGCCAGCCGTAGTGAAAGCGCCCGCCGATTCGTGTCACTGCCCAGTTCATGTTGTCCCTCTCCAGTTGGCGGACCGGCGCCCATGCGCCTGAACCGCCTCACCACCAGGCCACCTCCGCCGCACGCTGCATCGGCTGACCCGGGCCGATACGTGGCATTCGTCTGTCGATCCGAGCGGCATTGTTACCGATCGGTCACAAGTGTGTTGCGATCGTAGTTACCAGTCGGTAACATGTCAAGCAATCCATCACGCAGTCGAGGGTCATCATGTCGGGCATCGAGGCCGCCACCCAGCCGCCGGCACGCCGCACGCGCCGGCCGATCGCCGCGGCCGCCGCGCAAGAACACCTGCTGCGCGCAGCCGAGGAGCTGTTTTACAAGGAAGGCGTGCGCGCAGTGGGCGTCGAGGCGGTCGTGGAACGCGCGGGCGTCAACAAGATGAGCCTGTACCGGCAGTTCTCGTCGAAAGACGAGCTGATCCTCGCGTATCTGGAGCGGATGGACGCGTGCTTCTTCGAGCGTTTCGATTCGAGCGTCGCGAAGCATCCCGGCCAGCCGAAGGCGCAGCTGATCCAGTATTTCGTCGACCTCGCCGAGCGCGCGACGCAGAAGGACTATCGCGGCTGCCCGTTCGTCAACGTCGCGGCGGAATTCCCCGATGCGTCGCACCCGGCGCGGGAGCGCGTCGCGCAGAACAAGGAACAGTTGATGAAGCGGCTCGTCGCGCTGTGCGAAGGTGCCGGCGCGCGGCAGCCGAAGGCGCTCGCCGATGCGCTCGCGCTCGTCGTCGAAGGGATCTACGCGGCCAGCCAGACGTACCGGCACGGCGAAACGCCGATCGGCACCGCGCCCGCGCTGGTGACGCAGCTGATCGAAGCTGCATGCGCATGACGCGCCGCGCATGTCATGACCGGGCGGGCGCGCTCCGGCTACAATGCGGCCCTCGCTGCCGTTCCGCCCGATTGCCTTCGCCATGACCGACACCCGCCCCGACTCGCACGACGACATCGTCGCCGCCACGCGGCACTGGCTGGCGCGCGCGGTGATCGGGCTCAATCTGTGCCCGTTCGCGAAGAGCGTCTACGTGAAGGACCAGGTGCGCTATGCAATCAGCGAAGCCACGACACTGGAAGACGCGCTCGCGGATCTCGAAACCGAATTGCGCACGCTCGAAGCCGCTGATCCGCGGCAGGTCGACACGACGCTCGTGATCTATCCGCGCGTTTTCGCGGATTTCGTCGACTACAACGACGCGCTGTTTTTCGCCGACCGGCTCGTGCAGCAACTGCGGCTCGACGGCGTGCTGCAGATCGCGAGCTTCCATCCCGAGTACCGGTTCGAAGGCAGCGAAGCCGACGACATCGAGAACTACACGAACCGCGCGCCTTATCCGATCCTGCACCTGCTGCGCGAGGACAGCATCGCGCGCGCGGTCGACGCGTTCCCGGACGCGTCCGCGATCTACGAGAAAAACCAGGAAACGCTGCGCCGCCTTGGACACGACGGCTGGCGCGAATGGATGCGCCGGCCGGGCGACGACGTCTGACGCATCGCGCGACGGGCGCGCAGCGCGGCGGACGCCGCGGTTGCTCGGCGGGCTCGGCCGACTCGGCCCGCTCAGTCCGCGGCCGGCTCGATGGCCGTGCCGGCCGCCGCCGCGGGCGCCGGCACGAAGAAGCGCTCGTTCAGCTCGGCGAGCCCGAACATCCCGAGGATCTCGTTCAGCCGCTCGCTCGGTTTGCGGCGCGGCAGGTTCTTGTACTGCGCGATGATCAGCTCGTTCTTCATCGAATGCTCCCAGCCGACCAGCTCCGTCACGCTCACCTGATAGCCGTGCGCCTCGAGTTGCAGGCAGCGCAGCACGTTGGTGATCTGGCTGCCGAATTCGCGCGTATGCAGCGGATGCCGCCACACTTCCGTCAACGCATTCGCGAGCGACTTGCCCTTGTTCCTGCGCAGCACGCCCGCGACTTCCGCCTGGCAGCACGGCACCAGCACGATGTGCTGCGCGCGCTTTGCGAGCGCGAAACGGATCGCATCGTCGGTCGCCGTGTCGCACGCATGCAGTGCGGTGACGACATCGACCGTCGGCGGCAGCTTCGGCGACGTGATCGAATCGGCGACCGACAGATTCAGGAACGACATGCCGCCGAACCCGAGCCGCGCGGCGAGCTCGGTGGAGCGCGTGACGAGTTCCTCGCGGGTCTCGATCCCGTACACGTGCGACGTGAATGCCGGCGTGCCGTGCCCGGGCTGCTGCTTGAAGAACAGGTCGTACAGGATGAAGCCGAGATACGACTTGCCGGCGCCGTGATCGACGAGCGTCACCGCGCCGTTGTCGGCCTGCACGCTCGCGAGCAGCGGCTCGATGAACTGGAACAGGTGATAGACCTGCTTCAGCTTGCGGCGGCTGTCCTGGTTCAGCTTGCCGTCGCGGGTGAGGATATGCAATTCCTTCAGCAGCTCGACGGACTGCTCCGGACGGATTTCGTAGGTCTTGTTCGACATCGTGAAGCGGCGCCGGGCCACGGTCGGTCGACCACGGCCCGGCGGCGGGAATTCGTGAGGAATGGCGACAGTTTACCGAAAATGCGCGGTCAAGCCCGCGCGCCCAGCCGCCACAGCGACGTGATCTCGGCGCGGCGCGCCGTGTGCAGCGGATCGTCGGCATCGGCCGACTTCGGGTGGGCGGGGCGGATGTCTTCGCGACCGAGCACGACGAGCCCGGCTTCATCGATCCATTGCAACAGCGTGTCGCGCGGCCGCAGCCCGAGATGCTCGGCGAAATCGGACAGGATCAGCCAGCCTTCGCCGCCCGGTTCGAGATGGTCGGCGAGCCCGGCGAGGAAACCGCGCAGCATACGGCTGTCGGGATCGTAGACGGCGTATTCGATCGGCGCACTCGGACGAGCCGGCACCCACGGCGGGTTGCAGACGACGAGCGGCGCGCGGCCGGCCGGGAACAGGTTGGCTTCGACGACATCGACGCGCGCGGCGTAGCCGAGCCGCGCGACGTTCTCGCGCGCGCATGCGAGCGCGCGCGGATCCTGGTCGGTCGCGACGATGCGCTCGACGCCGCGCGACGCGAGCACGGCCGCGAGCACGCCGGTGCCCGTGCCGATGTCGAACGCGAGCGTCGTCGCCGGCAGCGGCGCGCGCGCGACGAGCTCGACGTATTCGCCGCGCACCGGCGAGAACACGCCGTAATGTGGATGGATCGGCGCGCCGCCGAGCGCCGGGATCGGCACGCCCTTCTTGCGCCATTCGTGCGCGCCGACGAGCCCGAGCAGCTCGCGCAGCGACACGACCGACGGCGCGCCGCCCGGGCCGTACGCTTCCTCGCACGCGGCGCGCACGTCGGGCGCACGGCGCAGCGGAATCGTGTAGTCGGCATCGAGCGGGATCAGCAGCATCCCGAGCGTGCGGGCGCGCTGCGATTGCGCGAGCCGGTGAAGGTTGAACGCGTCGACGCCGGCCGCGGCCTTCGCCTTCTTCGGCTTGCGCTCGACGCGGCGCGCCATCGCCTGCACGAGCTGACGCGCATTCTGGAAGTCGCCCTGCCAGACGAGCGCGGTGCCCTCGCAGGCGAGGCGGTACGCGGTGTCGGCGGTGACGCGGTCGTCGGCGGGCACGGCGCGCTTCGGCGGCGGCACGCCGGCTTCGGAGCGCCAGCGCACGGCATGTTCGGCGCCGTCGGCGTCGGTCCAGTGGAAAACGGGGAAATCGGTCACACGAGCTCGGCTACAGGTTGGCTTCAGACTGGCGGTGCAAACTCACCGCGCGGACGACACCATACCGCGCTTTGCGCGCCCCGGCAAAACGCGCACCGCAGCGCCGGTTCTTCGATGCTCGCCGCGGCGCCCGGTCAATCAGGCGAGATCGAAGGTTTCCGCGCCGGGAGCATCGCGCTTGACGGCCGCGATGCCGTTCTCGCGGCCCTGCGTGCTTTGGTACGTTTCGCTCGTGCCGATGATCTCGTGGTTGGCCGCCTTCAGATCGAACATGTGTTCGCCGTTGCGCGCGAGCTTGCGCTCATAGCGCGCATCGAGCGGCGCGTTCTCCCGCACGGACGCGATGCCGTTTCGCGCGCCGCCTTTCGCGTCGTACCGCTCGCTTGCGAGGACGATTTCGCCGTTCGCCGACTTCAGATGGAAGAAATACTCGCCGTTCGCGGCCCGCATGATTTCGAATTTGGCTGCCATGTCGTGTCTCTCCTGAAAGCGTCCGTCCCTCGGACGAAAACAGTGTAGGAGCGCCACCGACAAAAATCGACTCCCCGGCAAGTTGAATGTTGAAGACTGTCAATTCGTGTATTTTCGTTCACATTTGGCAGACGTTAGTTACTTTCTCGCTACCCACCCCATCCTGGCGTGGCAGGCATCCGGAGCGTGCCGGCGTCGCTGAACCGCACGGTACCGAGCACGCCGCCCGCGAGCCGGCCGCGCAGCGCGTACGGCAACTCGCCGTTCGCGGCCGCGCCCGGCAGGTTCCACGCCTGCCGCGCGGCGGCAAATGCCGATACGGAAACGGGCACGTCGATCACGGCCTCGCCGAAGCGCGGGACGACGCCGGAGCGGTCGCTGACGCCGCTCGCGAACGGTGTGCCGTTCAAGTCCAGCGCAACCGAAACGCCGTCGTATTCGATCGGCGTGTCGTTCGGGTTCTGCACGCGCAGCTTCAGGCTGAAACGCATCTCGAGCCCCTGCCCGACGAGCGGGTCGAGGCCCGCGACGGTCACGTTCACGGGCTCGCGCGTCAGGCCCGCGCAGCCGCCGAGCAGCAGCACGGCCGCGCATAGCAGCAGCGCGGCGCGCAGCGGCGCGATTCGGAACAAAGCGTGTGACATCAATGGCCTCCAGCGGGAATCGATCGACAGGGTGTCGCTGCATTGTACCGAGCGCGCCCAGCCACGCGCCGATTCGTAGTTTTCGCACACCGCCGCAATCGTTAATAGATTAAAACTACGGAAACAATGGATAAACGAAAAGCGAATTAATGCCTTTCGACATTCAATGCCATGCCCGAACCGCACTCGAATCGCTTTCTAATTTTTTCGTTTCCTTTACCCAAATCCATCAAGTATATTTACGCATCCTTCGAGCAGGCCGACAAACCTTCAAGCCGCATGACGGCGATTTTACGGAACGGCGACACGCCGTCCTTCCGTCCTGCGGCCTGGTACGGCCAGCCCCGTGGGTCGTCGGTTCAAAGGGAATGCACGCCCGCACAGGGCGGGCAGCCCCGTGTCGTGCGCGCGAAATCAATTCAGTACAACACGCGCCCGCCATTTTGAACCGGCAAGTTAACCGACATCCGGAAACACAGAGGGGGCAGTAAACCATGATTACCTTTACGTAGTCGGCCGGCCGTCTTTTCGAATAAACCGTCATTGGCATTTCTCGTCGCTGTTGATTAACGGCGAGGGACCGCTTTTGCCGGCGTTTTCGCAGCACTGAACGATTCCTTCAACAATCGAGGTTTCAGTCATGTCGATCAATATTCACAAGATGCGTTATCTGCCGCTGGTCGCCGCGCTCGCACTCGCCGGGTGCGGCGGCGACGACGGCGGCGTGGGCTCGGCTTCCGCACTCAGCTCCGCCGGCGCGCCGCATTCGAGTTCGTCGCCCGCCGTCAACGCGCCGCCGAGCGCATCCAACGTCGACAAGAGCGTGTCGCCTGTCGAGCTGCCGGACACCGTCGTGCCGGTCAACTACCGGCTGTGGTTCCGCCCGAACGACGCGCTGAACGCGTTCGACGGGCGCGCCGACGTCGAGATCAAGGTGCTGAAGCCGGTCAACAACATCGTGGTCGCCGGCCACCGAATCAAGTTCACGAACGGCCGCATCACGCTGCAGCCGGGCAACATCCAGCTGATCGCGACGCCGCAGGACAAGGGCGACTTCTATCAGCTGCGCCCCGTCGCCGGCACGATCGCGCCGGGCAACTATTCGCTGCACATGGAGTGGTCGGGCATCATCAACTTCAAGTCGTATGACGATCCGGTCAACCAGACCGGCGGCAGCTGCGGCGACGATCCGTATCCGGGCTGCTCGGCCGCGGAAGGCGTATTCCGCGTCGACCTGAAGGGCACCGACGGCACGACGAGCGGCGCGATCCTCACGCAGGGCGAAACGAACCTGTCGCGCCAGTGGTTCCCGGGCTGGGACGAGCCGGCGTTCCGGCCGACCTATGAAGTGACGGCCGAAGTGCCGCAGAACTGGCGCGTCGTGTCGAACGCGGCCGAGAAACCGTCGACCAACGTCGGCGGCGGCTACAAGCTCGTGCAGTTCGAGAAGACCCCGCCGATGCCGTCGTATCTGCTGTTCTTCGGCGGCGGCATGTTCGACACCTACGAGGACGATTTCACGAGCCCGCTGCCGGGCGGCAAGGGCGGCCTGCACCTGCGCGTGTTCACGCCGCCGGGCATGAGCGACTGGGCGAAGCCGGCGATGGACCGCACCAAGCAGGCGCTCGACTTCTACTACCGCTATACGGGCATCCCGCTGCCGCTGACGAAGTTCGACACGGTCGCCGCGAACGATGCGTTCAAGGAGCAGAAGGACCTGAACTTCGGCGGGATGGAGAACTGGGGGTCGATCCTCGAGTTCGCCGACGACATCCTGCCGCAGCCGGGCCAGCCGATGTCGCGCTACGGTAACGAGGTGCTCACGCACGAAGTCGCGCACCAATGGTTCGGCGATCTCGTGACGACCGACTGGTGGGACAACGTGTGGCTGAACGAATCGTTCGCGACGTTCTTCGAGACGAAGACGACGATCCAGTTCTTCCCCGACGAGTTCAGCTGGCTCGACCAGGTGAAGAACAAGTACCGCGTGATCAATCGCGACATCGGCCCGAACGCGTTCCCGGTCGCGCCGAACTTCAACGACTGGGCGTCGAACGACTTCGTGCTGAGCGCGAGCGCGTTCACGTACGACAAGGGCGGCCACGTGCTGAAGACGCTCGAGAACTATCTCGGCGAACAGACGCTGCGCAAGGGCTTGCAGCAGTACCTGGTCGACTACTCGTTCGGCAACGGCACGCCGAAGCGCCTGTGGGATGCGCTGTCGAAGGCGAGCGGCCAGCCGGTCGGCCCGATCGGCGACAGCTACGTGCGTCAGACGGGCGTGCCGCTGATCTCGCTCGATACGCAGTGCGACATGACGAAGAACCAGACGATCGTCACGCTGAAACAGCAGCCGTTCCCGAACAAGAACGCGTATCCGGGCCTGCAATGGACGGTGCCGATCACGCTCGCGTACGGCCAGGGTCTCGCGAAACGCACGACGCTCGCGCTGAAGGACACGCAGACGCAGACGCGGATCGACGGCTGCACGGGCGTGGTCGCGGATCCGAGCGGTCTCGACTACTACGTCGTGAACTACAGCGATGCCGCGTGGAGCGGGCTGCTCACGCAGGTCAACGGCTCGACCGATCCGGTGCTGCTCGCGAACCTGAAGAGCGAGGCCGCGCTGCTCGTCGCGAACAACCTCGCGCCGGCTTCGCGTTCGACGTCGATCGGCTCGGTCGCGTCGCCGGCCGCGATGAAGCTGCGCCAGACGCCGAGCTTCGGCGGCTTCGCGCCGACGGTGAAGGAGCGTCCGTCGCTGCGCTATCAGGGCATGTTCAAGCCGCGCAAGACGCTGGTTCAGTAACGTTGCATCGGCCGGCGCCGCGCGCGTCGCGGCGCCGGCCGGCGTTTCGGACTTCACGTCCCTTCCACGGGCCTCGCATGCGGGGCCCGTTTTTTTTGCGGACGTATTGGCGAACGGCGCTAGCGATCGTCGCGCCGGCGGAACGCCCACCACGCGGCAAGGGCGGTGAAGCCCGCGACCAGCAGCACCATCAGCCAGAACCCGTGCTTGTTCTCGGCGAACGGCACCCCGCCGACGTTCATCCCGAAGAAACCCGCGACGATGTTGATCGGCAGCGCGATCACGGTCACGAGCGTCAGCGTGAACAGTGTCCGGTTGTTCTGCTCGTCGAGCCGCGAGCCGATCTCTTCCTGCAGCAGCTTGATCCGCTCGTTGAGCCCCGACAGATCGGCAAGCACGAGCGAGAACTCTTCGGTCGACTCGCGCAGCTCCTGCACGTCTTCGGAATGCAGCCACGCGGGCGGCTTCGCGAGCAGCCGGAAGATCGAGCCGGGCTCGGGCGCGAGCATGCGCTGCAGCCGCGTGAGCGTGCGGCGCATCGCGCCGAGTTCGACGCGATTCGACGTGAGCCGTTGCGACAGGAAGCGATCCTCGATGCGGTCGACGTCGACGCTCGTGCGCCGCATGATCTGGATCAGCAGGTCGGCCTGGTCGCGCAACAGATGCACGAGCAGCTCGGCCGGCGAGCGGAACCGTTCGCCGTCACGCACGCAGGCGCGCAGCGTGTCGACCGAGCGCAGCGGCTTGAGCCGCGCGGTGACCATGATGCGCCGCTCGACGTGCACGAATAGCGTCGCGATTTCCGACGGCGTCAATTCGAGGTTGAACATCACGTCGTTGACGATCGCGCGCAGCGCGCCGTCTTCCTGCTCGATGCGCGTCGAGCGCGATCCTTCGTGCAGGAATTCGAAGAAGCTGTCCGGCAATCCGAGGTGCGTGCGCATCCAGCGCTCGCTTGCGCCGTGCGCGAGATTGAAGTGCAGCCAGACGAAGTCGCCGGAGGCGGCCGCATCGCCGTCGCGGCACGAGCGCAGCCATGCGGCGGCCGCATCGGCGTCGAGCATCTCGCCCGATCCGCCCGGGACGAAACGGAATCCGCACACCATGCCGGACGTATCGGCGCCGTAAGTCTGTACGATCAGGTCCATCGTGTCGAAGGTCGTGCGGCGCGCACCGTGCCGCGCGTCGCGCGCCGCGGCGCGACGCCGGGAAATGAAAGCAAACGTATGCCCGACGCGTGTGACACTCTCGTGACATCGTCACATATGGCCGTCCGCGCGCGGGGTGCCTCCCAAAAGCAACGCGCCGCCCATTGGGCGGCGCGGATGCGATCAGCGGGACGGTGTGACGCAGGCGTGACGCAAGTTACTGGCGGGTCTCCGATTGCGCGGCGCTCGGGCATGCCGGATCCTTGCCCCAATGGCCGTCGCAGACGCGCCAGCGGCAGAGCTGATCCTCGAAGAAACCGCGCTCCGAGCACTCCTTCACGCGCGCGGCAAGCGAGCCGCCCGTCGCGGCGGCCGTCCGGGTCGGCACGGCCTGCGCCTTCTGCGCAGCGGCCTTCTTGTCCGCGGGCTTCGTGCGCGCGACGAGCGCGGCCAGCAGATCCGCATCCGGATCGTCCTTCACGGCCGCCTTCGCGCTCGCGGTACGCGTCGCGGCTTCGCGGCGCTTCTTCGCCTGCGCGAGCTCCGCCTGCTGTTCCTTGCGATGCTTGCGTGCGTCCGCCTTTGCATCGGCCTTGCTGCGTGCGGCGACCTTGTCGCCCTTCGCGGCGTCGGCCTTCGCGGACTTCGTCGCTGCCGCCGCCGCGGCCGTCGCGGCAACGGCACCGGCCGTAGCTGCGCCGGACGCGTCGTCGGCGCCGTCGGCGAGCGCGCGGGACAGGCGGCTGTTGTCGGCGCCCGACGCGGCCGATGCCGCCGATGCGGACGCAACGGTCTGCGATGCGGCATCGTCATTGACGATCGTCGCCGGTTGCGCAGCGGGTGCGGCGGACGCGGCATTCTGCGCGACTTGCACGGCGGCGCCGCTGGCCGGTTCTGCCTTCGCGGAGGCCTGCGCGGGCGCGGCCGGCGCGGCGGCCACGGCGGCCGGCTCGGCCGACTGCTGCTGCCAACGCCACGCCCCCCAGCCGCCGACGGCGACCACGAGCGCGACGACGGCCGCGATCGGCCCCTTCAGCGAACGGCGCGGCGCTTCGGCGGGCGGCGTGACACGTCCTTCCAGATTCGCGAGAATGCGCGACTGCTGAGGCCCGTCCTGGCCTGCCGGTTTGGTATCGGACAACAGGCTCGGCGGGGTTTTCGAATTTGAATTTTCCGGCGCACTCATTCAGCGTCTCATTGAATCCTGGTTTAATTCACCGCGATAATATAGCCCGGCCTCTCAAAGCAGCCTGATTCTAAGAGCAAGCATTGCAAAACACAATCAATTCCAATTTCCGGGGATTTCGTTGATTGCCGTCGCACTCGTCGCCTATTTCGCCGTTGCCGTCGCGGTCGCGGCCCTGTTGCTTTTACCGGGTCTGCGCGCGACCGTTTTCGAATCCGTCGCGCAGTTTCACGGCCGCCTGACCCGCCGCGCGAACGATCGCGCCGCCCGCACGCGCAGTCAAATTGTTAAATCGGCCACCGCGACGCGCGGCGCATTAAGTGACGTGCAAAATTTACTGATCCGGCGGCGCTTGATGATTATGGTGTCGGCAGGTATTCTTGCGACGCCGCCATTGGTGGCCATTGCGTTACGCGGTCGGCAATTGTTTCAGTACGACGACACGGCGCGCGTGCCCGACGAGAAGATCGCCGCGCTGCTGCAGGGCGAGCAGCTCGTCCCGCCCCCGCCGTTGCCGCCTGAAGTGTTTGCCACGAAGGAAGTCGAACAGGTGCGGCCTGCGCTGAGAGATGCGAGCCGCGACTGGAATCTGCTGGACCCTGACTTCCGCACGCGTTTGCTGCTGGTCTACAAGATCATGCACGAACAATATGGTTATGAAATGGCGCTGCTGGAAGGTTATCGGAGCCCGGAACGACAGAACCGGCTCGCGCAGATGGGCACCAACGTGACCAATGCGGCGGCTTTCCAGAGTTATCACCAGTTCGGGCTCGCGGCCGACAACGCGTTCTTGCGCGACGGCAAGCTGGTCATTTCCGAGAAAGATCCCTGGGCGATGCGCGGCTACCAGTTGTACGGACAGGTCGCCGAGCAGGTCGGCCTGACCTGGGGAGGCCGATGGAAAATGATGGATCTCGGGCACGTGGAATACCATAAACCCGGTTTTAAACTGGGACGCGGCAGCTAGTCAGGGCTGCCGGACAAGAAATAATGAGGGCGGCATGGGGCTTTTTAATCACGCGGCAGGAAACGATTTGGGTGGCGCAATCGATCGGGCATTCCGTTGCGCGATTTTTTCGGGCCGCCGCTTCCGTTTTAATTCTCACAGCGTCCTTTCATTATTGCGCGCGCCTTCTCCGATGCCGCGGGCGCACTGATGCCAGCCCCCTTCCTCCAGTTTGACAGCATGGCGACACATCGCGGCGCCACGCTTGCCGCTCGGCGCGCCTGCGTCGCCTCACCGAAACGCACCGGAACCTGAACGTCCTATGCAACGCATCCTCAACGTGCTGACTCATCCGCGTACGCTCTCGATTCTCGGGATCGTCGCGCTAGCGGCGATTCTCTTCATCGCCGCTGACATGCTGCAGCTGCCGCTCCTGTGGGCCGCAATCGCGTTCGCGGCGATCCTCGCGCTGTGGCTCGGCGTCGCGTTGTGGCGCCGCTGGCGCGTGAAGCGCGCGAACCAGCAGCTCGGCCAGGTGCTGGAAGAACAGGCCGAAACGGGCAAGATCGCCGCGCCGGCCGCAGCCGCGATCGCGCCGGACGCGAAGACTGCCGACCTCGACGTGCTGCGCACGCGCCTGTCGGACGCGGTGAAGACGATCAAGACGTCGAAGATCGGCCAGGTGTCGGGCGGCTCCGCGCTGTACGAACTGCCGTGGTACATCGTGATCGGCAACCCGGCCGCGGGCAAGAGCAGCGCGGTGCTGAACTCCGGCCTGCAGTTCCCGTTCGCGGACAAGAACAGCGCGGTGATCCACGGGATCGGCGGCACGCGCAACTGCGACTGGTTCTTCACGACCGAGGGCATCCTGCTCGATACGGCCGGCCGCTACTCGGTGCACGAGGAAGACCGCAGCGAATGGCTCGGCTTTCTCGGGCTGCTGAAGCGCTACCGCCCGAAGGCGCCGATCAACGGCATCATCGTCACCGCCAGCATCGCCGAACTCACCGGCAACCGCCCAGAATTCGCGATCAACCTCGCGAAAAACCTCCGTCAGCGCGTTCAGGAGCTGACCGAAAAGCTCGAGGTGTTCGCGCCGGTCTACGTGATGTTCACGAAGGCCGACCTGATCACCGGCTTCACCGAATTCTTCAGCAGCAGCGACAAGCACGAATACGACCGCGTGTGGGGCGCCACCCTGCCCTACGAGCCGGACGAGAAGCGCGACGTCGTCGCGCTGTTCGACGAGCGCTTCGAGGAACTGTACGAAGGGCTGAAGGAAATCAGCGTCGCGCAGCTGTCGCTGTCGCGCGGCAACCAGCTGTCGCCGGGGCAACTGAGCTTCCCGCTCGAATTCTCCACGATCAAGCCGTCGCTGCGCGCGTTCCTCGCGACGCTGTTCGAGAACAACCCGTTCCAGTACAAGCCGATCTTCCGCGGTTTCTACTTCACCAGCGCGCTGCAGGAAGGGGAAACCAACAGCGCGGCCGCGCAGCGCATCGCGCACCGCTTCGGCCTCGACGCGAGCGCGCTGCCGAAGCCGCACAGCGCGTTCTCGAAGAACGGTTTCTTCCTGCGCGACCTGTTCTCGAAAGTGATCTTCGCGGACCGCCAGACCGTGCGCCAGTTCGCGAGCCCGACCAAGACGCGGCTGCGCTACGCGACCTTCTTCGGCTTCGTCGCGGCGCTCGCGCTCGCGCTCGGCGGCTGGACCTGGTCGACGATCGGCAACCAGCAGCTCGTCGCGAACGTGCAGGCCGACCTCGACAACGTCACGCGCCTGCAGCAGGGCCGCAACGACCTGCAGTCGCGCCTGCAGGCGATGGATATCCTCGAAGACCGGATCGAGCAGCTCGAACAGTTCCGCCGCGACAAGCCGATGTCGGTGTCGCTCGGCCTGTATCAGGGCGACCGGCTCGAACAGCATCTGCTGACCGAGTACTACAACGGCGTGCGCCAGATCCTGCTCGCGCCGGTCTCGCAGAACCTCGCGTCGTTCATGAAGGACGTGAACGCGCACCCCGAACAGCTCGTGCCGATGACGCGCCCGCCCGAATCGGGCGCGGTGCAGGGCGGCGCGATTCCGGTGTCGACGAACCCGCCGGGCGCCGCGACGCTCGGCGGCGCCGGCGCTGCGCAAGGCGCCTCCGCCGCGACGGCCGCCGCGCCGCAACAGCCGGCCGCACCGCAAGGCGGCTTGTACAGCGACGCGTCGCCGACCAACGTGCAGGATGCGTACAACGCGCTGAAGACGTATCTGATGCTGTCGGACAAGCGTCACGTCGAACAGGCGCATCTGACCGACCAGCTCGCCCGCTTCTGGCGCGGCTGGCTCGAGACGAATCGCGGCAACATGCCGCGCGACGAGATGATCAAGAGCGCCGAGCGGATGATCTCGTTCTATCTGTCGCGCGTGAACGACAACGACTGGCCGATGATCGACGCGAACCTCGCGCTCGTCGACCAGACCCGCGAGAACCTGCGCCGCGTGGTGCGCGGGATGCCGGCCCGCCAGCGCGTCTACGAGGAAATCAAGGCGCGCGCGTCGACCCGCTTCGCGCCGATGACCATCGCGCGCATCGTCGGCGACGGCAACCAGGGGCTGATCGCAGGCAGCTACGCGATCCCGGGCACGTTCACGCGCGAAGCCTGGTTCGACTACGTGCAGCCTGCGATCCGCGACGCGGCCACCAAGGAATTGCAGGCGAAGGACTGGGTGCTGAACACGTCGACGCAGGACGACCTGACGCTGGAAGGCAGCCCCGAGCAGATCCAGAAGACGCTCGTCGGCATGTACAAGACCGAATACGCGCAGCACTGGCAGAAGTTCATGCAGGGCATCGCGGTGCAGGGCTTCACGAGTTTCGGGCAGGCCGTCGATGGAATGAACCGCCTCGGCGATCCGCAGGATTCGCCGATCCGCAAGGTTCTGGAGACCGCGTACGACCAGACGTCGTGGGACAACCCGTCGCTCGCGAACGTCGCGATCAAGAAGGCGCAGACGGGCGTCGTGAACTGGGTGAAGCAGTTGTTCACGCGCTCGCAGGCCGGCCAGATGGCGGCCGCGAACATCGACATCAACGGCAATCCGGCCGAGGTGCCGATGGGCCCGATCGGCCAGGAGTTCATCGGGCTCGCGCGGATCGTCGCGACGCACGACGGCACGTCGATGCTCAAGGGCTACATGGATTCGCTGTCGAAGGTCCGCACGCGCTTCAACGTGATCAAGAACCAGGGCGACCCCGGCCCCGGCGCGCGCCAGCTGATGCAGCAGACACTCGACGGCAACGGCTCGGAGCTCGCCGATTCGCTGAAGTTCGTCGACGAGCAGATGCTGACCGGCCTCACCGATTCGCAACGCAAGTCGCTGCGTCCGCTGCTGGTGCGCCCGCTGATGCAGGCGTTCTCGGTGGTGATCCAGCCGGCCAGCGCCGAAGTGAACAAGGTGTGGAACGCGCAGGTCTACCAGCCGTTCCAGAACTCGCTCGCGACCAAGTACCCGTTCGCCGCGAACGCGAAGGTCGAAGCCGGCGCCGGTGAAATCGCGCAGGTGTTCGGCCCGGACGGCGCGATCGCGAAGTTCGTCAGCACGACGCTGGGCCCGCTCGCGGTGCGCCGCGGCGACACGCTCGCCGCGCGCACGTGGGGCGACATGGGTATCGGCCTCACGCCCGACTTCACGAACGGCTTCGCGCGCTGGGTCGCGCCGCTCGCCGGCGGCGCCGCGGGCGGTGCAGCCGCGGCGGCCGAACCGCAGACCGTGTTCCAGATCCTGCCGCAGCCGAGCACCGGTACGACCGAGTACACGATCGCGATCGACGGCCAGCAGCTGCGCTACCGCAACACGCCGCCGCAGTGGACCAACTTCGTGTGGCCGAACCCGCAGGGCTCGCCGGGCGCGACGCTGTCCGCGACGACCTTCGACGGCCGCACCGTGCAACTCGTCAACGAGCCGGGCCGCTACGGGCTCGAGAAGCTGATCAACTCGGCGCAGCGCAAGCGCCGTCCGGACGGCACCTTCGACCTGACGTGGGCACAGGGCAGCGTGAACGTGTCGGTGACGATGCGCATCATCAGCACGTCGCAGCCGACCGGCGGCGGCGATCAGCCGCAGCAGCAGAGCCTGCGCGGCCTGCAGCTGCCGTCGTCGGTCGCCGACGCGAGCGCGGGCGCCGCGCAGAACGCGACGCAGGCCGGCACCGGCGCGCCGGCCACGGCACCGGCCGTCACGGCCACCGCCGCAACGAATGCACAGGGGGCGCAATGACGCAAACCGTTCAGGCGCAGATCGCCTACTTCGGCAAGATTCCGTCGCGCGGCGACTTCGTGAAGAGCGCGCACAATCCGCAGCTGCTGCAGACGCTCGATCGCTGGATCGCGCAGGCGCTCGAGCTTCTCGCGGAGGATCCGCGGTGGAAGATCGTCTACGAGGATGCGAAGCCGATGCATTTCGCGTTCCTCGGCTCGCGCAGCAAGCTCGCGATCGCGGGCCACATGGTCGCGAGCCATGACGTGTCGATGCGCCGCTTCCCGTTCCTCGGCGCGACCGCGCTCGAAGTCGAGCGGCCGCTCGCGTTCCTCGCGCGCAGCCCGCTCGCGTTCGCGCGGCTGTGGTCGCGCGTTGCCGCACAGATGCCGGCGCTGCTCGCGAAGGAGGAGCCGCCCGGCGCGCTGCAGGCGCTCGGCGACACGCAGGTGCCGATCGACGTCGGCGGCCCCGGCACGTCGCATGACGGCACCTTCAACGATTTCGTCGAACACCAGTCGCTGTACGGGCTGCAGCAGATGCTGCTCGAAAGCGGTCATCCGGTGCGGCTGCGCGGCGCGATGCTCGCGCTCGGCTCGCTGCTGCGGCCCGTGATGCAGAGCGGCTCGTCGCACATCGAGCGCGGCCTCACGCTGCCGCTGCCCGTCGATCCGTTCTACCGCAGCCTCGTCGCCGCGTTCTGGCTCGAACTCATCACGCCGTTCGTCGCGCAGGCCGACTTCGAGCTCGCGATCTTCATCGGCACCATCGCCGAGCGCGAACGACTGATCATCGGCTTCAACGGCGCGTCGTCGAAGACGCTGCTGAGCGTCGTCGACCCGCAGACTTACGCCGCCCACAACATCGACATCGACGATCCCGAGTGGATCGACGCCCATGCGCAAAATGATCCGCAGGTCAGCAAGCTCGTCAGCTACCTCGACCAACCGCAACTGTCGCTGCGCGTCGCCATCGACGCGTTCCGCGAAGCGTTCATCGGAGGCTGACGCGATGCAACGCACGATTCATGTTCGACGCATGCGCTTTCCGCGCTACCCGCGCGTCTCGTCCTTCGTCGCCGCCCTTCTCGCTGCCGGCCTCGTCGGCGGCGGCGCGGCCTACGCGCAGAACACCGGCGGCGCAACCGTCACGCCGGTCGGCAACGGCACGGTCGCGACCGCGGCGCTGCCCGCTACGCCGAATGCCGGCGGCGCACCGGGCACGGCGTCCGGCACGGTGGTGCACGGCACGGCCGGCACGCTCACGCCGCCGCCCGCGAACGCGGCGCCCGGCCAGGTGGTGGTCGGCGGCAAGGTGCCCGACGAGGCGACGAAGGCGGCGGTGCTGCAGAAGCTGCGCGATACGTACGGCGCGGCCAACGTGGTCGACCAGATCGAAGTCGGCGACGTCGCGACGCCGCCGAACTGGAGCGCGAACGTGCAGAAGCTGCTGGGCGCGCAGCTGAAGCAGATCAGCAAGGGGCAGTTGAAGATCAACGGCACGCAGATCGAGATGAAGGGCGAGGTGCACAACGAGGCGCAACGCCAGCAGCTTGCGAGCGACATGGCGAACACGCTGAACCCGACGTATACGATCAAGAACGGGCTGCGCGTGTCGGCGTCCGAGCAGGGGCTGCTCGACCAGACGCTCGCCAACCGCACGATCGAGTTCGAGACCGGCAGCGCGACGCTCACGCCGCAAGGCAAGCAGATTCTCGATCAGATGGCGGCCGCGCTGTCGAAGCTGCAGAACCGCACGGTCGACATCATCGGGCATACCGACAACTCGGGGAACCGGACGTCGAACATCGCGCTGAGCCAGGCGCGCGCGGATGCGGTGAAGGGGTATCTGATCACGAAGAGCATTCCGCCGCAGCAGATGACCACTACCGGGGTCGGGCCGGATCAGCCGATTGCGCCGAATGATACGGCGGAGGGGCGGGCGAGGAATCGAAGGATCGAGTTTCGGGTGGGGCAGTAGGCGGGGATCGGGGACGACTGATTTCAGCCATTCCAGTGAAATACGCAATGCGCTGCTTGTGGTCGGCCATTCTTCTGTTCGTTGCGGCTGTCTTCGTGCTGGTGGGTATAACCGGCACGATCAATTCCGCCATCCTCGTTCGCGCTCGTGCGTGGCCTCACGTCCCTGCGGTTGTCGAGCGATGTGAGGTGTCTCTGCGATACGGCAAATCCGATGCGACATGGGAGGCGCACGCCGTGTTCCGCTATGACATGGGGCAGACGCGGCAGTACGAGACGACGTGGCAGCCCGCCGGGTCGCAGGTGTATTCGCGTTCGGCCGCCTCGAACATCAGCCGCGAACAATTCGCCGTCCTCACGAAGACGTATTGCCGCGCGGCCGCGAACGATGACCTGCGCGTTTCGCCGATGTTTCCGGGCATTGCCCGGCGCAACGAGGCGGTTGAGGGTGGGGCCTGGGTGCGTGAAATGGCGTTTGGCCTGTTTGCTCTGGTCGCCGGGTTGATGCTGTCTGCGGCAAGCATTTCGATGCTGCCGTGGATCGAGGATCGCAGAAAAACCGCGGCGAAGCGGAAAGCGCGGCGTGCACGGAACCGCGTTAGTGGTTGGTGATGCGGATGGGCGGGATGGTATCGGATCGCCGTGGGCTGCGCCCATCCATGCGCGGCGGCTGATCGCCGTAACGTATATAAAGCTGGACCAGACTAAACAGGCAGCGCCCGATCATCTAACTCATACGGCCTAAAGCGGTCGTCCGCCGTTGCCAGCCAAATTGTCGGCAACCGCCTCGACTCCCCGTGTGGATAAGCCAAGCGCAAACTGAAAGGCTTTTGGCCCTTTTTAGGCGCGCAGCCAGAGCGATTGGCAGATCAATGCTTCATTGAAATCGGTGGGGCCGAAATCGATGCGGATGGGGACGATGCCGCCGGAACTGAGCCAGTTGCGACCGAGGCAGGAACGTTCGTCGCAGCATGCGCCGCTGGGGCCGCCGTTACCTGAACGGTTGTGGCAAGCGTCAGCAGTTTTGGATTAAAAATCAAAAGCGTCGTAAGTACTATAGTTGCGGCCGCAGCTAAGAAAAGTGCGTGCTGAGAACGATGAACCCAATTCGCTTTGGTTGCCGCGACCGTCGTTACAGATTCGTTTGCCTTCTTCAGCTTTCCGATGACGAAGTCCAGCAGCTCGGCTTCTGCGGTCGCGAAGTTCTCAGTCGAAGTCCGTGAAATCAACTTCGAGTAGCCGGGCTCACATTCGTTACCGGTCGCGGGGACGTCTGAATCACGCGCGTACAACGCCCACAACGCCATGAGGACGCTGCACCCGAGAGCTCCCGTTATCATAAGCAGGATAATGATTGCTAGGGGGCTAGGCGTATCAGTGAGCTTTGCGACAAAGCCCAGGTCCGCTGCGAGCAAGGCTCCGGCAATCGTTGTCGTTCCCTGGGCCTTTCGGTCGGCAGAGTCGAAGACATCGCATTGCAGCTTGTACTCCTTTTCGCCTCTTTCGATAGCGGCTCGTCGGGCCCCGGCCAACATCGACTGCAGATCTGCACTCATTCACTTTAGCCTCATTAAGACAGCAAAAAAAACGATCACGACGCATTAGCTTACGCGTTGCTTCGACATATGCGCTACTTCGAGAAGTCGCAAGCTTTTAAGCGCCGGAAAGTAGTTTGCAACGGCAAGCGATGTTCGGGAAATCAGTGTGTCATTGAGCATCCACTTCGGAGTTGGCGATCCAGCTGCTTCGGGCCGACCACGGTCCTTGATGAAGCGATGGCCAAGCAATTTCGGACCTGTCCTTCCCCTGACTGACAGAGCTGGTCTTGACTTACGCACGTACTACGCAGCCCCCGGATCGTCCATTCGCTAATCGCCCGCTGTTTAAAGTAATCCAGAAAATTTGGTTCGTTGCTCGGTCAGTTTGGAAAGGCACTGCGATGCTCCGGACCTGCTCGAAACCTCTTATGGGACCGGCGGTCAGAGCCGGTCACACCAACAGCATCAGACAACTCGCAGCGAACGCGTCACTTCACCGCGCAAGAATGACTTTCTTGCCAGTCCGACGCTCGAGCTTCAACGGCAAATACACTCTGAAAAATATAGCCTTCACATATGAATTCCCAACAATCGAAATAGCCATTGGAAACCCCAGGAGCGACAAAACGATACACAACACGTGCGCCCCAACAGTCCCCCCCAGAATATATTTTGTATTAGACCCGATCATCGCAGCAAAAGGCATCAAGCAAATAATCACCGAAATCAATGAACCTTTAAAAGGGGTTCTTGACGTCAACAGATCGATGTATCCACCACACGAATGACGAAAAACCAGATTATTGCCATCATCATAGTAAATCGCATTCACAACCGCCTCTTTCTTAGCTGCGCGCCGAAAATCCGAATAAACCGTGCTTGCATACCAGCCGATAGTGATAAAGCATACCACCACCAGCGAAACCTTCGGGAAGGCAGACATCGGGATATACAACAGGTAGAACAACCAAACAAATGCAATCATCAACCACGGAACGAGCGCCAGCATCGAGACGATGCCTTCGATCCAGAGTCTTCGCGACCGCCGGTTCATCGAATAGTGAAAAAACAACACAATCGACACGAAGCACTGCATGACCAGCACCACCTTCCACACCCAAGCCGCCATCACATGTAGCTGCGAGAATACGTAATAGATTCCGGCCACGAGCATACCAATCGCCAACTCGATCATCGCTAAACTTCTGTGCGAATCTATCGGCGAACCGTCGTCAACGTCTGATTTCATGACTCATACGAGGATCGAGTGCTGCATTCTCTACCAGTCTCTACATCGCCTTAGTTTAGCGGTCGTTATGAGGAAAACTTGTGCTATCCGGCTACCAATACGCGCCTACCACGTTCTTTCTCGATCCGCTTTGGCACATCTATCATCAAAACGTAGTTGCGCACTAACAAGCTGACAAACAGCAACGCGACGGGCATACCGAATATCGCCAAAAATAACAGCACTCCGTTAGTGCCGAAGTTGGAAAAAATCAAGCGATTCAGCACCAAATAGAACGGCGCAATCCCGAAGACAAGACATTTAAAAATTCTTGGCATAATATGCATTTCGCGATGATACCGATCGAACTCTATAGAACCACGTTGAACGTCGTAGACGAGCACCTCGCCACGCTCTTTGATAACCTTGTCGAGAAACGGGGTAGTGTTGACCGTGTGACGCACGTTGCGCTGCACCACCACTGCCCAAACGAAGTTAAGCGCGATCCCGCCAATCAACCCCGGCCATCGCACTACGCCTGGCATCGGTGCGAACGCAAAATAGCAGAAATAGCAGAATATTCCAAAAAAATAGTAAGTCGAAATGGTACCAATCGACATGACTAGTCCATACGCATACAAATCATTCGTGCCGCGGTATCGGACGTAGACAATAATCAGCCCCGCACAACTCAGCACCGCGACCAAAACACCAATCCTCCAGGGCCATGCCGATACCGATAAGTCATCAGAATAGGCTGCATACGACAGCGTGGCCCCCAAAAGCGACATCACCAGAACCAGTGGAACCGCTTTCTTCAGTATTATCAGAACGTGGTCTGATTGAGGTTGCGAAATATTCTTCATGATCAGTTCTCGGGCGTTACGCGTTGTCAGGGCGTAAACATCATCGGATAACCCTCGTAGTCCTTCGGCATCGCCTTCTCGAGGTATGTTGCCGCGCTTTGGAGCGACTCGCCCAGCCATTTAAAGCCGGCAGTAACGATCTCGGACGCACGGGCCTTCTTGTCTAAATAATCCACACCGTACCCCACCGCACACGCAACGACGATGGTGCCAACCACGATTCCCCAAACGGGCAAACCGGCAGTACCGAAGAATCCGACAATCAGACCGATCACAATCGATGTCACGGCCGCATTCAATCCAGCCTTGGTAACATCAATAAAAATCTTCGCAAGCAGATCGGAGACATGTTTACGGCGCTTGCCTTCATGATCGATCTGCTCGTAGTCGCGCAGCCATTCGGCAATGTCCAACGCAATCGTGAACACGACCGCAATCCGCCCCGCCTTTTTGAATGCACCTTTGACGGCCTCCTTGGCGGCGGCGGCGCGTGACGCGGCGTTGCCGGCGCCTCCTGCGATTGTCAGCACCTTTTCATGCTGCACACCATATCGCGCTGCCGACATAAGCTGACGCAGCTTCTGGTTGCCGGAGAACACGACGTACCATTTCTCCCCAGCATTCTTATGAACGACTTTCACTAATCGAAATTTTTGCGACCAAAGCTCGTCTGCCCATTTTTTGTTGTCGTTGAGGAACGCAGCAACTCCGGCAAGTTGAGCCGTCAGCCAGTTGCGTGTCGCAATCTTGTTTGGATCAATTGCGGTTTCCTCCGCGCCTCCTGACGACAGCATATCTAAGATTTCGCGTGGAACCGCCGCGAGATTGACTTCGATTACGTGAGAGTACTGCGTCGCGGTAACATCGGCATCCTGACTCAGCTTGATGGGTAGAGGAAATGCTCCTATTTGTCCGAGAGAGAGCGGGTCAGAGGGCTCAGACGCCTGCAGCGACCGAAGCAGCGCTCCTCCCGAATTTGAGCCAATCGACATGCCGAGCGGCCTCACTTGCGTCGCAGCAAAAGGGGGCCGGCTCGTCGGCGTGTTGATATTCATTGCAATGATGATCGGTTCCGGCTTCACCTTCGGATCGGAGCTGGCGTCAATCAAGCCAAACTGGAGCATTGAATACCGTTGAAACACCTTCCCATCGCGCTTGAGCACCAACTCACCCTTGAAATCGCGCCCGATCCAGACGTGATAACGCTGGCCGTCCGAGAAGCGCCCTCGCTTGACGCGCTTCTTTTGCACGACGTCATAAATCCAGTCTTCCGGCGCCTCGAGGGTGTAAGTCGCGCCCTTGCTTATGTGAAGATCAAAAATGACATCCCGATGCTTGCGCAACAGCACCGTGATGTCTGTCTCGGCCCAGCAACTGACCGGCTCCCCCGGCAGATCGATACAAACCTGATGTTGAACAAGCGCCTTGCCACCCATGTTCACTCTCCCATCCGCTTGACCTGATTGGCCACGAACTCGTCAAAATCGATGTTCTTCAATTCCGCCTTGCCTTCCGCGTCCAGCGCAACGCTATGCTCGGTCCCGTCCTCGGACGTGAACTTGATCGGCTCCCCGTGCGGCACGTTGCCATCGGCATCCACGTAGCGGATCCGCATATCCGCCTTCTTGCCTTCCGCCTTGAACGTCTTGTGCATGCTCGTCGGCCCGCTGAACGCGTGCTGCCCGCCCTTCACGTCGATCTTGCCCGGCGCATGAATCTCGATGTTGCCTCCCTTGATTCGGACATACGCACCGCCCGACGTCAGCAGAATCTCCTCCTTCGCGACGCCTTCGACCGTTGCGGTCGCGGACAGCAGTTTCACCGTCTTCTGCGCGATCATTTCGACGTTGTCGTTCTGCGCCTGAATCTCCACCGCGCCCTTCCCGGCGAAGAGCTTCATCCCGGCGTTCTGCGCGAATAGGCTGAGCTTCTCCTTGACACTCGCCACCAGCGATTTCCCGCTGGCGACATGCGTACTCTGCCCACTAACGATATTCGTCTGCTGCTCGCTCGCCAGATGCACCGACTGCTGCGACGCCACCCCGATCCCCGCGGGGCCCGCGAACAGCATCACCGGTTCCTTGAACGCGTTCGCGTTCCCCGTCCCGCCACCGCCGGTCCTGCCGCCGCCCGCCGTCGCCCCCGCCACGCTGTTCTGCGTCGCATCGCCGAACTGCTTCAGCGCATCGCGCCCGGTGCCGAGACTCTCCGCCCGATGCATCTCGCTGACCTGCGACATCGACTCGATCAGCCCTTCGGCGTTGGCCAACTGCTGCTTCGCGTCGCTCACGTCGAGCGGCTGGCTGTTCGCCTGCTTCGGATGCGTCGTCACGTACAGCCCCTGGCCCGCACGCATCGCGCCATACGCATCGGTACGCAGATCGAAACCTGAACCGAGATACGCGCCGCGCGTATTGCCGTTCTGCTCGATCAGATAGCCGAGATGAAGCAGCGAATTCGCGCTGCTGCTGAACAGCCGCGCGCGGTTCTGCCCGGTGGCGTCGTCGAGCACCATCTCGTTGTGCCCCGATCCTGCATACTCCTTCGACCGGAAGCCCGACAGGATCCCGTCGCTATGCCATTGCGGCTTGGCGGCGCCGTTGTACACGCGGTGCATGACGATCGGCCGGTCGCAGTCGCCGCCGATGTAGCCCACCAGCACTTCCTCGCCGACGCGCGGAATATGCACGGCGCCGTAGCCGCCGCCGGTATCCGACTGCACGACGCGCATCCAGCACGATGCGGTCTCGCGGCCTTCGCTCTGCCGGTCCCACACGAACATCACCTTGATCCGGTTCAGTTCGTCCGTATAAACCTCTTCGCCCTTGGGGCCGACGACGATCGCCGTCTCGAGCTGCATCGCCGGCTTGCGATGTTCGAACGGGCTGCGATACGGCACGCTCGCGCGCTGCGCTTCGACCTCGACGAGATAGAACCCGGCCGAGCCGTCGTCATGCCCGACCTCGAACGCAGCCGCTTTCCCGTGACCGGCCTTCACCTGCGCGAGCTGGTCCTGCAGGCTATGCGGGAAACTCGCTTCGTGCTGAGAAACCGGCAGATTGTTCTCGATGTAACGCGTGACGCCGATGGCCGCGAACTCGCGGTCGCTCGCCGCATCGCGATCGTGCTCGGGATGGTCGGCCAGCGTGAAGCGCCGGCCGGCATCGATGCCGCGCACGGCACCCACGCCGAAGAAGCGCTTCGCGCGCGACTCCCACTCCTCGAGGCGAATCTTCGACAGATGTTCGCCGCGGTCCTGGCCCGGATACGTGTATGCGCCGGTGTATTCGTAGATTTCCGCCTGCGCCGGCAGGTCGCCCTGGCCTGCCTTGGTCGGCAACGACGTGCCGTTCGGATTTCCTGCCGACGAAGGCGACTTGTAGTCGAACGTGCGCGTCGTGTGCTGCGTGCTCTGCAGCGTTCGAGATGCGGCCCATTGCGTGAAGCCGCCGGTTTCGGTGCGGCTGCCCTGTCGGTCGAACGACACCGTATTCGGCGACAGCGCATCGACCGCATGCAGATCATCGGTGATCACGAACGTATGCGACTTCCCGTCTTCACCGTGCCGCCAGAAGCCGAACAGCCCTTCGTCCTCCATCAGCCGATGCACGAAATTCCAGTCGGTTTCGCTCTGGCGACAGTACGACCGCGACGGCAACGGTTTCGACAGCGCGAACCGGTATTGGCCGCGGGCCTGTGGATGCATGTCGAACACGTCGGCGAGGATCGCGTCGACGGGCTGGTCCTGCCAGTAGCGCATGTCGCTGCGGAACCTGAGGAAGTGCAGCCACGATGCGAAGCTCAACTGGTAGCTCGACAGGCTGCCGTCGGCGCCGAGCCGCCGCGCCGTATGCACATATCCGTTGATCGGCAGATACGACTTGTCCGCCTGCTGGATCCACAGCGTGATCGGCTGCGCGATCAGCGTCTTGAGCTCGACGTCGCTCGCGGTGGACACCAGGTCGAGCACCACGCTGAAATCGCGGCCGAGCTCGGACCGCGTCACCGCGCGGCGCGGCACGAGCGCATTGTTCGGCAGCGACGGGATGTCCGTCTTCAGCAGGCGGTCCTGCTGAATCAGGCCACCGCGGATCGCCTGCGCCAGTTCGGTCACGTTCATGCGTCACCCTTCTTCTCGTTCATCGCGAACCCGCCGGGCCCGCGCTCTCAGGTCAAAACGCCGTCGCTCACGACTGCTCGTCGGGCCTCACTCCGAGCAGCTCGCGGATATGCGACAGCGATCCATCGTCCTTCACGACGCTCTCGAGCCACTTGTGCAGCGGCATGTCGGCCCATTCGGCGGCCTTGTCCGCGAGATACGCGACCGGGCTGTGCGGCTCGGTCTGACGGAAGTAACGCGCGACCGCACGCAACTGGTCGACGGCCTGCGCACGGTTCTGGATGCCGGCGATCATCTGCGTCACCGGCGCACGCGGAGCGGTCTGCGGCTGCACATGGGTCTCCTGTTGGTTGAACGCGTCGCCGAAGCTCGGCTCGACGCGCTCGGGCTGCGCCACTGGCGCCGACGGCGCCTGCGGTGCGCTGCCGGTATAACCCTGCTCGCGCGCAAAGCGCTCGACGAGCCGGTATACGGTCTCGAACGCGTCGCGGGTCTGGCGGAAGCTGGGCGCGGAGTCGCCCGCGCGTTCGACGAGCCGTTCCTCGAACGCGTCGAGCGCGAATTCGAACGCCTTCAGGTTCGCGAGCAGCGTCGTGTAGAACGCGATCGGCGTCATGCGTCGCGACGCGTCGACCTGCTCGACCGACGGCTTGCCGCGCGCGATGTCGTCGGCGTGATCGGGGTCGCGCTTCACGGCCTGCGCGACGTGCTGCGCGACCTCCCAGTCGAGCGTGGTGAACGCGGTCGACGCGCCGTCCGTCACCGGAATGCCGCGCAGCAGTTCGGCGGTGCGCCCGGACAGCCACGCCACGTTGCCGAGCCGGTATTCGACGTCGTCGCCCTCCGGCAGCGGATGCACGGTGTCCCAGTAGTCGCGGCACAGGCCTTCCAGCAGCGCATAGCCTTCGGTGAGGCCGGTGATGCCGTCCTCGAGCGCGAGCGCCTCGGTCAGCCACACGGCGAGCCGCAGGTCCTTCGTGCGCGTGCGCAGCAGCTCGCCCGCCTGATCGACGACGAAGCCCCAGTCGGCCTCCTTGATCTCGGTCACCCATTCGCCCTGGTCGAGCGTCGGATCGTCGTGGCGCCGCGCCTCCTGGATCGCGTCGAATTCGTTCGAGAACAGCAGGTCGTCGCCACTGGGCGACGCATCGCTGATCGGCGTCAGCAGCTCGGGGAGATTGATCGGCATGGTTCGGTCAGTTCATCAATACGTGTTGCACGGCCGCGCTCATTCGACGATGTACGCGAATTCGCCTGCCTCGTCCGCGCGCACGGCGATGCGCGCGATCGCCGCGCCGTCGGCGATCCGGCCGAGCACGTGGCCCGCGATCTCCGGCAGCAGCGTGCCGTTCAGGATGTGGTCGACGTTGCGGGCGCCCGAATCGACTTCGGTGCAGCGCGCGAGCACCGCATCGACGAGCGATTCGTCCCACTCGAACGCGGCCTTGTGATTCGCGTCAATGCGGCGGCGGATCCGTTCAAGCTTCAGCTCGATGATCTCGGCCAGCACGTCGTCGGAAATCGGGTAGTACGGAACGACCTTCATCCGGCCGAGGAACGCCGGCTTGAAGGTCTTGTACAGTTGCGGGCGCAGTGCGTCGGCGAGCGCGTCGGGATCGGGCAGCTCGTCGGCCGGCTTGTTCAGGCACGCCTGCATCACGGCAGCCGACCCGACGTTCGACGTCAGGATGATCAGCGTGTTGCGGAAGTCGATCTCGCGCCCTTCGGCGTCGTCCATCGTGCCCTTGTCGAACACCTGGAAGAACATCTCGAGCACGTCCGGATGCGCTTTCTCGACTTCGTCGAGCAGCACGACGGAATACGGATTGCGGCGCACGGCCTCGGTCAGCACGCCGCCCTCGCCGTAGCCGACGTAGCCCGGCGGCGAGCCCTTCAGGCCGGACACGCTGTGCGCTTCCTGGTACTCGCTCATGTTGATCGTGACCATCTTGCGCTCGCCGCCGTACAGGATGTCGGCCAGCGCAAGCGCCGTCTCGGTCTTGCCGACGCCCGACGGCCCGACGAACATGAACACGCCGCGCGGCTTGTTCGGATCCTCGAGGTTCGCGGTCGCGGTGCGCACGCGCTGCGCGATCGCTTCGAGCGCATGGTCCTGGCCGATCACGCGTGCGGCGAGCAGCGGCTGCAGGTTCAGCACGGTATCGATCTCGTCCTTCACCATCCGGCCGAGCGGAATGCCCGTCCACGCGGCGACGATCTCGGCGACGACATGGCCATCGACCTGCAGCGGCACCATCGGCTCGCCGCCCTGCAGCGCTTGCAGCGCCGCGACGCGCTCCGCGAGCTTCTCGCGCGTGGCCGGCACGTCGACCGGCTCGCCGTCGTCCGACGGACCGCGCGCGCGGTCGAGCGTCTCGCGCAGCGCGGTGATCTCGGCGACGATCGCGCGTTCGGCTTCGTAGCGCGCTTCGTCTTCGCTCAATTGCGCGAGCGCGGTGTCGCGCGCGCCGCGCAGCTCGCCGAGCCGCTCGTCGTGCGCCGCGCCGCCTGCCGCTTCGCGCTCGAGCGACGCGATTTCCGCATCGATGCGCTCGATGCGTTTCTTCGTGTCGTCGATCGCCGCCGGCGTCGCGCTGTGCGCGAGCGCCACTTTCGCGCACGCGGTGTCGAGCACGCTGATCGCCTTGTCCGGCAGCTGGCGGCCGCTGATGTAGCGATGCGACAGGCGCACGGCCTCGGTGATCGCGTCGTCGAGGATCCGCACGTTGAAGTGCTTCTCCATCAGCCCGGCCATCCCGCGCAGCATCGCGGCCGCGAGCGGCTCGCTCGGCTCCTCGACCTTCACGACCTGGAAACGCCGCGCCAGTGCCGCATCTTTCTCGAAGTACTTCTTGTATTCGCTCCACGTCGTCGCGGCGATCGTGCGCAGCTCGCCGCGCGCAAGCGCCGGCTTCAGCAGGTTCGCCGCGTCGTTCTGGCCGGCCTGGCCGCCCGCGCCGATGATCGTGTGCGCCTCGTCGATGAACAGGATGATCGGATGCGCGCTTTTCTTCACCTCGTCGATCACGCTCTTCAGCCGGTTCTCGAACTCGCCCTTCACGCTCGCGCCGGCCTGCAGCAGCCCCATGTCGAGCACGTGCAGCGCGACGCCGCGCAGCGGCGGCGGCACGTCGTCGGCCGCGATCCGCAGCGCGAGGCCCTCGACGACGGCCGTTTTGCCGACGCCGGCCTCGCCGGTCATGATCGGGTTGTTCTGGCGGCGGCGCATCAGGATGTCGATCGCCTGGCGGATCTCCGCTTCACGGCCGATCACCGGGTCGATCTTGCCGTCGCGCGCACGCTGCGTGAGGTTGGTCGTGTACGTATCGAGCGCGGGCGTCTTCGACGGGCCGGCCGCGGGTGCCGCGCCGTCGGCGGCCGGCCCGACATCGCTGCCTTCGTCGTCCGCCTGGCGCGGCTCGGCTTCGCTCGAACCGGCCATGATCTCGTCGAACTTGTGCTTCAGGTCCGTCACGTTCATTTCCGCGAACTGCGGCGACATCCGCTGCGCGAACTGCGCGAGATCGGGCGCGGTCAGCAGCGCGAGCAGCAGGTGTCCCGAACGGATGCGGCCCAGCTGCGAATCGAGCGATGCGATCAGCCACGCCTGCTCGAACAGCGCGATCAGATGCACGGAGAACACCGGCGTGCGCGTGTTGCCGGTCTTCAGCCGCGTGAGCTCGCGCTCGAGATCGGCGCGCAGCGCATGCGCATCGACGCGGCTCGCGCGCAGCGCGAGCGGCAGATCGCCCGTCGCTTCGTCGAGCAACGCGATGAACAGATGTTCGAGATCGACCTCGTAATGGCCGCGCGTCAGGCACGCGCTCGCCGCACGCTCGGTCGCGTGCCGGCACAGCGGATTCAGTTTCGTGATCAGGGTCTTCAGAGGCGTGCTCATGGCGTCGATCTCAGGTTCGATTGCGTGTTTTTGTCGTTCGGAATCAGTGAATCACGTGCAGTTCGTAGCGGGCGTCGGAGCGGTCCTCGTCCGCGTCGCGCGTGCAGAGGAACGCGTCCCAGCCGAGTCGCGAGCCCGCGCCGAGCACGCTTGCACCGACTTCGGTGCGCTTCAGCACGAGCTTGACCTCGTATTCGAGCGTGACGCCGGCGAGCAGCGTCAACATCCGTTCGAGCGCGACGGCCTGCGGGCCGCCGGGCAGGAATGCTTCGTAATCGCGCTTCGACAGCGGACCGACGACGATCCGCGCGCGCATGTCGCGCTGCCATACGCGCTCGCCGACGAGCGCCGTCGCGCCGAGCACCGCGTTGACCTCGCCGAGCACGCTCAGCTGGTCGGGCGGCACGTCGTACCACTTGCCGACGAACTGGCCGATCTTTACCGGCACGCGGAAGTAGTCGGACAGCGTGCGCTGCAGGTAGGCGGCCGACATCGGCCGGTGCCGCGCGGCCAGCGCATAGCCGGCAACGGCCTCGTCGAGCACCCCGCCGGGGCCGGCCGCGAGGCTGTCGCGTACCTCGTCGCTCGGCACGCCGGCGATCGCGAGCAGTAGCGGCAGATAGCGCTCGTCGCGGTCGAGCTCGTAGTGGAACGGCAGCCGGTATTTCTTCCACGCCGCGTAGAACAGCGCGGTCGCGCGGTTCGAGAACACGTCGAAGAACGCGCGTGCCGCGTGGTCGCGCTTCAGGTGCTCGCGCGCGACGATCTGCTCGGTGTAATGCAGCGGCAGCGCGCCCTGCCCGCCGAGCAGCCCGAAGAACGCGGGCGTCAGCTCGACGCGGCCGAGCTCGCCGGCCGCAAGCGCGGCGCCGCGCGCGTCACCCGAATCGAGCGGCGTGCCGTCGTCGTCGAACGAGCGCGCGCGTTCGATCTCGCTCGGCGGGAAGCCGAGTGAGATCGTGTTGCGGAATCCGATGCGCTGCGCGACGACGTCGCCTTGCCGCCACGCGCCGGGCGCATCCGACGCCTGCCGCGCGAACAGCCCTTCGAGCACGCGCACCGCCTGGAAGAACTCGAAGCGGTGCGGCTCGTCGAGCAGCGCGTCGACTACGCCAGGATCGATTCGCCGGTTCGGGGCTTGCATCGAATGATCTCCTCGCCGGTGCGCTTCGACACGACGACCAATTGAACGAAACTGTTGAGATGGACGTACAGCCCGAAGAAGCTGTCGAGCACGCGCACGAACGACGCGAGGCTCGCGCCGACGAAATGCTCCTCGTCGATCGTGAGACGCACTTCGATGCCGCGCACGAAAGTCGCGAACGGCTTGCCGGGCAGCCACTGCACGGCGCCGCGCTGCTCGACGCCGACGAGGCCGTCGATCTGGCGCATCGACACGGCGGTGCGCCGCAGGTCGTACAGCGTCAGCATTTCCTTGAGCGGCGCGAGTCCGTGCGCGACGAGCGACACGTGGTTCAGCGCGAGATGCGACACCAGCCGCCAGTGCGCGGCGCGGCCGCGCTCGAAGCGCACGCTCTGCGTCGGGCGCCGCAGCATCGAGATGCCGCTCGTCTGCGCGCCGCCTTCCTGGAACAGATCGCCGCCTTCGAGCCCGAACGCGAGCATCGCGGGCAGGTCGCGGTTCGTGCACGTGAGGTCGAGGCTCAGCGTGTCGGTCTGCGGCGAGGTCGGCTCGAAGTCGATGTCGACGATCGAGATCTCGGTTTCGTAGCCGGGGCTTTTCTGCGCGACCCAGTCGTTGCGGCGTGCGAACCAGTAATGGCCGATGCGCGCCGCTTCGCCGTGATGCAGCGAATAGAACGGCCGGAACTCGATCACCGATTCCTCGTGCGCCTGCTGACGGACGAGCTTCACCGAGTCGATCGAATACACGTCGTACGCGAACGCGCGGCGCGCCTCGGCGATCACCGGATACGACACCGCGCGGTGCGTGATGCGGATCGGCTCGCCGTGCTGGCGGAACAGGTTGACGATCGGCGTGCAGAACAGCCGGAAATGGCTCGCCGTCAGCAGTTCGAGCAGGCGTGCGACGTGCGAATCGCTGCGCACGTCCTGCAGCACGAGATGCAGCGTCGCGCGCTGGCAGCGGCCGGCCGCGCGCGCGATCGCCGCGACGTCGAAATCGACGAAATCGAATTTGTCGGGGAACGCGAAATACTCGGTGAGCAGCCGATACGCAGGGTGCGACTTCGCCGGGTAGTCGATCAGCGCGTCGTCCTCGTCGAAGCCGGCGTGCGCGATCGGCAGCTTGCGCAGCGCGGTCCAGCGGCCGTTGCGCTCGGGCTCGACGTATGCGCCGAGCACGTTCACGAACAGGCAGTCGGTCAGCGCGGCGACGAACGACTGCTCGCCGTGCAGGTGCGCGCGCAGCGTCGGCAGCTTCAGCGCGCCGAGATCGAGCTGCGCGGCGAGCGATTCGAACGTGATCGAGATCACGCCCGTCGCGTTGGACGGCAGCACCGTCGCGCTCGGCGCGAGCGCGACCGGCGTGTAGCGCGCCTCCGAGATGCGGATCGGCGCGAGCGTCACGTCGTACGCGGTGCGGAACCGGCACTGCACGCCGCGGATCGGCCGGCTCTTCAGCTCGGTGCCGCGCTCGATCACGACCGGCTCCGTCTGCTGGCCGGGCGACGCCGGCGTGAACTGCGCGATCGAGCACGACGGGAACGGCCGCAGGTAGTGCGGATACAGCACTTCCAGCAGCGCTTCGGTGAATTCCGGGTAGTCGTCGTCGAGCTTCTTGTTGATGCGCGCGCCGAGCAGCGCGAACGACTCGATCATCCGCTCGACGTGCGGATCCTCGCAATGCTCGCCGGACAGCGCGAGCCGCGCCGCGATCTTCGGATAGCGTTCGGCGAAATCCCGCGAATAGCGCCGCAAAAACGATAATTCGCGCTCGTAATACGGCAGCAATTCTTCCATCGACGACCCCGAACCTCAATATTTCCTGCCGGACCCTGTTCCGCCACCGGGCGGTCCGGCCCGCTCGGCGGCTTGATTTACGGCATTCTGGCCGCGCGTGCGCGCGTGACCGAATACTGCAGCGTCGACGGCTGCAGCATCGCGTCGAAGCTCACCGGCTCCTCGGCCGGATGCACGACGAGCAGCGCCTGGATCGCGAAGTAAAGCGCGTTGGTCGACTGCTCGTTCAGCTCGAACGTCACCTTGACCTGCTGCAGCCGCGGCTCGTGGCGCGCGATGGCCTGCTGGATCGACTTGCAGATGAACGCGCGGTCGTAGTGACTCGCGAGGCTCAGCCCCGCGAAATCGTTCAGCCCGTAGGTCAACACCGATTTCTGGCATTCCGGCAGCGCCTCGAGCTCGATTTCGGTGTGTGCGATACGGGTGTTGAGAATCGCCTCGACGTCGCGGGCGACCGTGTTCTTCAGCTCGTCCAGCGACAATTGCCGCATCGCAGCCGTCGCCGGCAGGTGCGGTTCGTCGTCGAACAGCTTGTCGAGAAAACTCGGTTCGAATCGTTTCATCGGCCGGCCTGCACAGCGAAAACGGCAACGGGACGCCGAGCGCCCCGTTGCCGCAACCGACCTTAGACCGCGTAGGTCTTGTCGTTCTTCGTCAGGCTCCAGGCGCCTTGCGTGTTGCCGCCCTGGTTGCCGCCGATCTTCTGCTGGGTCTGCTTCCACTGCACGGCTGCGTACTTCAGCGAGAACGTCTCGATCGGCAGGCCTTCCTCGCGGACGCTCGGCGCGATGCTCGAGATGATCACGTACTTCAGCTTGATTTCCAGATACTGCACGCGCTTGCCTTCGCCGTCCGCGCGCGAGAAGTGGATCGTCACTTCGTCGAACGTCGTGCCGCCCGATGCGTGCTGATACAGCAGCGGGCTCGACGAATCGATTTCCTTCGAGAACACCATGTCACCGTGTTCGCAGCGCGTTTGCGTGAGGCCGCCGGCCGACGACGCCGTTGCCGAGCGCGGCTGCACGATCGAGTGGTCCCACGACTTCAGTTCGAGCCAGCCCTGATGATCCTTGTCCGCGGACTCGCCCTTGATTGCGGGACTGCCAAACTGCAGGTGAATGTGTAGCATGGTCCTTCTACTCCCCAAAGAGGTGGTTTTAACGTCCTACCCAGGCGGCCCGCCCGGGCGATTTTGCTCGCTTATGAATTTGCCGATTTGGGCAGATCAGCGACAAGTCGCAGAGAAATCGAGAGTTCGTCGAGCTGGAAGTGCGGACGCAGGAACGCGACCGAACGATACGAGCCCGGCTTGCCCGGAATCTCCGACACTTGTATGGAAGCCTCGCGCAGCGGGAATTGCGCCTTCTGCTCCTGCGTCGCGTTGTCGTCGAGCAGCACGTATTGCGAAATCCACCGGTTGAGGAATGTTTCCACGTTCTGCGCCGATGCGAAGCTGCCGATCTTGTCGCGCATCATCGCCTTCAGGTAGTGCGCGACGCGCGATACCGAGAAGATGTACTGAAGCTGCGCGGAAAGAACGGCGTTCGCGTTTGCGCTGTCGGTGCTGTATTTTTTCGCTTTCTGCACCGACTGCGCGGCGAAGAACGCGGCGTAATCGGAATTCTTGCAATGCACGAGCGGGATGAAGCCGAGGTCGCTCAGCTCCTTCTCGCGGCGATCGGTGATCGCGATTTCGGTCGGGCACTTCAGCGCGACTTCACCGTCGTCGGTCTTGAACGTGTGCGTCGGCAGATCCTCGACGAGGCCGCCGCCTTCGACGCCGCGGATCGCCGCGCACCAGCCGAAGTCGTCGAATGCGGCCGTCAGCCGCGCGGCGAACGCCCACGCGGCGTTGCACCACAGGTACTTGTCGTGTTCGGTGCCGTCGACGTCTTCGACGAAGTTGAAGCGCTCGGCGGTCTGGCCGTCCTTCGGATTGAACGGCAGGCGGCCGAGGAAGCGCGGCAGCGTAAGCCCGACGTAGCGCGAATCCTCGGAATCGCGGAACGACTTCCACTTCGCATATTCGACCGTGTCGAACACCTTCGCGAGATCGCGCGGCTTGCCGAGATCGGCGAACGACTCGAGGCCGAGCAGCTCCGGCGACGCCGACGCGATGAACGGCGCGTGCGCGGCCGCCGCGACGTGCGACATCTGCTCGATGAAGTACAGGTCTTCCGGCTGCCGGGAGATCTCGTAATCGCCGATCAGCGCACCGAACGGCGAGCCGCCGAACGTGCCGAACTCCTCTTCGTAGACCTTCTTGAACAGCGCGCTCTGGTCGAACTCGCTCGCGCCCTTGAAGTCGCGCACGAGGTCGCGCTTCGGCGCGTGCAGCGCCTTGATCTTGATCGTCTGGCCGGTGTTGCTTTCCTTGACCAGATAGTCCAGCCCGCGCCACGTGCTTTCCAGGCGCTGGAATTCCGGCGCGTGCATCACCGCCGACAGCTGCGTGGAGATCAGTCGGTCGAGCTCCGCGACACGCGCGTCGATCGTCGCCGACAGGTTGTCCGACACGATCACCGTGCCGTCGAGCACCTGGTGCACGAGTTCGCCGATCAGGTCCTTCGCGCGCGCATGTTCGGAATCGGATTTCGCGACCTTGCTCTTCTCGACGATTTCGTCGAGCAGCGAAGTCCCGGCGGCGTATTCCGCGCCGCTCGCTTGGGCCGCAGCCGTTTGCTGGTTCATCTCAACACTCCGTCGTCATTCGCCGTCTTTGTCGCTGCCCGTGCCCTTCGCGAGCTCCTGCAGCTGCTGCGTGTTCTTCAGCACCTCGGACAGCAGGTCCTCGAGCTTGTCGTTGCCCGCGAGCTTGTTGCGCAGGTCGGCGAGCTTCGAGCGCGCCTCGAGCAGGCGGCGCAGCGGCTCGACCTGTTCGACGACTTCGTCAGGGCTGAAATCCGACAGCGAACGGAACTTCAGGTCGACCGCGAACTTGCCGCCTTCCGGGCTCAGGCGGTTTTCCACCTGGAACGCGGCGCGCGGCTCGATCGCCTTCATCACGTCGTCGAAGTTGTCGCGGTCGATGTTGACGAACTTGCGGTCGCGCAGCTTCGGCTGCTCGACCTCCGACTGGCCCGCCAGATCGCCGACGACCCCGACGACGAACGGCAGCTCCTTCACCTCGATCGCATCGCCCTTCTCGACCTCGTAGGTCAGCTGGACGCGCGGCGGCCGTATCTTCTGCAAGCTCTTCTGAATGCTTTCTTTCTTGGCCATCTCGACGGCTCCCAGGTTAGTTGTGGTTATCGCGTCAGTTGCGTTCGGCTCAGCGCAGCGCGCTGAACGGGTCGGCGCCACCCTTTTGCGGCGCCGCGGCCTGCGGCGCGGCAGCGGGCGCCGGCGTGGTCGTCGCGGCTTCGGCGGCCGGTGCCGCACCTGCCTTCGGACGATGCACCGGGCGGCGCGCCGTACGCGTCTTCACGGTACGCTGCTCGGGCGGGAACAGCGCCGATTCGCCGAGCGTGTCGCGCAGCTGCTTCGCGAGCGCCTGCGCGTCCGACTTCGCGTCGCCGGCGAGCGACGCATCCTGACGCAGTTCGCCGAGCGACTGCGTCGCGATCCGCAGGCCCGCGACCGCGAGCACGCTCTTCGCCTGGCGGTCCGTCGCATCGCGCTGCAGTGCTTCCTGCGCGGCGACGATCGCCTGGCCATAGTGGTTCTGTGCGAACTGGATCTGTGCGATGCGCGACCACGGTTCCTCGCGCGTCGGGTCCGACTTCGCGAGCTGCTGGTACAGGCCGAGCGCCTTGTCCTGATCCCCCGCCTTCGCGACGGCGTCCGCATCGGCCAGCGACTTGTTGAACACCTCGGCGGTCGGCGGCGCCGGCGGCTGGCTCGCACAACCGGCGATCACGCCGCAAGCCAGCACTACCCCAGAAAGTTTTGCGAAGAGACGGTCTTTCATCGTTATATCCACCGGCGCGTGAGTATTAAAATCGTTGAGAATCTGGTTCTTTTGCTTTGCACGAAGCGCGCGGGTATAGTACCGATCAATTTTTCATAATTCAATCGCTGCGTGCAGAGTAATTCCTTTTAAAATCGTGCGCTACCCCGTCGAAACGCGACTGGAAGCCCCTTGGCGGCGGCTTTGTCGCGGACAGGAATGCGCAAGTTTTACTTGCCCCGCGGCGCACCGAACGCCCGACGGCAAAAATTTCCGGGGGCGCGATGCAGCGCACGCGTGCTTGATAGTTGGGCGGCAGATAAGCCGGGCATTCGCGGCCAACGCGGAAATACCCGGCAGTTTTGACAGGGGAGTTAAAGGCGGCACGCCGGAAACACGATGAGATCGTCCATGATTCGCTTTGCGTTGCCGCTGCTTGTCTGCGCGCTTCTGGCCGGATGCGCGGCCGCCCCGTTGCTTGGCTCCGCCGCGAGCGCCGTGATGCAGGCCGCGGGCGTCGGCAAGCCCGAGTTGCCCGACGCGCAGAAGCCGCCGCGCAACATCGGGCTCACGCTCGCGGCCGCGCCGAACCTCAACGCCGCGAACGATCACAAGCCGCTCGCATTGGTGGTGAGGCTCTACGCGCTGAAGGATCCGACTTCGTTCCAGCAGGCGCCGTTCGACGCATTCACCGATCCGACCAAGGAAAAGGCCGCACTGGGCGCCGATCTGCTGAACGTGCGCGAAATCACGCTGATTCCGGGTCAGCGCTATACGGCAACCGAAAAGGTTTCGCGCGAAGCGCAGGCATTCGGCATCGTCGCGCTGTTCCGCGATCCCGCCATCCAGCGATGGAAACTGACGTTCGACCCGGCGAAGTCGGAGAAATCCGGCATAATCATCGGCCTGCATAATTGCGCGATGACCGTCACCGATGGCTCCGTCATCGCACCGCAACAGGGTGCGCCTTCGCAGCCGCTGAATATGCTGTCGTCGGTCACCTGCGGTTAAACATGACGCACGAATGTCAATTAACAAGAGTTAACAAATTGGCGATTAAATTCGGGCACGACCAAATCGATTACATCGCAACGCCACATTAACCGGATTTGACATGAGTTATTCGGCCAAGGTGCTTTGGGGGGAAGGGCTGTTCCTCCGGCCTCAACACTTCCAGCGGCAGGACGCCTATCACGAGGCGCGCCTGTTCGAATCGATCCAGGCGATCCAGCCGTATAACTGGGGCGTGCGTTCCGTGCGCATCGACCGCGATGCGCTCGGCAGCAACGTGCTGCGCGTGGCCGAACTCGCGCTCGTGTTCCCGGACGGCGCGCTGTACGCGGCGCCGCAGGCCGACGATCTGCCGCCGCCGATCGCGCTGGACACGCTGCCCGACGGCATCAACGAATTCGTGTTCTACCTCGCGCTGCATCCGCTGCGCGAGAACGGCACCAACTACAGCGATGATCCGGCCGCCGGCTTCACGACGCGTTTCGTCAGCGAGCAGACGAGCGTCGCCGACAACTTCACCGACGCCGCCGAAGCCGACATCACGTTCCTGAAGACCCAGGTCAAGCTGATCGCACACAGCGAACCGCGCGACCAGCTGCTGTCCGTGCCGCTCGTGCGCGTGCGCCGCACCGCGACGTCCGGCTTCGAGATCGACGACAACTTCGTGCCGCCATGCCTTGCGATCGAGGCGTCGCCGATCCTGCACCAGCGGCTGCGCCAGCTCGTCGATGCGCTGCAGGCGAAGGTCAACGCGCTGTACGGTTTTCATCGCGAGCCGTCGAAGAACATCATCGAGTTCCGCTCGGGCGACATCGCGTCGTTCTGGCTGCTGCACACCGCGAACGCCGCGTTCGCGACGCTCGCGCATCTGCATCAGCACGCGGCGCTGCATCCGGAGCGGCTGTTCCAGGAGCTGCTGCGCCTCGCGGGGCAGCTGATGACGTTCTCGAAGGGCTACACGCTCACCGACCTGCCCGTGTATCGCCATGACGATCCGGGGCCGAGCTTCGCGCGTCTCGATCTGATGCTGCGCGAGCTGCTCGACACCGTGATCTCGACGCGCTACTTCGCGATCACGCTCGACGAGGTGCGTCCTTCGTTCCACCTCGGCCGCCTCGACTCCGGCAAGATCGACGACAAGACCGAGTTCTACCTGGCAGTGTCCGCCGACATGCCGAGCGTCGAGCTCGTCGATGCGGTGCCGGCCCGCTTCAAGGTCGGCGCGCCCGACGACGTCGACAAGCTCGTGCTGTCGGCGATGCCCGGCGTGCGGCTGTCGTACACGCCGCAGGTGCCGCCCGCGATCCCCGTGCGGCCGGGCGCGTGCTATTTCCAGCTTGATTCGCGCGGCGCGCTGTACGAGCGCATGCTGCAGGCCCAGTCGGCGATGATCTATGCGCCGACCGGCATCAATGACCTGAAATTCGAACTGATCGCGGTCACATCATGAGCTACGCGCCTTCCCTGTTCGGCGACAACGCGCCGGCCCCCATTCATACGCCGGCGTCCACCGACGCCGCTTTCCAGGCTCGTTCGCTGCTCGATCTGCTGTACGACGGGTTCTTCATGCTGTTCCTGCTGAAGAACGGCCGCGAGCCGGACAGCGCGAGCGAGTTCAGCACGAAGATCCAGGAATTCCTGTCGGATTTCGAGCGCGGCGCGAAGAAGCTGAATATCGCTGCCGAAGACGTGTATGGCGCGAAGTTCGCCTATTGCGCGGCGGTCGATGAAATGGTGCTGTCGTCGCAGTTCAAGATCCGCGCCGACTGGGAGCGCCGGCCGTTGCAGCTCGTGCTGTTCGGCGAGCAGCTCGCGGGCGAGAAATTCTTCCAGTATCTCGAGGAATGTCGCGCGCAGGGCGCAGCGCGGTTGCAATCGCTCGAGGTGTTTCACATGTGCCTGCTGCTCGGGTTCCAGGGAAAGTATTTGCTCGAGGGGCCGGAGAAGCTCGCGTATCTCACCGCGCGGCTGGGCGACGAGATCGCGCATATGAAGGGCAAGCGGGCCGCGTTTGCGCCGCATTGGCCGCTGCCGGATCAGATCGCGCACCGGTTGAAGCGGGAGGTGCCGGTTTGGGCGATCGGGGCCGTGTTCGCGCTGGTGGCCCTGCTCGGGTATCTCGGGCTCAATGCCTACCTCAAGGACAAGACGCTGCAGGCGTTGGCGCCTTATTCGCAGGTGATCAAGGTCGGGCCGGAGTCGGCGAATTTGACGATTTCGTTGCCTTGAGGGCTGTGCGTCGTTCGGACGTTGACGCTGTATGAGAAAGGACCGCTTGGCGGTCCTTTTTTGCTGTGGCGTGTGACGTGTGGCTTCAGAGCAGGATGAAGTCTTGGTTGTCGATGTAGAACACGAACGCGTCGAACAGCTGCGTGGCGGTCGGCTCGTCGACCTGGTCATGCGCATTGATTACGATGTCCTCGATCGTCGCGCTGTTCAAGGTCACGCGCCAATCGGGGTGTGGGGCGGTGGTGGGTGGCGTAGCAGCTTCGGTGTTGGCGGCGTCTTCGATGAATGCGGCCTCTGTGTCGAGGGTCCATGGCGTCTGCGGGAGGCAGAGCCATCCGTGGAAATCGCCAGGGTGTTCGAGGATGTGTTTCAGCGACGCGGTGGTCGCGGGGATGGTCGGCATGGGGGTTGCGGCTATAACCAGGCTGAAGTCGATGCAAGACGGGTGATGCCACAGGAACGAATGCGCCTGCGTCGCAGCGCACGCGGCAGCGAGCCGTGATTATGCCAATTTCGGAGGCGCGAGGCGGATCGGCGGTTGTTGTCGGTCGAGCTCTCCGCTTTCCGATATACATCGTCAAGCGCAGGATAGTCATCCATTGCGCTTGCCGAGGCGGTCGAGCCGGTCGAGCCCCAGTACGACGAGCGGGAGCGATGCCCGTCGCCGTGCGACGTGCAGGAAAGCGGACCGCAAGAGAGCGCACCCATTTCCCGCGTTGGATTGCCTCTTGTCAAACTGAGCCAGCCGTTAGATCAAACGAGATCGGCATGCCATTGCCGATTCTGTCCGTCACCGCCTACTCTGAGCTAGAGCAAGCGGAACTGGAGCGCGACGCGATCAAGCATGGCGGCGGTCAGTGTGGTATTGCCGCCAATGGTTTGGTCGGCGAACCACCGATCACATCACACCGGAAACCGTCTGATTCGATCGACTACATAGCTGCCACCCGCAATCCCCCAACTCGATTCAGCTTGATCGACGATAGATTTGTGGTTTGGGTTTTCTATCTTTTTCGTCGCTTCAGCATGGAGTGTCACAGTATTTCCGCCAAACATTTGGCACAAGCTGCAGTAAATAGCCCTATCGCCTGCTCCATCGCGTGCTCGTCGGTAAACCTGCACATTTTTGTGGATTCCCAATTCCCGCCAAGACGTTGAAGAACAGCCCGGTCGTCCGTCACACCATAACCGGGGTATTCAAGCTCCTCATAAATCAACGTTATCGGAGACACTGTCCCCGCGCCCGGCTTCGCGCCCGACCTGATCATATCGAGCACGTTCTTGGTCACCAACTCTGCAGGTTGGGAGCCGTGTTTTTCGCATATCGCATGAGCCATATTATCTAACCTTCATTTTAAACCCACGTTGGGTAAGATACCTCGACTGACCCAACGGTCCCGAGGGAACGTTCTCGCCACCAGCCCGCAATACATTAGCTACGTGGTCGACGCAACTATTCGATCTCTCATCATATTGACCCAACTCGCGCCCGATCTGTTTCTGCTGATATGCGATCGCCGCATTCGCGTCGGGAAGTGGCACTTCCGTAGTATGCAGAACAGTGAGGCTAGCCCAATTTCCGTCCCGGTCTTAGTTGGAAAATTCCGGCTCTTCGGGGCGGGCCGGATCGGCCCCATCGGTGCACTGGCGGGCGAATTCCGCCGGTGTCATCCACAGCAGCGCAGAGTGAGGGCGCGCCTCGTTATAGTACTCGCGCCAGACTTCGATTTTGCGTCTGGCGTCCTCTAGCGACAAGAACTAATGTGCGTTGAGGCATTCCTCCCGAAAGCGTCCGTTGAAGGGTTCGTTCTTCGCGTTGTCGGCCGGCTTGCCAAGGCGCGAGAGGCCAATCTCCGCGCCATTCTCGTACGCCCATCCTTGGAGCGCCTTCTAAATAAATTCGCAGCTAGACCGGATCGTACTGCGTGCGTTACTCAACCTTTTCAAGTACCAAAAACAACAGTGACCGTTTACGCGGCCGCTGCATAGCATTTCCACGGGACGTCAATGCAAGTCCAAAAAATCATCGCACGTAGCGTAGTGGCTCATGCATCGAATAAAATCCCCGATAAAGCGATTAACTCCTGCTTGCACGCCAAATCGATCTCCTCGCTCACTTCGAATATGGCAATATTACCATCACGACTACCCGAACGCCAAGCCTCAATCAAGCACACATACCAATTGTCGTTTACGCGGCTTTTGGGTCATTTCTTTCGCCATCTCTTAATGTCTATTAGATATTTATCTGCAACACCAAAGAAATCAAAACCAATAGCGAATGACATATCAGCAGACACAAAGACAATTTCATTCAATATTTTGTCGCCGAACTCGACGTCTACATTGAGGCCTTTCATGGTTCTGACGAGCACCATTCCACAGTACTTCCAATCTTCATCGATGAGAACGTAAAAATCGCCCCGACGATCCTTCATGACTACGAGTTCGGCGTGAAGTTCACTCCTAGAAATTCGCCCAACCTCTTGGTGTAACCGTGTAGATTCTTCCTTAAATCGCTCCAAAAAAATATCCGTTTCCTCCAGGGAAACTATCTCCGGTCGATCTTCAGCCGGGAACAAAGACTCCACTTTCCCAAGATAGTCACTGAGTATTTTTTTTCCTGCGACTTTTCTGTAAAGAAGATCCTTCCTGTATTGATTCACGCCGCGCTTGCTCATGAGCAATCCCCGTAATAAGCTTTACCTTTCGGATTGTCTATCTTAGGCCGACCATAATCATTCATCCGCGTTTCGCCGCTAATCGGATCAATCTTTACCTTGCCAGCCTCCCAATGAGGATCGTCTTGATGGCTCACATCCGTCGTCTGCTGCTGGACAGTCGCCTGTATTTTTCCACCGCCCGCCTGGGGTACCTCATATCGATACTCTAAGCCAGAAGCATTTCTTGACTGACTGATTGGTTGTTGGCTCGTCGGAATACCTGCTTGCCTCATTGCTTCTCTGCGCGCAGTTCGGGATGTCAGACAACGCGCCAAGCCAAGTGGATCAATCCATCCCAACGGGTTCGGCGCGTATTGATATATGTTTATCCCGCCCACCAGCCCGATTGGGTCTTTGCTGACGAACCGGCCGCTGTTCGGGTCATAGTATCTGTGTCGGTTATAATGCAGCCCCGCCTCGAAGACAGGGGCCGCTCGCGCGGCCCCGCAAACAATCGATCAGCACAAGTCTAGGAAATCATCGTACTTAGAGTAGTGGTTCAAGCATCGAACAACCTCTTCAGTTGAAGCCGTTGGCTTCTGCTTGTATGCCAAATCGATAACATCTTGCAAGTGCTCTCGCATATAGCCTTGCTCAAGCCCCAACGCAATTACAGACTCAGGAAATACCTCGTTGTCGTCATCATCGAAGTCCGGTACGTCACCTACATAGACGTCCATGCCGATTCGCAAATCGTCGGTATCCTTTGGTACATAGACCATGTAAACAGCGTCCCGATCCTTCTTTTCTCTAACAAGGCTGATCAAATCGTCAATCTTGTAAAACGTATTTATAACGAAGCTGTTCATAATGGGCATCCTGTAGCAGAGTCCAACTTCCCTTTTCGACCAAGCTATCCACCGCCCCATTTATCACGCCAGCCAGTATCGTCTGGATGGTATACCGTGGTTATCGCCGTGATCGCTTCGCTCCACCAAATTTAATTTCTCGACTTCATCGTTATGATGCCACGTCATCCCAGGTGGGCTACTTCCAAGATCCTTCGGCTTTTTCGACCAATCAAGTAGCGCCGGGTTGCGCGGTCGCCCCCCCTTGTCAAAGAGACCCGAGACGACTTCAAAGTCAGCGACCTTGCGGACGAAATAGTCACATCGGGACTGTGCATCGAGTCGCAGCACGTTCTCTATATTCTTTAAATATGCCGTCATCGTTTGTCACGTGAACCCCTGCGTAACGATAATAGATGCTGCAGGCGAATCGCAGTAACCGACACCACAACCGACTACCTCGCGCAGCATCTTCTGGCGCATCAAGTCCACTCGTCCTTAGTGCAGCCGTAGAGGAACCGACGCGAGCGACTCACATTCGAGTGCCCGGTCGGCGCTGACGCCCCCGTGTTGCAAGCACGCGTCCTCATATGCAACATACTCGCCATCAGATTTGGAGGCGAGCATCGCGTCGATCTTTCCGAAATCAGCATCGGAAGGAATGTCAACCGCAAAGAGAGAAAGCCCACGCGTGACGGAACATTGCGCTCCGAGAGAGTTCAGATCGGAAATGATCGATGCTTTGGTGTCGGGATCCTCGGCAAAAACTCGCAGTGTTGAATGGCCTCCTCGTGCAACCACGGAGGTTGCAAAGAGTTCTCCGTCGACATCTTTCACCGCTACCGTGTCTCCTTTACTCACACCGCAGACGTAATACGGTACGTTATCAACCACACAAGAAAGATCATCCGAAAATATACCCCAGAGAGACTCATATTCCATTGGAGGGTATCCGTCTTCATCTTTCTTCAATCTAAAAATAATCTTCCTAAGCTCTCGCATATTCCACCCTTAACTGTCACACGGCGTACGCCCCAAGCGATTAAGTCGCTTGAAATTATCCTTGATTTTATCCCACAATCGCCTGTTACACTTGCGACACAGAACTTGCGTGTTGTCTTCATCGTTTGCTCCGCCGAGCGCATCCGGCTCGATGTGATCGAATTGACGCTCATTTGTCGGCGGGGTGATCCCGCGCTGACTTTTCTTTCCTGGAACAACTTCAACCCCGCAACATTCACAAGTCCCTTTCCCGAAGAATTCCTGATTTTCTTTCGCAACCTTGTCCTTAACGGATTTCGGAATGCGAGCTAAGCCGAGAGGGTCAATCCACTCGATCGGATTCGGAGCGTATTGGTAAACGTTGGCCCCGCCGTTGAGCCCGATAGGATCCTCCGAAGTAAATCGGCCAGTTTCTGGATCGTAATATCGATATCGGTTATAAGCGAGCCCCGTCTCATCATCAACCTGCTGCCCCTGAAACCGCAACGGATTCCTCGCCACAATCCCCGCCGCCTTAGACGCCCGCGCAATCACCTCCCGCGCTTCGCCCCACGCCTTATACGACGCTTCCCATACGACGTCACCGTCGCCATCGGTCAGCAACTGCGGCGTACCAATCTGATCGCAGTGGTAATAGAACACCGCCGCCTCACCCCGCCGCTCCGGCACCTTCTGCAGCGGATCCTCCTCCGGCACATAGCGATCAGTACTCTTCCACTCCGGCGTCGCGATCCCATCGACCGGCCCCGCCACATACTGCGCCAGCGGCACGAACGTCCCCGGCTCGTAGAGGTAATGCGTGCCGCGCTCGCCATCGCTCTCGTACGCGAGCGTGTCACCATCCCACCCGAACACCGTCCGCTCGCCGTTCACCTCCTTCGCAATCCGCCGCCCGAACGCGTCATAGAAATACCGCGCCTGACTCTGCCGCGACGTCTCCGCAACCCGCGCGCGCAGCAAGCGATTGAATTCATCCCACTCGTATTCCTGCTCGCCCGCCGGCGTGCGCTTGCGCACAAGATTCCCGCGGGCGTCGTACTCGAAGTGCATCCCCGCATACGCCTTCAGCAGGTTCCCGAGCACCTTCGGCACCTCGACCGGCAACGTGCTTTCCGGCCGCACCGGGCTCGGACGCGATGCAGGCGTGTCCGCTGTCCGCACCGGATCGATGATGTTGCTCGCCGGATCGAACGCAAACCGTTCCTTTGCGATGGGACTGATCGCCTCGATCAGCCGTCCGACCGGGTCGTATCGATAGTCGGTCCCGCCCTTGCGGCTGTCCTCGATCCGCGACAACTGCCCCGCCGCGTCATAGCGATACCGCCGCTCGGCAAGCGGCGCAGGTGACGTCGATCGCTGGATCGTCTGCTGCAACACGCGTCCGGCCGGATCGTAATGCGTGCGCTGCCCGACCTTGCTCGACAGCACGCGCACCGTCTCGCGATGAAGATCGTCGCGCTCGAACTGCACGCGCTCCTCGCCGTCGAGCAGCATCCCGTGCACGTGCCCGGAGCCATACATCAACCAGTCGACCACATGCCCGCCCGGCCGAACGGTACGCCGCCGATTGCCGAGTTCGTCGTATTCGTGATGCCATACGTAGCTGCGCCGCTCGCCGAACAGATCGTAGGCGTGATGTTCACGCACGAGATTGCCGACCGAATCGAAGAAGAACTGCACGCGGCTGTACCGATTCACCGCGTCGATCAGCCTGCCGCTCCGATCATAGGCAAACCGCTCTTCGCTTTCCCCCGCGACACGCTTCAGCAGACGGCCGTTTGCATCGACGTCGACCGAAGTCACGCAGCCCGCTTCATCGATCGCGACGAGACTGCCGCTGTCCCGATCGTACTGATAACGCGTCGACTTGCCGTCAAAGCCGACTTCCTCAATTAGCCGCCCTGCCGGATCGTAGTGGAACTGGTACGTCGCAAAGTTAGCATCGGTGAGAGCGGTCAAGCGCCCGAGGCGGTCATAGCGATACGCAACCGTCTGCCCGAGCGCGTCCGCGCGGCTGGCAATGCGGCCGACCGCGTCGTAGCCATATCGCGTCGACCGATTGAGCTGATCCGTGTGCCGGAGCAAACGACCTTCCGCATCGTATTGAACCTGCTCGACGCCGGCAGGCGAGCGAACTTCTGTCGGTTGCCCGTTCGGGCCGTACCGATAGGCAACCACGCCGCCAGCCGCATCCTTCGTCTCGATCACGCGCCCGATATCGTCGTAGCGCCACTCCGTCTTCTTTCCGGAGCAGTCCGTATAGCTCGTGATCTGCCCGGCATCGTTGTACTCGAGCGTCTTCGCGCCGCCCTTTGCATCGATGATCTGCGTCGGCAAGCCCTTGTCGTCGTATTCGTACTTCGTCGAGTGCTCGAGCGGATCGATTTCCTCGACGAGATTGCCGGCATCATCGTACTTGCGCTGCCACACGTGCCCGTTCGGGTCGACGAGCCGGATCATCTGATCCTTGTCGTCATACGCCATTTCGACAACGCTGCCGTCCGCGCGCTCGTGCTGCACCAGATTGCCGCGCGCGTCGTATTCGCGCCGCTCGATGCTGCCATCCTGTCGGATATGCAACACCAGATTGTGATGAGCATCGCGTCGGAACCACTCCTGGTTACCGTCCGGATACACGATCCGATACACATAACCATGGATGTTGAAGTAGTACCGCGTCATCTGACCGAGGGCATCGGTCACGTAGGTCAGACGGATGTTCGGATTCCATGCGAGCCTGAGATCGAGACTGCCGTCGTCGGCGTATTCGCGGATACATTTCGCGTCTGCGTTGTCTTCAGCATCCGCGCCATCCCATTCGAGCGTCATCCCGCGGCCCGTGCGATCGGTATAGCGCGTCACAAGATGCCGGTGATACTGATACGTCCGTGCGTTGCCATGGCGATCGGTCGCACGCACGAGATCGCCGTCCGCATCGTATTCGTAGCTCGCCAGCGTACGATGCGCGCCGTCCTTGATCACGTGTTCGATCTGCACGATTCGGCCATGCCTGTCGTGCTCGAACGCGAGTACATTTCCGCTCGCATCGATCACGCGCGCAAGACGGTCAAGCGCATCGTAGTCGAGCGTGATCGTGTTGCCGGCACGGTCCTTCTGCATCGCAAGCCGGAAAGCGTCGCCACGGCGCTCGTACACATGCAGCACCGCGTGGCCGTATGCGATCGTCACCCACCTATCGTCGAGCCGAGACAACGTCAGGTTCTCGGACAGATCATCGTGCGCCGCGCCGGCCGCAAGCGCCGGATACTCGATGCTGCGCCCTTCCGCATCGCGATAGATCCACTGACCGTTCTTGATGTCGATTCGCGTGGTATAGGGCGTGATCCATCGCGCACCGAGTTCACCGTTGTCATACGCGGAAAGCCGGGAACGATACGTACGCTCCCACACGAAGGGCATGGCGCCCGGCAGGTCGAAATCCACGTGGGAGAACGTTTCGTCGCCGAACGCGAAATCGATGGACGCCGGCGACGCCCCAAGCCCGCAAGCCTTGCACGCGCTCGCCCCCGGCCCTTCGGCCGGCGCTTGCCCGTTGGTTTTTTCGAGCCGCTCCTGCCCACGCGTCTTCCTCGCCTGGCTCGTGCCGGCCGCCTTGACGTCCGCAGTCTGCTCATGAAGCTTCGCGCGTGCCTTGACGCGCCCGACGGCCTCGATCAGCTGCAAGACCAGCCACATCATCTTGCCTTCCTCGCTGCCGGCAAGCGACCGAATCGACGCCGCGATCTTCGGCGCTTCGGTGCGAAGGAATGTCACCGTGCTGCGAAACGGCTCGAGCCACGCATCCGGCGCAAGCTGCGCCATCGTGCCGGCCGTCTTGTTGACCACCTTCTTGCCCAGCGCCTTGGTCCCCTCGTACGCGAACTGGATGCCGTCACCGACGCGGCTCGGGCTGTACCACGGCCGGTCGTCCGCCATCTTCTTCGCAAGTTCCTGCTGCCGCTTCAGATTCGCGTTGGCGTCGAAGAGCTGCCCGTGCAGCGCCTTGTCCATGCCCGTCGCCAGCGCGAGCATGATCTCCTGGCACGTCGACGCGCATCCGTCGAGCAATTCGACGAGGCCGGCCTTCAGCTTGTTGAGAAAGTCCTCGATCTCGGTCGCGCAGGTCGCGTTGATATGCGTGACCAGCACCGAGATGATCGCCGCGCCGAGATTGTTGCGGGTTGCCAGCAATTCGTGTCGAACGAGCGCGAGCAGCGGGCGCGCCGACATCCGGAACGGCGCGAGCGTCGGCGGGATTGGAATGATGCCGAGCAGGTTGATCGCAAGGCTCATGTAGTCGAGCACCTGACCGCCGCGTTTCTCGATGATTTCGGCGATATCGCCAAGCGCGTCGACCATCGCCATGATGTTGCCGATGATCGGGACCGCACCGGCAAACGTCTTCACATCCTCGAACGTGATGTGGTTGCCGCTGATCCGCCGCAACCACGCATCGAAGCGGTTGCCGACCGCGGCGACATCCTTGGCGGAAACATCGCTGAGCCAGGAAACGGCCTGTTCCTTCTCAGCGCCCGGTGGAAGTTGTTGTGCCATGTCGTTGTTCGTTCAATTCGTTTTTTCAAGACGGCTGACAAGCCGCGAGCTCTCAGGATTTCAATGGTCCGCCGAACCCGCTGGTCGGCAGTTTCATGCCCGCCGGGCCCGCCGCCGACGCCACGGTCGCGGCGCCCTTGCCCGCGATACCGGCGACGCCCGGCAAAGCAACGGGCAAAGCGCCCTGCAACGCTCCGGACGCCGCATTCGCCGCCGGCGCGGCCAGCGCGGCAAGCCCACCCTGACGTGCGGCCTGGACCATCCCGGCCACCTGCTTCGCCGCACCGCTCAGGCTCGACGCCGTATGCAACGCCGACGCAACGCCGGCTCCACCCAACGCGGTCGCCGCGGCCGGCAATGCGGAACTCGCGAGCCCGCCAAGCGCCGCACCCGCGCCACCGCCGCTCACCAGCCCCATCGCCGCTGTCGTCGCGGCCGGCGCCATCCCCTGCAGCTGGCTCGCGAGCTGGCCGCTCGCCGCGGCTTGCGCGGCCTCCGGCGACGGCTCGACCGGCTCCGCCGGCCACTTCGCCTGCTTGAAATAGTTCGCCGGCTGATCCGACTCGCGCGGGTCTTTCCCGAATTCGACGCGCACGGCCCCCGGCGGCAAACCGCTCACGACCGTATGGCCGCTGCTGTCGAGCGCGCCTTTCTTCAGCACGGCGCCGTTCACGTCTCTCACCGTGAACAGCCCGCCTTTGACCGCCTCGCCGTTCACATACTTGTGAAACAGTTCGAGCTGCCCCGGCTGATCCGGCCGCGGGCTCAGCAACGGATAACCCATGCTCGCGGGCCCCGCGAACGTATGCGACGCGCCCTTCACATCGACCGCGCCCGGCGTATGAATCTCGATGTTGCCGTCCTTGATGCGGATATACCCGCCGCCGCTCGTCAGCAGAATCCCCTGATCGGCCGCGATCTCGATCCGGTCGGTTGCGGACACAACCTTCACCGCCTTCTGCGCGGTCACCTCGACGTTGTCCGACTGCGCCTGGATCTCGACCTTGCCCTTGCCCGCGAACAGCTTCATCCCCGCGTTCTGCACGAACAGGCTCAGCTTCTGCCCGATGCTGCCGATCAGCGACTTGCCTGCCGCGACATGCACGCTCTGCCCGCTCGCCACATTCACGTGATCGTTCGCGACCATGTGCAGCGACTGCTGCGTCGACATCGCGATCCCCGACGGGCTGCCGAACAGCATCACCGGCTCCTTGAACGCGTTCGCGCTGCCCGTGCCGCCGCCGGCCGTCCGGCCGCCCGACGCGTTGCCCGACGCGCTGTCCTGCGTCGCGTCGGTGAACGCGCGCATCGTCTCGTGTGCTTCCTTCAGGCTTTCCGCCTGATGCTGCTCGCTCACGCCCGACAGCGCTTCCACCAGGCTCTCGCCGGTCACGAGCTGCTGCTGCGCTTCCTTCACGTCGAGCGGCTGGCTGTTCGGCGCCTTCGGATGGGTCGTGACGTACAGCCCCTGGCTCGCCCGCACCGCGCCGTATGCGTCCGAGCGCAGATCGAAGCCGCTGCCCAGGTACGATCCGCGCGAATTGCCGTTCTGGTCGATGATGTAGCCCAGATGCAGCAGGCTGTTCGCGCTGCTGCTCATCAGTTGCACGCGGTTCTGGCCGGTCGCGTCGTCCATCACGAGCTGGTTGTAGCCGCCGCCCGAATACTCTTTCGAGCGATAGCCGGACAAGATCCCGTCGGAATGCCACTGCGGCTGGTTCGCGCCGTTGTACACGCGACCGACTGCGAGCGGCCGGTCGCAATCGCCGCCCACATAGTCGATCAGCACCTCCTCGCCGATACGCGGCACGTGCACGCCGCCGTAGCCGCCGCCGGTATCGGATTGAACGACGCGCACCCAGCACGATGCGTTCTCGTTACCGGGGTTCAGACGATCCCACACGAACTGCACGCGGATCCGGTTCAGCTCGTCGGTATAGACTTCCTCGCCCTGCGGCCCGACGACGATCGCCGTCTCGAGATGCATCTTCGGCTTCTCGTGTTCGAACGGGCTGCGATACGGCACGCTCACGCGCTGCGCCTCGACCTCGACGAGATAGAAGCCGACCGAGCCGTCGGCGTGCGGCACACGAAACGCGGGGTCGGCGCCATAGCCGTCCTGCGCTTGCGTCAACGCTTCGCGCAGGCTGTACGGGAAGTCCGCGCTGCCGCTCGCAACGGGCAGGTTGTTCTCGATCCACCATTGCACGCTGATCGCCGCGAATTCGCGCTGATCGGCCGGATCGCGATCGTGCTCAGGATGATCGGCCAGTATGAAACGCCGCCCGGCATCGACCGCCCGCACGCCGCCCGCGCCGTGAAAGCGCTTCGCCTCCGACTCCCACTGCTCCATCCGGATCTTCGTCAGATGGTCGCCGCGTGTCTGGTCGAGATACGTGTACGCGCCGGTGTATTCGTAGACTTCGAGCTGGTCGGGCAATTCGCCCTGACCGGCCATCGTCGGCAGCATCGTGCCCTTCGGGTTCGACGGCTGCGACGGATTCTTGTAGTCGAACGTGCGCGTCGTGCGCGTCACGCTCTGCAGCGTGCGCGTGCCCGACCATTGCGTGAACGCGTCGGCTTCGCTCGCCGCCCCGCCGCGATAGAAACGCACGGTCTCGGGCGATAGCGGCGCGAACGCCTGCAGGTTGTCGGTGATGACGAGCGTATGCGACTTGCCGTCGTCGGCCTGCTGCCACGTCGTGTAAAGGCCTTCGCTCTCCATCAGCCGGTGCACGAAATGCCAGTCGGTGTCGTGCTGGCGTGTGTACGAACGGCTCGGCAGCGGCTGCGACAGCGCGAAGCGGAAATGTCCGCGCGCCTGCGGATGCTGGTTCAGCACGTCGCTGATGATCTGGTCGACGGTCGTATCGTTCCAGATCCGCTGGTCGCGGCGAAACTTCAGGAAATGGGTGAAATCGGCGAACGTCAGCTGATAGGTCGTTAGGCCGCCGTCGGCGCCGAGGCGCCGCGCGGTGTGCACGTAGCCGTGCACCGGGCGGTAGCTGCGGTCGGCCTGCTGGATCCACAACGTGACCGGCTGCGCGATCAGCTTTTTGAGTTCCAGATCGCTGTCGGTCGACAGCACGTCCAGCGTGAATTCGTACGCGCGCCCGATGCGCGAGCGGCCGACCGCCCGCTGCACGGTCAGCACGTTCGCGCCCAACGGGGTATCGAGCTTCAACAGCCGGTCCTGCTGAAGCAACCCGCCGCGCAATGCGGCAACAGTGTTCTGCATGTTCATGGCAACGGCCTTTTCTTCTTCTGACGCGCCCTCGGATGGCGCGTTGAGCGATTTCGCTCGCGCGATTTTACAGACAAATTACTGCGCGAATCGGAAAAATGACCTGATTTAAAAGAGTATTTTTAAGCGTGTTCTGAACTGGCCGGAGCAACTTATCGAGCGCTCTTTCGTTGCCCTTCGCGCAGCCTCGTCAAGCGGCATTGCCCGAGCGCCGCCCGCGGAATCGATTGCAATCAGGGCCAATTCGACTTCCGGCGCGGCGCGGTTGCGAGTAGTGTCTACGTGCCCGCTTTCCGGCCCCAGCCCGGGCACGCCGATGCCCGGCGCCAAACACCACACTGAATGACTGGAGATCTGCGATGAAACGTTCGAAGTTCCTGCTGTCGGGCCTGCTGCTCGCGTCGGCCCTCGGTTTCACGGCGGTCGCCGCGCACGCGGAAGACTTGCTTGACTCGGTGAAGAAAGCCGGCGTGCTGCGCGTCGGTCTCGAAGGCACGTATCCGCCGTTCAACTCGCGCGGCACGTCGGGCCAGCTCGAGGGCTTCGACGTCGACGTCGCGAATGCGGTTGCCGGCAAGCTCGGCGTCAAGACGCAGTTCGTCCCGACCGAATGGAGCGGCATCATCGCCGGGCTGCAGGCCGGCAAATTCGACGTGATCGTCAATCAGGTGACGATCACGCCGCAACGCAAGGAGGCGCTCGACTTCAGCGAGCCGTACACGTACTCGGCCGCGCAGCTGATCCAGCGCAAGGACGACACGCGCAACTTCAAGTCGCTCGAGGACTTCAAGGGCAAGAAGCTCGGCGTGACGCTCGGCACCAACTACGACCAGATGGCGCGCAGCGTGCCGGGCATCGAGGTGCAGACGTATCCGGGCGCGCCGGAAAAGCTGCGGGATCTCGCCGCGGGCCGGATCGAAGCGACGCTCGACGACCGGCTGATGCTGCCGTACATGATCAAGACGTCGAATCTGCCGCTGCGCTCGGGCGCGGTGCTGAACGGCGGCAAGCAGGAGATGGCGATCCCGTTCCGCAAGGGCAATCCGAAGTTCGAGAAAGCGATCAACGATGCGCTCGATTCGCTGCGCAAGGAAGGCACGCTGAAGAAGATCTCGATGCACTGGTTCGGCAGCGACGTGACCGTGCCGGTCGCGCAGTAAGCGGTTCGCCGCGCTTTCTGTGCGTCACGTTCTTCGCTGCGGCGAAGGCGTGACGCTCGGCTCGGACTTCTCCTCTCCTTCTTTCCTCTTCCTTTGTCGATCAAGCGGCCTCGTCGAAGCGGGCAAGCAGCATCTGGCCGATCGGCGTCAGCGCCGGGCGCGCGGCAACCGCATTCAAGCGTACCTGCGTATCGTCGACGAGCCGTTTTTCGACCAGCACGGCGAATGCCGGGTTCGCGAGGTCGACACTGTCCGGCGCACGCGCAATGCGCAGCAGCATAGAGAATTCGTGCGGACTCAACATGGTCCTTGTCTCCTGATCGTCCGCGCGACCCGGTTCAATCGGCGTCGATCGTGTTGTCGAATCGAATGGATATGCGGCAGAAGCCGATGCGGCAGCGGGAGCGAGATCCCGGGTGACCGCCGCGCGACGCGGGCACGGCGTCGCATGCGGTCACGCACCGCCCGATCGCGCAGGTGTTGCCGCGACGGGAATGTGCAACGTTAGGGGCGCCGCGTGACGGGGGCGTGACAGGAACGGGGGCAACGATGGCGCTGGCATAGCGGCCCACAGCGGACGCGGTGCGACGGTGCGCTACGTCCGCGGCGCGCGGCCACTAAATCGCTCGCGCTGATCGGCGTGCAGCGCGCGCCGACGACGCAGCGACGCCGGCGCGCGGCGCTCCAGCGAGTCCAGTGCGCGCAGCAGGTTGCGTTTCAGCATACCGGCAGCGGGTTTCTCGACTGCCACATGCACCAACAGCGCCGTGCCGATCGCCGCAGCGACAACAGTCCAAAACAGCACGCCTTGGTCGACGATCGGGCCGGCTTGATTGAAAACCATGTATCCGACGTTCTGGTGGATCAAGTACAGCGGGTAGCTGACCGCGCCGAACCAAACCCATCGCGGACTGGACAGCATAGGCGTTCGGCGCAGTGCGAGCGCCAGCATCACCACGAAGAACCCGGTCATCGCGATCGCGACGATCACGGGATTCAGCTCCTTCCCGAAATTCTCGGCGAAATTCGGCAGCAGTTGGCGTTCGTGGTACAGCGAAAGTCCCCAGGATGCGCAAACGAGCGCGACGCGTGATCGCGACAGGCCGCGGTCACGGATGAGAAAGCATGCAGCGCCGGCAATAAAAAAGCCCGCATAGTCCGTCACCAGGAAACCCTTGAGTTTGATGAACGGAAACACCTCGACGAGCACCGTGCAAATCAGCCAGGCGAACAGCCAGCGCTCCGCCCGGTGAATCTGGCCGACGATGAGCAGAATGCCCACCAGGCGATAAAACCGCAGTTCTGCACCGAGTGACCAGTACGCACCGTCGATAGGGTCGGCACCGAATCCCCCGCCGAGGGTGATCATATTCATGACGAACTGCGGCCACGTCGCGACGAAGCGATCGCCGCCAATCGCGAGCGTCACGAGAAAGGTGATCGTGCAGCAAACCCAGAAGGCCGGCAGCAGGCGAGACGCTCGCGAGGCGATGAAGCGCTTCACGCTTCCGTCGCCCGCCGTCATCAGAATCACGAAGCCGCTGATCATGAAGAACAGGTGCACGCCGAGGAAACCATACTGCGCGACCGGCTCGAGCGCTGGATAGTGCATCGACGTCAGATCGTCAGCCGCATGGCCTCGGAATGCATAGTGAAAGAACACGACGGCGATCGCGGCAACAAAGCGGAGCAGATCGAGCTCGGGAATACGGGACAACTTCACGGTTTGGGCTTGTTGGAATTATCGTTGTGGCCTGCGCCGGCCCGGCGACAGTTTGACCTCGCACGACGGTCTATTCGTGCGCGCCCGCCATTATGGACGAGCTGGCCTTAGAGCGCCGTCTGGCGGCTGGGGGAAACGTGACGGGTGCTCTGGAAACGCGAAGGGGCTACGCAAACATCGCGTAACCCCTTGCTGGATATGGTGCGGCTGCAGGAATGGGATTTACGATTTAACAGTCTGATTCCAATAAGAATCACCTCAGATAAAGATCCGATACACCCCCAAACGTACCCCCATACACCGGGAGACCTGCGAGAGCATCCTCACGAAGCATATGTGTATGCTACAGGCGTCAACGTCATGCACACACCGGCAGTGGAAAAGTCAAGAACGATGGTCAGTTTGACCCCGGACGCGATCGCCAAGCTCAAGACGACGGCAGTGCGCGAACGACCATACGCGCCCCGCATCAGTATCGCCCTCGCGGTCCGGCTTCTGGATAAGAGCGATCGGTACTTCGACCCGTTCGCCGTGTTGGACGAACTCGACTATCTCGAAGGCATCCGCCCGACATCCAAAACAAAGCGTGAATCGCCATTCAAGGGACCTCACCTCCAACCCTTTTGGCATAAGCACTTCAGCTCGGCCCGGCACCTTGTCCGAAATATCGGGATCCGCTGGAATCTCGCCGACGGCGGAAACAGAGATCTAGATCGGATGCTGCGCGAAGTCGCGGAGACATACGGCGAAGATCCCGAACTGTGGCAAGCCTACCTCGCGCACCGCCTAGTAGTCGGCGGGTTCGAGGAACGAGCCCAAAGGGGACTAACTGGCGATTGGATCATCTACGCGAAACACGATGGCGCGAACTATTACTTGGATCTCGCCACGCACGAAGAGGCTAAGCCGGAGCACGCTGAAAAGCTATTGAAAAAATTGCGCGATGGCTGCTTCGCGGAATTTCCCTTCGCCTTTCCGTGACGCACCGCCAAGGAAACATGAGTTCCGTACGCCGCCAGAACGAATTTTTGTTGGAGATTTGGAGACAAGCGCTCATTTCGGCCGGTCTGCCGCGACTGGCAAGGCTCCGACTATCTCCAAGTATGTCTCCCAAAACCCTCTTTTCTTGGAGATAAGTTTAGAGATAGACGCCCGGACAAGGCACAGCGGCTCACTCGGCAGTTGCCCCGATCTGGAACGCTGCGCGCAAAGAATTCCCCCGCGCCGTCGCCCTCCCCGCCACGGGGCTATACGGCGCAAATGCGCCTAGAGCGATGGAGGGTTCGGTCGAATAGCAGTCGAAACGGTGAACGTGCTAGAGTTTTCGAGCGGTGAGACCAAGTAGATTGTTATAAAAAACGGGGGCAATATGGCCGAGAAACTGTACAAGGCGTACGTGAAGACGCTGGATCATCCTCATGTGCTGGAGATGATTGTGTCAGCATCAGACGGCGAGGCTGCCGCGAAAAAAGCTTTGAGCCACGTCAAAGAAGCCAATCCAGAGAAAGGCAGATCAGTCGCGGAGTCTCAAAAAAACTCGGTCGTGCTCGCGGTCAAGGCGGCCGGAAAAAACGGCTGCATTGTCATTAACAAGCTTCCCCTTGTGATATTTGAGGAAATCTCGAAGACAGTCGCGAAAAAGGGAGCCTAGTTTGGGACATCAGCGCCGCCCGCCGAACAGGTGCTTAGCGACCGTCAAAGGCCCTACGCTCATCATTTCGGCGGTGGATCGACCACTGCAGCACTGGCCCTGCGTCGTGTCCCCGGTATCCGCACGCACCTGGGCGGACGAGGTCGCCGCTCAGTGCACAAAAAGTAACTTTGAGCGGCGCACATTAAGCCGAGTCGCGCACCCGCATGATCGTCTGGCGGCTCGTGCCATACCGTTTCGCGAGACTCGCCACGCTCACCCCTTCGCTCAAATGCTGGCGCACGTCGTCCTGCTGTTGCTTAGTCAGCGCGGACGGACGGCCCATCGCCTTCCCTTCCGCCCTTGCTCGGGCGATACCGGCTTGTGTCCGCTCTATCAGTAGATCCCGTTCAAATTCGGCTACGGCATTCAATACCTGCATCGTCATACGGCCGGCCGCGCTCGTCAGGTCGACACCACCAAGAGCAAGGCAGTGAATTCGGATGCCGCGATCTGCCAGAGTCTCAACGGTCTCACGCACATCCATTGCGTTACGACCAAGTCGATCAAGCTTGGTCGCGATCAACACATCCCCTTCCTCCATCTTGAGGAGCAGCTCCGCAAACCCCGGTCGCTGTTGCGCGCTAACACTACCGGAGATGCTCTCCGTGACGACTCGACGCTTGTCGACCGAAAAGCCGGCCGCCTCGATCTCGCGAAGTTGGTTAGCCGCCGTCTGGTCGGTCGTGCTGACGCGGGCGTACGCGAAGGTCCGGGACATGACGTACTCTCAGTATGTTCGAAAAGGATGTCCGAATCATACCCCATGTCCGAAAACTATAAAGCCTTATTTTCGGACACTCCTGAACACCCATGTCCGGAAGGGATCGATTTCGGACATGTCGCAAGCAGCGACAAAATGGCTCTGCGTAACCGCCCCTCTATCTCGATAAAACAATATGTGCAAGAATCGAAGCGTCGACGCGCTAGACGACGTCGTGCTGAGTAACAAAAGCAACCATCGACCACAAAACAATTAACCTCCACGGGGCATAGGATGGCAGAGTCCGATATTTCGGGTAAATCAGCGGCAGAGCTGAGGAAAGATATTGTTGAATATCTGACCGCGTTGCGCGGGCGGCAACAGGGGTTCTCGTTCCGATTGGTGACAGAGCGACTGCGCACCACCAAAATGCCTACCGCTCGCGGCTACGATGAACTAATACCCAAGTATCGAGCACTTTCGCTCGCGAGTCCTTATCTGCCTGATTACCAAAAAGTGATTAAGGAATTGCATCGGGACTCAGTGCTGTTTTCAAAGCGCGCGGTCGCGTTCTACAAAGTCGACCCAGCGCTAGCCAAGCCAGTCGCGGCCGGAATCGAAGCCCTTGTCGAAGACAAGACCCCCTTCTCTGATAGCTTCCCTTTTCCCATTGCGCCGTCAGTGCTTCGACGTGCTGGGTACAACGGAAGGTTTGTACGATTCCGAACAGAAGGGAACGTTCTTCGCGCGATCGCGTGCGCAAAGAGATCGTTTAGGGAACGAAAACCGATTGAAATCGAAGAGCTTCATGAAGAAGCGAAGAGTGCTCTGAGCGAATTTGACGAAGTGATCGGAATTCGCCACGGCGTGGTTCAGGCGTACGATTACATCGAATTTAACAAATCTACGCACATCCTTTCTGTTCATATCGACATCTGCTGCCCGATGGGTTCAGAGGATTTCAAGCAGATCCGGACCCACTATATAGCGACACTTAACGAGGTGTGCGGCTTTGAGCCTGGCCCAGAAACCTCTATCGTTCTACCTGAAAATTTGTTCCCGTACGTTCAGAAATTCTATGACGACGTCGACGGCAAGGTCGGCAAGCTAGGACATGCGACGGGCACCGACTCCGTCAAAGAGGAGCGGATGCGCAGTCGTCGGAAGGACCTGAGACAAGAGCCGTTCCACAAGCGCGGACTGGAAGAGATCAAAACTACAGATTCCTACGCTATCCGAAAAAGCTGGCCGCTGGAAAAGGGACCGAACACACCCACGATCGAGCTGCCCGGTCACTTTGCCGACGCCGGCAACCCTGACGCGGCAATTTTTTATGCGATCCTAGAGCAATGTGCGAACGGAGCGCAGTATAAAATGCTCATTGACAAACTTGCTTGAGACCTGACATGCAAAAAGATGATGCGTTAGCGCGCATTCGCGAGGACCTGGGCACACAGCCTAGCCTCGTACACGCGTGCGAAGCCATCGTCGAGTATGTGGCTGCTCGGCCAGCAACGTTGCTGGAAAGAGTAACGTTCGGATCTCTAAGCAAGGCCGCAAGCCTTTCTGACGTCAAGGAAGTCATCCCCGCTGTCCAGTATCTCTCCGGTTCGAGGCTTCCGCTTTTCGAAACAGCGTACTCATTTATCGACGGCGATGAAGAGTACGACCTCTCCGACGAGGATATTCAGGAAGCGCGCCGTACACGGGTATTCAATCATCCCGACCTCGGGGAGCCTGTCAAGGATTTCGAGCGCCTGATATACGTCTACTTCCGGCTGACGCCCGAAGCCGTTGAATTATGCGCGGACGGGAAGTAATGAAGCTTGAATCTCTGACAGTCGCAGACCTGGAAGGCTATGACGAGATCAATCCTGAACTGGCATTGGTAGCTCGCCGCCTTCTCGCGCCAACGCGAGGCTACGAAGTATGGTCGGATGTACTTGAGCTGGATCTCCTTCAGTGTATCAAGATGCTTGAAGAGGACCCGCAGATCCGTGCTAAAGACGGCGAAGATCGGCTCACAGCGGAAATAATCACGATGCTGAGGTCACGATCGTACGATGCCTCGCATGATGAAAAGGTCGGCGGCCACTCGGACATCGTTGTTCGCCATGCTAAGGGCTACCTCTGGTTAGGTGAAGCGAAGATACATAGCACCTATGATTACCTGCTCCAGGGCTTCAACCAGCTATGTACGCGATACTCACGAGGAACGCCAGATAGCGATCGAGGTAGCTTGATCGTCTATACCCGTGTTCAGGACGTTGGAGCAGTGATAAAAAAGTGGCGAGCCCACCTTGGCGATCAAAAGATCGCCGAATTTGTCGCGGACGACTGCCCTCATCGTAAGGAGATAGGTTTCCGGTCGAAGCACAAGCACGATTCGTCCGGGCGCGATTATCGCGTGTGGCACGTTGGAGTTGTCCTTCACTTTGACCCGAAAGACAAAGAAAAGAAGTAACCCCCTAGGACGATGGCGCCCCCCGTTTGATTGCGTTATCGTCGCATGCGTACTCCAGCATCCAAGATATACCCGCCCCAGCTATCGATCTTGAGTCTGGCGTGCGGAAAATCCGCTCCACCAAGCAGCTTTGGGTCGGAGATATTCTGAGAGATAAGAGGGGCTAATCAGTCGAGCCTAGGCTCCCACCGAATGCCGAACACCTTCAGCGGCCGGCTCGACTTTGAGCTTGAAGGACGCACGGAGGAGGGATATTGTTTGTCGTTAACGGTAGGCGACTAGGCTCCATCGAGGCGCGACGTCGCGTTCGAAGTTGGTTTCAAATTCCCGATTGGCGTAACCCGTCTGCATACCCACCCGCATCTGCCAGTGGTGACAGATGGGCGTGGGAGTTTCTGCGCCGAAATGAAAAGTTCATCAAGCAGCAGGCCGATATCTGTAACCGCTTGGCGCAGGTTCCTCACAAGCAACGCCTTGCCTCTCATCCCGACTTCGAAGCGCATTCGAAATTCCTTATGGATTGGGGCATTGACTATTGGTACCCGCCGTCTTGGGTGTGGGGCTGGCCGACAACTCTTGACGATGGGACCCAACAATTCATCAACATGGAATTTGACGCACCATGCGGATTCGTCAGTGGCCCCGTAGACTCGTCACGTTACTTTGACCGACCGTTGCGCGACACTGAGTACAGAGTGATTTTCGATGCCTCCATGCCGATCTCTCGTCAGCTAGAGCAAGTGAAATCCGTGCTGGAATTCCAGCAATCTAGGCTCCCGGCTGCGCGGAAAGCCGCTAGACCTCGATGGAGTTTGTTGCCTCGATATCTGCGTGCATTCGACGGGTTTCGGGCAATGAAAGACCTTGGGTTATCCGAGGCACTGGCACTGAACGAATTGGCAGATCAGTTCATGAGCGAAAAGTTGGACGTGGATGACATCGACTATGTCCAAGATGCAAGAAACGCGCTCGACGCAGCTCGCCGATATATAGAACACGATTATCGAGTGCTGCCAATTATGACAGGGGCGCCGGTGTCAAGGTAGAAACATCGACCCTATAGATATAGCTACCCCAAACCTGACGTTTGCGCTGCCGTGGAAATGACGACACTACTCTCGTGCCGTGCAGTCCCGCGCGGTTCCATTTCACCGGAGCGCAAATGGAAATACAAAACCCGCACCCTTCCCTCACCGCAAATCGAGTTGTTCGCCTGCGTCCACTTACCGAACGCATCGGATTAAGCAAAAGCGAGATTTATCGGCAAATTCAGGCGGGGACGTTTCCTCGGCCCATTCCGCTTGGCGTGCGGGCTGTTGGCTGGCTCGAACGGGACATCGAGGCATGGCTCGCCGCACGTGCGAATCGGAGCCAGACACAATGACGACCAACACATCAAACGTGCGCGCAGCGGCACGCGAAGAGAACAAGAGAGCCGACGCTGCTTTTTACGAAAGTGAGCTAGAGCGTGGCGCGAGCTGACGCTCGATCCAGTCGGAATTGAAGCCCTTCTCGTTCAAGATCGTTGAGACAAGACCACGGAACCCGTGTCCGGTCATGCGACTGCGATAGCCCATCCGGTATAGCGCGTACAGGATCGTGTTCTCGCTCATCTGCTGCAACGGTCTGCGGCTGTTCGGGAACAGCCAGCGCCGGTGGCCCGTAAGCGCGCGCAGGTCGGAAAGCAGAGCGATCGTCTGCTCGGCGAGCGGCACGATATGCACGCGGCGCATCTTCATCTTCTCGGCCGGAATGCGCCATTCTCGGCGCTCCAAGTCGATCTCCGTCCACTCGGCCTGCCGCAGTTCGATAGTGCGAACGAACGTCAATGCCAGGAATCGCAGAGCGAGCCGAGTCTCGGGCTCGCCTTCATAGGTAACGATCGAGCGAAGCAGCTCCGGCAGCTCGCTTTCGCCAACTCGCGCCATATGCTTGACGGGGACCGCCTTCAACGCGCCTCGCAGATCCGGCGACGGATCTCGCTCGGCACGGCTTGTCGCGACGGCATAGCGAAACACTTGGCCGCATGTCTGCAACGTCTTGCGCGCGGTTTCGAACGCCTCTCGCCCTTCAATCCGTCGAATGACCGCGAGAAATCCGGTGCACCGATCGACGAAATCGGACGCTGACCGATCAACGGAAACACCTCCCGATCAAGCTGCTTCTTGACTCGGCTCGCGTGCGAAGCGCTCCATGTCGCTTGCTGCGCCTCGTACCACTCCAGCGCGACGGCCTCGAAGGTGTTCTGTGCGGCAATTGCGCGAGTCTGCTTCTCGACGTCGCGCTCGAACGCAGGGTTCTTCCCTTCCGCTAACAGCCGCTTCGCTTCGTCACGCCTCGACCGAGCGTCAGCGAGCGACGTCGCGGGATAGTCGCCGAACGTCAGAGGTTTTCTTTGCCATTGAACCGGTATTTGAGCCGCCATTTCTTCGAGCCACTGGAGCGCAGATCGAGATACAGGCCGCCGCCGTCGAAGAGTTTGTTTCCCCTGGCCTCATCGAATCTAGCGTTGCGGCACTTGGCGTCGGTAAGAGGTTTGGTTTTCATTGTTCGCCGGGGGTACGGCATACCCCCAAATCCGGGAAGTCATACCCCGAATCTTACCCCCAAATTTCCGGGATGCCCCGGTTCCACTCGGCACTTCCAGAAACAAAAAACCCGCGTCAGCGCTAGGCTGGACGCGGGTTTTGGGACTTCCCGGTACTGCGTGATACTAGTGTTTGGTGCCGGCTGCAGGACTCGAACCCGCCACCTGATGATTACAAATCAACTGCTCTACCAGATGAGCTAAGCCGGCGTAAGCGCGAGATTCTACCTCATTTCACGATCTTGAGGCGAGGTCTGCTGCCGCCTTTCGAGCCGTCGCCGTCGGTTTTCGGCGGTTCGTCGGCGCCTTCGGACGGCTCCTCGTTCGCGCCGTCATCGGCGACAGGCGTCAACACGGCAGGCGCCCCGTCACGCGACGCATCTCCCGCCTGCTCTGCATCGTCTTCGAACGCACCCGAATCCGCGCCCTCGCCCGCGACCGCATCGACCTGGAACGCCATTCCCTGCCCGTTCTCCCGCGCGTAGATCGCGAGCACGTTCGCCACCGGAATCTCGATCTTGTGCGCCTTCCCGGAGAACCGGGCCGTGAACTCGATCCACTCGTTACCCATCTGCAGCTGGCTTGTCGCCTCGAAGCTGATGTTGAGCACGATCTCGCCGTCACGCACGAACTGACGCGGCACGCGCGTCGAGTTGTCGACCCTCACCGCGATATGCGGCGTGTAACCGTTATCGGTGCACCACTCGTACAGCGCGCGGAGCAGATAAGGCTTCGTTGAAATCTCTTGCATCACGATCCTCGAACCCGGAGCGGGCACGCGGCACGCCGCGCTGCCCGCTCCGTCATGCACTCATTGCACCATCAACGACGCATGACCTTTTCGGACGGCGTCAGCGCTTCGATATACGCCGGACGGCTGAAGATCCGCTCGGCGTACTTCATCAGCGGCGCAGCGTTCTTCGACAGTTCGATGCCGTAGTGATCGAGACGCCACAGCAGCGGCGCGATCGCGACGTCGAGCATCGAGAACTCCTCGCCGAGCATGTACTTGTTCTTCACGAAGATCGGCGCGAGCTGCGTCAGGCGATCGCGGATCGCGAGGCGCGCCTTCTCGTGGTTCTTCTCGGCGGCCTTGCCCTTCTCGTTCTCCAGCGTGCTGACGTGAACGAACAGCTCCTTCTCGAAGTTGAGCAGGAAAAGGCGAGCACGCGCGCGCTGCACCGGATCGGCCGGCATCAGCTGCGGATGCGGGAAGCGCTCGTCGATGTATTCGTTGATGATGTTCGATTCGTACAGGATCAGGTCGCGTTCGACCAGGATCGGCACCTGCCCGTACGGGTTCATCACCGAGATGTCTTCCGGCTTGTTGAACAGGTCGACGTCGCGGATCTCGAAGTCCATGCCCTTCTCGAACAGCACCAGCCGGCAACGCTGGGAGAACGGGCAAGTTGTGCCGGAATACAGAACCATCATATTTGCGTTTCCTCAAAAAAGCCGAGGGCCGGCACGCGGCGCAACCCCTTCACGGGTTCCGCCTTGCGCCGGCCCCACGCCGGTCAGGCGTGTTTACTTGATATCTTTCCAGTACGCGGCATTGAGCCGCCAGGACAGGAAAGTCAGGAGACCGAGAAAGACCAGCACCCACACGCCGAGGCGTTTGCGGGTCTGCTGGGCCGGCTCGGACATCCATGTCATATAGGCCACCAAGTCGGCCACCGCAGCATCGTAGTCGGGCGACGACAACGTGCCCGGCGTGACCTGCTGGAAGCCGACGAGCGTGTGGACCTTCTCGCCCGTCTCCTCGTCCGTCTTGTCTTCGAATTTGGCAGTGCGCTGCCCCTGCAGTTGCCACAATACGTGGGGCATGCCGACGTTCTCGAACACCGCGTTGTTCCAGCCGGTCGGCCGCGTATCGTCGCGGTAGAAGCTCCGCAGATACGTGTACAGCCAGTCGCGGCCGCGCGCCCGCTCCTCGACCGACAGGTCGGGCGGCGTGGTGCCGAGCCAGTTCTTCGCGTCTTCAGGCCGCATCGCGACGGTCATCGTGTTCCCGACCTTGTCGGTCGTGAACAGGAGATTCTTTTCGATCTCCTTCTGGGATATGCCCAGATCCGTCAGACGGTTGTAGCGCATCAGGTTCGCGCTGTGGCAGTTCAGGCAATAGTTTACAAACAATTGCGCGCCGCGCTGAAGCGAAACGAGATTTTGCGTGTTATCGGGCGCCCGGTCGAGCGGAAAATTACCTTCCGCGTGCGCGGCCGGCGCCGCCAGCAGCGCGACGGCCGTCGCCCCGATCAGCACGAGCGTCGAAAGCAGTTTCTTCATGTCGTTCTCTCCTCGCTCACGTTAATGGGGCTTGAAGCGCACCCGTTCCGGCGGCTGCTTGAACGTACCAAGCGGCGTCCAGACCGGCATGCCGAGGAAGAACGCGAAGTAGATCAGCGCACAGCCCTGGGCGATCAGCGTCGCGGCCGGCGAGGGCGGCCGCGTGCCGAGGAACGCGAGGGTCAGGAACGCCGCGACGAAGATCCCGAGAAACACCTTGTGGAACAGCGGCCGGTAGCGGATCGACTTCACCGGGCTGCGGTCGAGCCACGGCAGGAAGAACAGCGTGATCACCGCCGAACCCATCACGACCACGCCCCAGAACTTCGATTCCGTCAGGAACATGAACACGACGATCGCCGCGGCCAGCACCGGCAGGCCGACCTTCCACTTGCCGCGCGCGCGCACCAGCGCGAGCACGCCGAGCAGCGCGATCACGATCATCAGCACGATCTTGAACGGATCGGTGGTCGCCCGCAGCATCGCGTAGAACGCAGTGAAATACCACACCGGCGCGATTTCCGGCGGCGTCTGCAGCGGGTTCGCCGGCACGAAGTTGTTCGACTCGAGGAAGTAGCCGCCCATCTCCGGCGCGAAGAACACGATCACCGCGAACACCATCAGGAACACGCAGACGCCGAAGAAATCGTGCACCGAGTAATACGGATGGAACGGGATGCCGTCGAGCGGAATGCCGTTCGCGTCCTTCTTCGCCTTGATCTCGATCCCGTCCGGGTTGTTCGACCCCACTTCGTGCAACGCGACCAGGTGCGCGACGACGAGGCCCACCAGCACGAGCGGAATCGCGATCACGTGGAACGCGAAGAAGCGGTTCAGCGTGACGTCGGACACGACGTAGTCGCCGCGGATCCACAACGACAGGTCCGGACCGACGAACGGGATCGCCGAGAACAGGTTCACGATCACCTGCGCGCCCCAGAACGACATCTGGCCCCACGGCAGCAGGTAGCCGAAGAACGCTTCGGCCATCAGGCACAGGAAGATCGCGCAACCGAAGATCCACACGAGCTCGCGCGGTTTGCGGTACGACCCGTACATCAGCCCGCGGAACATGTGCAGGTACACGACGACGAAGAACATCGACGCGCCGGTCGAGTGCATGTAGCGGATCAGCCAGCCCCACGGCACCTCGCGCATGATGTACTCGACGGACGCGAACGCGAGCAGCGAGTCGGGCTTGTAGTTCATCGTCAGGAAGATGCCCGTGACGATCTGGTTGACGAGCACCAGCAGCGCGAGGGAGCCGAAGAAGTACCAGAAGTTGAAGTTCTTCGGCGCGTAGTACTCGGAAACGTGCTTCTTCCAGGTGGACGTGAGCGGAAAGCGCTGGTCGATCCAGCCGGTGACACCTGTCGTGGAGACTTCTTTGTTCTCGACTGCCATCACGCTTCTCCTTTCTCGTCCTTGCCGATCACGAGGGTCGTCGCCGACGTGAACATGTAGGGCGGGATGTCGAGATTCTGAGGCGCCGGCTTGTTCTTGAACACGCGGCCGGCGAGGTCGTAGGTCGAACCGTGGCACGGGCACAGGAAACCGCCCGGCCAGTCGTCCGGCAGGTTCGGCTGCGGACCCGGCGTGAAACGTTGGCTAGGCGTGCAGCCGAGGTGCGTACACACGGCCATCACGACGAGAATGTTCTTGCGATCGGCCCGCGCGCGATATTCGTTCGCGCAATACGCGGGCAACGGCATCGAATACGGGGATTTCGTGGTCGGATCGGCCACTTCCTTGTCGGCCTTGACGACGTCGGCCAGCATGTCGTCGGTGCGGTTCAGGATCCAGACCGGCTTGCCGCGCCACGGCACGGTGACCATTTCGCCGGGCTTCAGCCCGCTGATGTCGACCTCGACCGGTGCGCCAGCCGCTTTCGCTTTCGCGGACGGCGCGAGCGACGCCGCGAAAGGTATGACGGTGGCTACGCCTCCCACGCCACCTGCTACGGATGTCGCAATCAGCCAGGTACGGCGGCCGCTGTCGACGCGTTTCTCTTCCTTGTCTCGCATCACACGCCCCACTTCTGAGTTGGATTTTCCGTCACGACTTTCCATTCCGCCGCTAGTTTGCTCGAATGGAGCCGTCATTTACAAGGCCCGGAGATGAAAATCCCTTCGAAGTAATTGATAGTTAAGGGTTTTCCCCCACTATCGGAGCGATTGAATCATTTGTCTTTTAAGCGTTTGCTACATTGAGAAATTTCGATGCGCCGCCGCAAATCCGGCAATCAGACCGGATTATGAATATCGATAAAAAGGTGCTCGATATCGAATTCTTCGGACAAGTGACGGCCGAGCGCCTGGATTCCGTAACGTTCGGTCGCATGGTGCCCTGCCGCAACGAACGCGACACCGCTCTCGGCTGACGCGTGCGTGACGGATTCCGACACCTCGCCGGTCAAGAACACGTCGGCGCCGGCATCGATCGCCGCGTCGAAATAGCTCTGCGCGGCGCCGGTGCACCACGCGATGCGGCGCAGCTGCATGTCCGGATCGCCGAGCACGAGCGGCGTGCGGCCAAGGGTGTTCTCGACCTTCGCGACGAAGTGCTCGAGCGTGACGGGCATCGGCAGCGTGGCCATCCAGCCGAGGTCGCCTTCGCCGAACCGCTGTTCGCCGATCAGACCGAGCTTCCCGCCGAGCTGTGCGTTGTTGCCGAGCTCGGGATGCGCATCGAGCGGCAAGTGGAACGCGAACAGGTTGAGGTCGTTCGCGAGCAGCAGCTTCAGGCGCTGATACTTGCGACCGGTGATCTGCGGCGCCTCGTTGCGCCAGAAGTAGCCGTGATGGACGAGCACCGCATCCGCCCCCCATTCGAGCGCGGCTTCGAGCAGTGCGACCGACGCCGTCACGCCGGTGGCGATCTTCTCGATCTTGCGGCGCCCCTCGACCTGCAGGCCGTTCGGGCAATAGTCCTTGAAGCGCGCGGTTTCAAGGGTATTGTTCAAGTACAATTCGAGTTCGATCCGATCCATATAAACCTCTAATCCATTCAGATGCTTAGACGCTTCTGGCTGTTCTTCGCGCAGGCGGTGACCGTACTGCTCGCGCTGATGTTCATCGTCGTGACGCTCAAGCCGCAATGGCTGCAACGGCAAGGACAGCTCGGCAAGCAGCTCGCCACGCCGATCGTCGCGCTGCGCGAAGTCGCGCCGGGCATTGGCGGGGCACCGGCAACCACGTCGTACGCCGAAGCCGCGCAAAAGGCGATGCCCGCCGTCGTCAACGTCTTCTCCAGCAAGGACGGCTCGCTGCCGCCCGATCCGCGCGCGAAGGATCCGCTGTTCCGCTATTTCTTCGGCGACCGCAACGCCCGCAAGCAGCGGGACGAACCGGCCGCCAACCTCGGCTCCGGCGTTATCGTGAGCGCGGAAGGTTACATTCTAACGAACCAGCACGTGGTCGACGGCGCCGACCAGATCGAAGTCGCGCTCGCCGACGGCCGCACGGCCACCGCGAAGGTGATCGGCATCGATCCGGAAACCGACCTCGCGGTGCTGAAGATCAACATGACGAACCTGCCGACGATCACGCTCGGCCGTTCGGACCAGTCGCGCGTCGGCGACGTCGTGCTCGCGATCGGCAACCCGTTCGGCGTCGGCCAGACGGTCACGATGGGGATCATCAGCGCGCTCGGCCGCAATCATCTCGGCATCAACACGTTCGAGAACTTCATCCAGACCGACGCGCCGATCAATCCCGGCAACTCGGGCGGCGCGCTGGTCGACGTGAACGGCAACCTGCTCGGCATCAACACGGCGATCTACTCGCGCTCGGGCGGCTCGCTCGGCATTGGCTTCGCGATCCCCGTGTCGACCGCGCGCACCGTGCTCGAAAGCATCATCACGACGGGCTCGGTCACGCGCGGCTGGATCGGCGTCGAGCCGCAGGACGTCACGCCGGAGATCGCCGAGTCGTTCGGGCTCCAGCAGAAGTCGGGCGCGATCGTCGCCGGCGTGCTGCAGGGCGGCCCGGCCGACAAGGCCGGGATCAAGCCGGGCGACATCCTGGTCAGCGTGAACGGCGACGAAATCACCGACACGACGAAGCTGCTGAACACCGTCGCGCAGATCAAGCCCGGCACGCCGACCAAGGTGCACGTCGTGCGCAAGGGCAAGGAGTTCGACGTAAACGTCGTGATCGGCAAGCGCCCGCCGCCGCCGAAGCAAACGCTCGACGAGCAGGACAGCGACGCCGAATGACGCCGGGCGGCACGCGCGTCTGCGCCGCTCGCCGCCACCGCAAAGCAAAAGGGCAGCTCGATCTCGGGCTGCCCTTTTGCTTTGTATCGATGCTGCTGCACGGCGCAGCTGCGTTTCGCGTCACCGCCCGCGCGTTGCGCTCACATGCCCCACGCCAACGTCATGAAGCGGCTGCAACTCGGCCACAAGTTGGCAAGCGCGATGGCGGCGCCGATACCGGCCACCGTGCACCGCGCTCGTCAACTTGCGGCGCCATTGTTCTCGGCCTCGGGCTCTTCGGCGGCCTTCGGCACGAAGAATCGCGCGGCCAGCAGCCCGATTTCGAACAGCACGACGAGCGGCAGCGCGAGCATCAGCTGCGAGAATACGTCGGGCGGCGTGACGACCGCCGCGACGACGAACGCGCCGACGATCACGTACGGCCGCATCTCCTTCAACTTCTGCAGCGACAGCACGCCCATCCGGACGAGCAGCACGACGACGATCGGCACCTCGAACGTGACCCCGAACGCGATGAACATCCCGAGCACGAAGCTCAGGTAATTGTCGATATCGGTCGACATCTCCGCGCCGAGCGGCGCGTTGTAGTGCGCCATCACGCGGAAGATGGTCGGGAACACGAGGAAGTACGCGAACGCCATCCCGCACAGGAACAGGAAGTAGCTGCTGCCGACGAGCGGCGCGACGAGCTTCTTCTCGTGCTGATACAGCCCCGGCGCGACGAACGCCCAGATCTGGTACAGCACGATCGGCAGCGCGATCACGAGCGCGACGAGCATCGTGACCTTCATCGGCACGAAGAACGAGCCGGTGACGTCGGTGACGATCATCCTGCCGCCCTTCGGCAGGTTTTCCATCAGCGGCCGCGCGAGCAGCCGGAAGATGTCGGGCGCCCAGTACACGAGCCCGAGGAACACGACGATCACGGCCAGCCCCGCGCGAATGATGCGATCGCGAAGCTCGACGAGATGGGAAATGAAGGTTTCTTCCGGGGCGTCGCCCGGATTCTGCTGGGGGTCGCTCACACCGGCCCTCGGTAGGATTGACGAGCGAGCATGCGCTCGATTCAGAAGAAGCGCGTCGGCCGGCGCAAGCTGGCCGGCTGGTGGCGCGCGACACGCGCGGCGCCCGACTGCACGTGCGTGCGGCGGGTCGTCGCGCGCTTGTACCAGACAGGCGTCGCCGCCTGCTTGACCCGCCAGTTGCGACGCTTGCGCGCGAGTGCGGCCGGGTTGCCGCCGTGCCACGACGGCGCCGCAGGCGTGTCGCTGCCGTACGAGGCGGCATCGACCGAGCCTTCGTTGAGACCGCCGACCGCGGAATTCCACGTGTCGTTCAGTTCCTTCTCGTGCTCGCGCAGGTTGTCGTGAATCGTCGTCTCGACATTGCGCGCGGCCGCTTCGAAATCGGTCTTCATCGTCCGCAGCGCGTCGAGTTCGATTTCGCGCGAGACCTCGGCCTTCACGTCGTTGATGTACCGCTGCGCGCGGCCGAACAGTGCGCCTGCCGTGCGCGCGACGCGCGGCAGGCGCTCGGGGCCGAGCACCACGAGCGCGACGACGCCGATCAGCGCCATCTTCGAAAGACCGAGATCCAGCATCGCGAATGCCTGTCAGCGTGCCGGCGTTACGCCTTGTTCGAGTCGGAACGCGTCGTTCCCTTCGCGTTGACGTCGACCGTGCCCGAACGCGGCAATTGCTGCGCGTCTGCCGGCGTGTCGCCTTCCTTCATGCCGTCCTTGAAACCCTTCACTGCGCTGCCGAGGTCGTTGCCGATGTTGCGCAGCTTCTTCGTACCGAAAACCAGCGCCACGATCAGCAGCACGATCAGCCAGTGCCAAATGCTCAATCCACCCATGATGAAACCTCTCCTCAACCACGCCGCGTCGCGGCGCAAATCGCCGGCGGCACGCCGGCTTCGACTATCGATGCGGGGAAACGCCCCGCTGCGTCAACCCATTCGCTGCCACGGGCGCGGGCCGGCCAGGATGTGCGCGTGCAGGTGGTAGACCTCCTGCCCGCCGCCGGGGCCCGTGTTGATCACCGTGCGAAAACCGGTTTCGCCGCCCGTGTACGCGACGCCCAACTGGTCGGCCAGGCGCGCGACGAGCAGCATCAGCCGGCCGAGCATCGGCGCATCGGCGTCGGTGGCCGCCGACAGCGTCGGCAGGTGCCGGCGCGGAATCACGAGCACGTGCGTCTCGGCCGCCGGGCGGATGTCGCGGAACGCGACGAATTCGTCGTCCTCATGCACTTTCGTGCTGGGAATCTCGCCCGCCGCGATCTTGCAGAACAGGCAATTCGGATCGTGACTCATGTTGCTCCTGCGAAACGCCCTCGCGCGGTCAGAACCAGGCCTGCGGATCGAGCGTCTTGTTGTCGTTCAGGTACAGCCAACCCTTGATGATACGGTACAGCGTCCAAATCCACGTGACAAACATGATCGCGAATCCCACCACCACGAACATCAGCGCGAAGCCGATCACGTATGCGATCAGCGCACGCCAGAACGTGCGGATCTGCCACTCGAAATGGTCGGCGTACGGCGTGCCGGCCACGTCGCCGCGCTTCACGTAGTTGATGATGATCGCGATGATGCCGGTGACGCCGCCCGTCAGCCAATGAATCGCATAGAGGCCATACAGCACGTGCGTCAGCGTGCGCAGACCGTTCAACCGCTCGGCGTCTGCTGCGCCCGGCACTGACGGCGTCGGAAACTGGCTCGGCGTATCGGTCATGATGCTACCCCCGTTGGATGACAATTCTTACAGCTTACCGCACTGTTGCCACCGCGGCGTGCCGATGCCCGTCACCCGCCGTTTTCCTCGCGCTCGCGACGCTTGCGCAGCGCCTTTTCCTCGATCCCCGACAACCCTTCGCGGCGCTCGAGCTCGGCGATCACGTCGGCGGGGCTCAGGTCGAAATGCGACAGCATCACGAGGCAGTGGAACCACAGATCGGCGACTTCGCCGACCAGCGCCGTCGGCGCGCCGCCCTGGCGCACGTCCTTCGCAGCCAGCACGACCTCGGTCGCCTCTTCGCCGATCTTCTTCAGCACCGCATCGTCGCCCTTGTGGAACAGGCGCGATACGTACGATTGCTCGGGGTCGCCGCCCTTGCGGCTATCGATCACGGCCGCGAGCCGCAGCAGCGTGTCTTCGGTCGATTGCGTCATTTGTAGATGTGTTCGGGGTCTTTCAGCACGGGATCGACAGCGACCCAGTCGCCGCTGTCCACGTTGCCTTCGAATTTCTGGAAGAAGCACGAATGCCGGCCGGTGTGGCACGCGATGCCCGACACCTGCTCGACCTTCAGCAGCACGACGTCCTCGTCGCAGTCGAGCCGCACCTCATGCACGTGCTGCACGTGGCCGGACTCCTCGCCCTTGAACCACAGGCGCTTGCGCGAGCGTGAGTAATAGACCGCGCGCTGCGTCTCGATCGTCTTCGCGAGCGCCTCGCGGTTCATCCACGCGAACATCAGCACGTCGTTCGTCGACGCTTCCTGCGCGATCACCGGCACGAGGCCGTTGTCGTCCCAGCGGACCTTGTCGAGCCACGCAGGCAGGGATTTCGTTTCGGTATTCATCACAGCCTCACCGCGATGCCCTGGTCGGACATGAAGCGCTTCGCCTCGCCGACCGTGTGCTCGCCGTAGTGGAAGATGCTCGCGGCCAGCACGGCGTCGGCGCGGCCGTCCTTGATGCCGTCGGCGAGATCCTGCAGCGAGCCGACGCCGCCCGATGCGATCACCGGCACCGGCACCGCATCCGACACGCCGCGCGTGAGCGCGAGGTCGAAGCCCGATTTCGTGCCGTCGCGATCCATGCTCGTGAGCAGGATCTCGCCCGCGCCGAGCTCGGCCATCTTGCGCGCCCATTCGATCGCGTCGAGGCCCGTGCCCTTGCGGCCGCCGTGCGTGAACACTTCCCAGCGCGGCGGTTCGCCGTCGGCGGACACGCGTTTCGCGTCGATCGCGACGACGATGCACTGCGAGCCGTACTTGTCCGCCGCGTCGCGCACGAGCTGCGGATTCGCGACCGCCGACGAGTTCATGCTGACCTTGTCCGCGCCCGCGTTCAGCAGGCGCCGCACGTCCTCGACGGCGCGCACGCCGCCACCGACGGTCAGAGGAATGAAGACCTGCGACGCGACGGCTTCGATGATCGGCAGGATCAGGTCGCGCTGGTCGGACGTCGCGGTAATGTCGAGGAACGTCAGTTCGTCCGCGCCCTGGTCGTCGTAGCGGCGAGCGATTTCGACGGGATCGCCGGCATCGCGCAGTTCGACGAAGTTGACGCCCTTGACGACACGCCCGGCGGTCACGTCCAGGCAAGGGATGATGCGTTTAGCTAGAGCCATGATGTTGCGCCATAGGCCGCGGTGGGACGGCCGGTTGCGAACGCCTCGCGCGAGGCGTCCGGTCGGGGCCGCCCGTGGGCAGCCCCGGCGAAGAGGACGCCGCCGCGCTCAGGCGTTGTCGAGTTCGCCGTTCAGTTCGTCCGCGCGCTTTTGCGCGGCCGCGAAATCGAGATCGCCGGAGTAGATCGCACGGCCGCAGATCACGCCTTCGACGCCGTGCTCTTCCACTTCGCACAGGTGCTCGATGTCGGTGAGATTCGACAGGCCGCCGCTTGCGATCACCGGGATGCCGACTGCCTGCGCGAGCTTCACGGTCGCGTCGATGTTGATGCCCTGCAGCATCCCGTCGCGGCCGATGTCCGTGTACACGATCGATTCGACGCCGTAGTCCTCGAACTTGCGCGCGAGATCGATCACTTCGTGGCCGGTCAGCTTGCTCCAGCCGTCGGTCGCGACCTTGCCGTCCTTCGCGTCCAGCCCGACGATGATGTTGCCGGAGAACGCGGTGCATGCGTCCTGCAGGAAGCCCGGATTCTTGACGGCAGCGGTGCCGATGATCACGTAGGACAGGCCGGCGTCGAGATACTTCTCGATCGTCTCGAGGCTGCGGATGCCGCCGCCGAGCTGCACGGGGATTTCGTCGCCGACTTCGTCGAGGATCGCTTCGATCGCGTCGAGATTCTTCGGCTTGCCGGCGAACGCGCCGTTCAGGTCGACCAGATGCAGCCGCCGGGCGCCGAGATCCACCCACTTGCGGGCCATCGCCGCCGGGTCCTCGGAGAAAATCGTGGCCTGGTCCATATCGCCCTGTTTGAGGCGCACACACTGACCGTCTTTGAGATCGATGGCCGGAATCAGCAACATAGCAATCGGGTGTCGTCGTGGAAAATGAAAAGAATCAGGCGCGTACCGGCCAAACCGGTGCCGCGCCGTCTCGCTAGTTTAGTACAACTCTTTCGGCGCTTAAGCTCACTCGCCACGCGCGACAGGCCGTTCGGCCAGGTCGACTGTGGCTCGCGCGCCACGTTTTACGGCTTCCAGTGCACGAAGTTGCGATACAGACGCAACCCGACCTCGGCGCTTTTCTCCGGGTGAAATTGGGTCGCGAAGATGTTGTCCCGCGCGACCGCGGACGTAAACGGCGCGCCGTAGGCCGTTTCGCCGACCGTGTGCGCCGGGTTCCCCGGGCTCACGTAATAGCTGTGCACGAAGTAGAAATACGCGTCGTCGGGCACGCCGTCCCACAGCGGGTGCGGCCGCGCCTGGCGCACGCGGTTCCAGCCCATCTGCGGCACCTTGAAGCGCGAGCCGTCATCCTGCAGTTGCCCGTCGAGCTCGAAGCGCACGACTTTGCCGGGCAGAAGGCCCAGGCCCTTCGTGTCGCCTTCCGCGCTCCAGTCGAACAGCATCTGCTCGCCGACGCACACGCCGAGCAGCGGCTTCGTGCGCGATGCGTCGATCACCGCTTCCTGCAGCCCCGATTCGCCGAGGCAGCGCATGCAGTCGGGCATCGCGCCCTGGCCGGGCAGCACGACGCGGTCGGCCGCGCGAATCGCGGCCGGCGTGTCGACGATCGCCACGTCGGCGGCCGGTTCGGCCTTCTTGAGCGCCTGCGCGACCGAGCGCAGGTTGCCCATTCCATAATCCACAATCGCAATCGAAGTTTTCATCTCAGTGCAGGCAGTAGCGCCCTCAGTCCATTGACGATGAATTCCACCGCCAGCGCCGACAGCATCAAACCCATCAGCCGCGTGGCGATGTTGATGCCGGTGCGGCCGATCCAGTTCGCGATCGGCTCGGCAAGCCGCATCGCGAAGAAACACAGCAGAGCCAGGACCGCGCCGATCGCGACGAGCCCGGCTCGCTGATACCAGTGATGCGAGTTCGCCGCGTAGATGATCACCGTGCTGATCGAGCCGGGGCCCGTGAGCAGCGGAATCGCCAGCGGCACGACCGCGATGTTGTCCTTCAGCTCGGCTTCGTCGCGCTCCTCGGGCGTCGATCGCGTGTTGCCGATCTGCGCGTTCAGCATGTTGATCGCCATCAGCAGCATGATGATCCCGCCGCCGACTTCGAGCGAGCCGACCGAAATGCCGAAGAAGTCGATGATCTGCTGCCCGAGCAGCGTCGTCACCGTCATCACGCAGAACACCGACACCGACGCGATCCGGATCGTGCGGCGCCGCTCGGCGTCCGTCTGCTGCGCGGTCAGGCTCAGGAAGAACGGCACCGCGCCGACCGGGTTGATCAGCGCCAGCAGCGAAATGAACGATTTGAGCAGATCCATCGCAAGCCGGCGCGCCGCGCCGAAGCCGTGAGGTTGTCCTTGGCGTCGTCCGTTCGGAAGTTAGAGGCTGCCCTTCGTCGACGGAATCTGCCCGGCCGCGCGCTCGTCGAGCTCCACCGCCGCGCGCAGCGCGCGGCCGAACGCCTTGAACACCGTTTCGAGCTGATGGTGCGCGTTGATCCCGCGCAGGTTGTCGACATGCAGCGTGACACCCGCGTGGTTCACGAACCCGCGGAAGAATTCGATCGACAGGTCGACGTCGAACGTGCCGATCCGCGCGCGCGTGAACGGCACGTGGAATTCGAGGCCCGGCCGGCCCGAGAAGTCGATCACGACGCGCGACAGCGCCTCGTCGAGCGGCACGTACGAATGACCGTAGCGGCGGATGCCCTTCTTGTCGCCGACCGCCTTCGCGACGGCCTGGCCGAGCGTGATGCCGACGTCCTCGACCGTATGGTGGTCGTCGATATGCGTATCGCCATGCGCTTCGACCTCGAGATCGATCAGACCATGCCGCGCGATCTGGTCGAGCATATGGTCGAGAAACGGCACGCCGGTGGCCAGCTTCTGCCGGCCCGTACCGTCGAGATCGAGCTTCACACGGATCTGCGTTTCGCTGGTATTGCGAACGACTTCCGCCACACGCATGGCAATTCCTTGATTGAGTCTGATGTAAATGGGGATTGATCGTCGCGCGCCGCCGCGCCCTGGGCTCAACCGGGCAGCGCGAGTTTCAAGGCAGCCAGCAGGCGTGCGTTTTCGTCGGGAGAACCGACGGTCAGCCGCACGCATTCGGCCAGCAACGGATGCATTTTACTCACGTTTTTGACCAGCACCCGCTCGGTGAGCAATGCGTCGAACACGGCTGCCGCGTCCGGCACGCGCACCAGCAGGAAATTGCCGGCGCTCGGGAACACCGTCGCGCCCGGCAGCGCGGCCACGGCCTGCGCGAGGCGCGCGCGTTCCGCACGCAGTTCGGCCGCCTGTGCGTCGAGCACGTCGAGGTGGTCGAGCAGGAAATCGGCGGTCGCCTGGGTCAGCACGTTGATGTTGTACGGCGGGCGCACCTTGTCGAATTCGGTCAGCCACGCGGGCAGCCCGGCGAGATAGCCGAGGCGGATGCCGGCCAGACCCAGCTTCGATACCGTGCGCATCACGACGACGTTGTCGAACTCGGCCGCGCGCGGCAGCCACGAGCGCTCCGCGAACGGCTGGTACGCCTCGTCGATCACGATCAGGCTGTGCTGCGCGGCCGCGATGATCCGCTCGACGTCGGCTTCGTCGTACAGCGTGCCGGTCGGGTTGTTCGGATACGCGAGATAGACGAGCGCGGGCCGGTGCTCGGCGATCGCCGCGATCACTGCGTCGGCGTCGAGCGTCAGGTCGGCGTTCAGCGGAACGCCGACGAATTCGAGCTGCGCGAATTTCGCCGACAGTTCATACATCACGAAGCCGGGCACCGGCGCGAGCACCTTCGCGCCCGGTTTCGCGCACGCCATCGACATCATGCTGATGATTTCGTCCGAACCGTTGCCGAGCAGCACGTCGCACGCGGCCGGCACGCCGATCGTGCGGCGCAGCTTGTCGAGCAGCGCGCCCGGACGCGGCGCCGGGTAGCGGTTCAGCGCGACCTGCGCGAGGCGCTCGCCAAGCGCCGCCGCGAGCGGCGCGGGCAGCGAATACGGATTCTCCATCGCGTCGAGCTTCACGAAGCCGCTCGCGTCGGGCACCGGGTAGCTCGTCATCGCGAGCACGTCGCGGCGAATGATGTCTTGTGGCGTGGTCATGGTCTCAAGCCGGCGTGCGTCGCGCCGGCGTCAAATGGTCGGCAAGGCGGCGGCTGCCGCCCTGCGCAGGATCTCCTCGTCGACCGGCGCCGATGCGTCGGCATCGGCGCCGCCGCGCGTCACCCCTTCATCCGCAGTTCGGCGCTGCGCGCGTGCGCCTGCAGCCCTTCGCCGTATGCGAGCTCCGACGCGATCTCGCCGAGCGTCTGCGCGCCTTCCGCGCTGACTTCGATCAGGCTCGAGCGCTTGATGAAGTCGTACACGCCGAGCGGCGACGAAAAGCGCGCGGTGCGCGACGTCGGCAGCACGTGATTCGGCCCCGCGCAGTAGTCGCCGAGGCTTTCGCTGGTGTAGCGGCCGAGGAAGATCGCGCCCGCGTGGCGAATCTGCTGGCCCCATTGCTGCGGCTCCAGCGCGGAGATTTCGAGGTGCTCGGGCGCGATGTCGTTCGCGATCCGGCAGGCTTCGGCCATGTCGCGCACCTTGATCAGCGCGCCGCGGCCTTCGAGCGATGCGCGGATCACGTCCTGGCGCGGCATCGTCGGCAGCAGCTCGTCGATCGCCTTCTCGACGCGCTCGAGGAACGCGGCGTCCGGGCACAGCAGGATCGACTGCGCGAGCTCGTCGTGTTCGGCCTGCGAGAACAAGTCCATCGCGACCCAGCTCGGATCGGTCGTGCCGTCGCACAGCACGAGGATTTCCGACGGTCCGGCGATCATGTCGATCCCGACCGTGCCGAACACGCGGCGCTTTGCCGACGCGACGTACGCATTGCCGGGCCCGCAGATCTTGTCGACGGCCGGCACCGTCTCGGTGCCGTACGCGAGCGCGCCGACCGCCTGCGCGCCGCCGATCGTGAACACGCGGTCGACGCCGCCGAGCAGCGCCGCGGCAAGCACGAGATCGTTCTTCACGCCGTCGGGGGTCGGAACGACCATCACGATTTCGCCGACGCCCGCGACGCGCGCGGGAATCGCGTTCATCAGCACCGACGACGGATACGCGGCCTTGCCGCCCGGCACGTACAGGCCGACGCGGTCGAGCGGCGTGACCTTCTGGCCGAGCACCGTGCCGTCGCTTTCCGTGTACTGCCAGCTATGCGTGCCGCACTCGATCTTCTGCTTCTCGTGGTACGCGCGCACGCGCGCGGCCGCGGCTTCCAGTGCCGCGCGCGCCTTCGGCGCGAGGCCGTCGAGCGCCGTCTGCAGCGCGTCCTGCGGCAGCTCCAGCGCGGCGACGCTCTGCGCGTCCAGCCGATCGAAGCGGTTCGTGTACTCGAGCACCGCGGCGTCGCCGCGCGACTTCACGTCGGCGAGAATTTGCGCGACCGACTGCTCGATCGCTTCGTCCTCGCTCGCCTCGAACGCGAGCACCGCACGCAGCGCGGCGTCGAAGCCGTCGCTCGTCGAATCGAGTTTGCGGATGGTGATGGCCATGGGAATTCCGTTACGGTGATGCGCTCAATTGCCATTCTGCGACGCGCGTTCGAACGCGTCGAGAATCGGCTTGAGCGCGGCGCGCTTCAACTTCAGCGCAGCCTGGTTCACGACGAGGCGCGACGAGATCGCCATGATCTCCTCGACCTCGACCAGATTGTTCGCCTTCAGCGTGCCGCCCGAGCTGACGAGGTCGACGATCGCGTCGGCCAGCCCGACGAGCGGCGCCAGCTCCATCGACCCGTACAGCTTGATCAGGTCGACGTGCACGCCCTTCGCGGCAAAGTGTTCGCGCGCCGTTTCGACGTACTTGGTCGCGACCCGCAGGCGCGCACCCTGGCGCACCGCGCTCGCATAGTCGAAACCGGCCGGCACGGCCACCGACATCCGGCAGCGCGCAATGTTCAGATCGATCGGCTGGTACAGGCCCGAGCCGCCGTGCTCGACCAGCACGTCCTTGCCGGCCACGCCGAAGTCGGCCGCGCCGTATTCCACGTAGGTCGGCACGTCGCTCGCGCGCACGATGATCACGCGCAGGTTCGGATCGGTGGTCGGCAGGATCAGCTTGCGCGACGTTTCCGGATCCTCGGCGACCTGAACGCCGGCGGCCGCCAGCAGCGGCAGGGTTTCCTCGAAAATCCGGCCCTTCGACAGGGCGAGGGTCAACGGCGCGGTCATGCTTGGCTCCCGGAGAGGCGGCGCACGTTCGCGCCGACGGCGGTCAGTTTGGTTTCCATGCGGTCGTAGCCGCGGTCCAGGTGATAGATGCGGTCGACGAGCGTCTCGCCTTCGGCACGCAGCCCGGCGATCACGAGGCTCGCCGACGCGCGCAGGTCGGTCGCCATCACGTTCGCGCCGGACAGCTTGTCGACGCCCGTCACGAGCGCGGTGTTGCCGTCGATCGTGATGTTCGCGCCGAGCCGGTTCAGTTCCTGCACGTGCATGAAGCGGTTCTCGAAAATGGTCTCGACGACCTGCGCAGTCCCCGCCGCGACCGAATTGAGGGCCATGAACTGCGCCTGCATGTCGGTCGGGAACGCCGGGTATTCCGACGTGCGGATCGTCACGGCCTGCGGGCGGCGGTCCATCTTCACGCGCAGCCAGCTGTCGCCTTCGTCGATCGACACGCCCGCCTCGCGCAGCTTGTCGATCACCGCGTCGAGGATGTGCGGACGCACGCCCGTCAGCAGCACGTCGCCGCCGGCCGCCGCGACCGCGCACAGGAACGTGCCGGCCTCGATGCGGTCCGGAATCACCGAATGACGCGCGCCATGCAGCCGCTCGACGCCCTGGATCACGAGGCGGTCGGTGCCGATGCCGTCGATTTTCGCGCCCATCGCGACCAGCAAGTGTGCGAGATCGCTCACTTCGGGCTCGCGGGCCGCGTTCTCGATCACCGTTTCGCCGTCGGCGAGCGTCGCGGCCATCAGCAGGTTTTCGGTGCCCGTCACCGTGATCATGTCGGTCACGATGCGCGCGCCCTTCAGCCGCTTCGCGCGCGCTTCGATGAAGCCATGCTCGATGCTGATCTCGGCGCCCATCGCCTGCAAGCCCTTGATGTGCTGGTCGACCGGACGCGCGCCGATCGCGCAGCCGCCCGGCAGCGACACCTTCGCCTCGCCGAAGCGGGCGAGCAACGGCCCGAGCACGAGGATCGACGCGCGCATCGTCTTCACGAGCTCGTACGGCGCGACGAGGTTGTCGACGCGCGATGCATCGAGCTGCACGCGGCAGCCGTCCGTTTCGCTCTTCACGCCCATCTGGTTCAGCACCTTCAGCGTCGTGCGCACGTCCTTCAGGTTCGGCACGTTGCCGAGCTCGACCGGCTCGGCGCTGAGCAGCCCCGCGCACAGGATCGGCAGCGCGGCGTTCTTCGCGCCCGACACGACGATCTCGCCCGACAGCCGGCGACCGCCTTCAATCACCAGCTTGTCCATCCCCTGTCCCTGCGATTCCCCGTTGACGGCCGGGTGTGCCGTGGCGACGCTCTGGACGGCGTCGCGCTCGTTGACGGTGACTTGCACTCAGTGGTTCCGGGTTATGCGTTCTGCCATTCGGCGGGCGTCAGCGTCTTCATGCTGAGCGCGTGGATTTCCTGCTTCATGCGATCGCCGAGCGCCGCATAGACGAGCTGGTGCCGCTGGATCGGCCGCTTGCCTTCGAAGGCCGCAGACACGATCGTCGCGAAGAAATGCTGGCCGTCGCCTTCGACTTCCAGATGAGTGCAGGCGAGACCGCCGGCGATGTATTGCTTGACCTGTTCGGGAGTCGGCAACATGAGGGGCTCCTGTCGGCGCGCGCCGCCCGCGGCGGCCGCTGCCGTCGATATCAATGACGCAGTTTGTAGCCGGTCGCGAGCAGCCGCATCGCGAACACCGCGAGCAGCACGAAGAAACCGGTGACGATCGCGAGGCTCGCGAGCGGGTTGACGTCGGACGCGCCGAAGAACCCGTAACGGAAGCCGTCGATCATGTAGAAAAACGGGTTGAGACGCGAGATTTCGCGCCAGACGGGCGGCAGCGAGTGCGTCGAATAGAACACGCCGGACAGGAACGTCAGCGGCATGATCAGGAAGTTCTGGAACGCGGCGAGCTGGTCGAATTTCTCGGCCCAGGTCCCGGCGATCAGCCCGAGCGTGCCGAGAATCGCCGAGCCGAGCAGCGCGAACGCGAGGATGAACAGCGGCGCCGCGAAGTGCATCGGGATGAACCAGATCGTCACGACGAACACGCCGGCGCCGACCGCGAGCCCGCGCACGACGGACGCCAGCACGTACGCGCCGAAGATGTCCTTGTACGACAGCGGCGGCAGCAGCACGAACACGAGGTTGCCGGTGATCTTCGACTGGATCAGCGACGACGAGCTGTTCGCGAACGCGTTCTGCAGCACGCTCATCATCACGAGGCCCGGCACGAGGAAGCTCACGTACTCGACGCCCGGATACACCTCGACGCGGCCCGACAGCGCGTGCCCGAAGATCGTCAGATACAGCAGCGCCGTGACGATCGGCGCGCACACCGTCTGGAACGACACTTTCCAGAAGCGCAGCAGTTCCTTGTAGAACAGCGTTTGAAAACCGCTCATGCCAGTCCCTCGACCACTTCTGCTCCGTTCATCACCTGGACGAACACATCTTCGAGATCCGCCTTGCGGACCTCGATCTCGTCGAACGTGCAGCCCGCCGCGCGGCACTGCGCGAGGATGCGCTCGACATCGTCGTAGGTCGTGAGACGCAACAGATGCTCGCCCGGCGCGCGTGCGGCCGGATCCGTTTCCAGCCCGCGCAGCTCGGCCGGCAGCGCGCCGGTCGCGAACCGCAGGTACAGTTGCAGCCCCGCGAAGCGGCGCAGCAGCGCATCGGTGCGGTCGAGCGCGACGACTTCCCCGCGGCGCAGCATCGCGATCCGGTCGCACAGCGACTCCGCTTCCTCGAGGTAATGCGTGGTCAGGACGATCGTGTGGCCCTCGCGGTTCAACCGCGAGATGAATTTCCACAGCGTCTGGCGCAGTTCGACGTCGACGCCGGCCGTTGGCTCGTCGAGCACGATCACGGGCGGCCGATGCACGAGCGCTTGCGCGACGAGCACGCGGCGCTTCATCCCGCCGGACAGCGCGCGCATGTTCGCGTCGGCCTTCTCGGTGAGGTCGAGATTGGCCATCACTTCGTCGATCCAGTCGTCGTTGCGGCGCAGCCCGAAGTAGCCGGACTGGATCCGCAGCGTCTCGCGGACGGTGAAGAACGGGTCGAACACGAGTTCCTGCGGCACGACACCGAGCGCACGGCGCGCACCGCGGAAGTCCTTGACGACGTCGTGGCCGCGCACGGAGATGCTGCCTTCATCGGCCCGGGCGAGCCCGGCGAGGATACTGATGAGCGTGGTCTTGCCTGCGCCGTTGGGGCCGAGCAGACCGAAAAACTCGCCTTCCTCGACCGACAGGCTGACGCCCTTGAGCGCCTGAAGCGATTTGTAGCGCTTCTTGACGTGACGGATTTCTATGGCTGACATGACTGTGCGCGGCGCAACGGCCGCGACGCCTATTTCTGTGCTTGCTGCGAATGAAAATGGGGGCCGGACGCCGATTGGCAGCCCCGCAAAACGCTTGATTATAGGGCAAACCGGCTGGTGGAGCCGGCGCCGGCAGCGCGCGGCCTGAAGCGTGCGCGCGCCGGCTGGCGCGGCAGCTTCGGTCGGACAGGGTCAATGTCGCCCGGTGCCTTCGACGAGCGCGTCGACGCCGTATGCGCGTGCGAGGCTCGCGAGCTTCGGAGGGAAATTGAGGATGTCGAGGGTTGCGCCGCGCGCCTTGGCGGCGCGCTGCCATGCGAGCAGCACGGCGAGCGCGGACGAGTCGAACTGCGTGAGCGCGGCGCAATCGACGGCGGTTGCGCCCGCGTCGATGCGCGCAAGACCGTCCGCGAGCGCGGACTTCGCGCTCGCGACGGTCAGCGACGAGCCGGCTGCGAAGCCGCTCACGACGCCTGCTTGCCGGCAGCAAGCTCCTGGTTGCGCTGCGTCAGGAACTTGATCAGGCCGTCCACGCCGCTTTGCTGGATCTTTTCGTTGAACTGCTGCTGGTACGTCTGGATCAGCCACGCGCCGAGCACGTTGAGGTCATACACCTTCCACCCGTTGGCCGTCTTGTACAGACGGTAGTCGATCTGGACCGGCTGACCGTTGTTCATTGCGATCGTCTTCACGACGACGTCGGTGTCGGCCGGATCGGCGCGGAACGGCGGGTACTGGATCTGCTGGTCCGGCTTCAGCTGCGCGAGCGCGCCCGAATACGTGCGGATCAGCAGCAGCTTGAACTGCTCCTGAACCTGCTGTTGCTGCTCGGCAGTCGCCGTGCGCCAGTTACGGCCCATCGCGAGCTGCGTGGTGCGGCGGAAATCCGTGTACGGCAGGATGTCCTTGTTGACGATCGAAATGATGCGGTTGGTATCGCCCTGCTTGATCGTCTGCTGCTTGACCTCGTCGAGCACCTGCTGCGTCGCCGTCTTGATCAGCGCCTGCGGGTTCGACTGGTCGACTTGCGCGTGAGCCGCGCTGCCGAACGAGAACAGCGCCGCGAATACGGGGATCAGGAACAGTTTTTTCATCATAGTGACCTGCATGAAGAGTCGATGCGAAGGTTGGAGACGGTAGCTTACGCGCAAGTTCGCGCACGCTACCGACTGAATCGTTTCCGGCTGTAACGAATGTAAGTTCGTCAGTGCAGCTTGATGCTCGGGAAGCGCAGGCCGCCCGGTGCAGGCGGCGTCATCTGCATCGCCGGCACGTTCGTTGCGCTCGCCGGGTTCGGCGCTTCGGCGCTGCCCGACGCCGGCGCGGGAACCGCCGCGGCCGATGCGCCGGCCGGCGCCGTCGCGCCGCCGACTGCCGCCGCGCCTGCGGTACCTGCCGCACCGGCGGCGCCGGCCGCCGCCGGCGCAGGTGCCGCGCCGTCGTCCGGCAGGTCGTACTTCGGCAGCGCGTCGTTGCTCGACGTCGTCGCGGCTTCCCCGCGCGCGTTGTCGATCAGCATCTGGCGGCGCTGCAGATACGCGTTGCGCACGAACGAATACTTGTCGAGCGCCGCGGCATCCAGCACGTCGCCGGCGCCGAGCAGGTTCGCGCGCGTGTTGACGAGGTTCACGCCGAACAGGCCCCAGCTGAGCCCGTCGGGCTTCACGTACGTGAGCGGATTGCCGACGTAGTCGACGCCGAGACCGGCCGTGTCGCGCAGCGTGCTCGGCCCGAGCAGCGGCAGCACGAGATACGGGCCCGACGGCATGCCGTAGCGGCCCATCGTGATCCCGAAATCGGCCGTGTGCTTCGGCAGCTTCGCGATCGTCGCGACGTCGAACAGGCCGCCGACGCCGAACACCGTGTTGATCACGACGCGCATGATGTCGCCGACGCCGTCCGCGATCCGCAGCTGCACGATGTTGTTCGCCGCGATGTAGACGTCGCCGATGTTCGAGAAGAAGTTCGTCACGCTGTCGCGCACCGGCTGCGGCACCACGTACTGGTAGCCCTTCGCGACCGGCTTCAGCGCGTACGTGTCGACCGTGTCGTTGAACTTGTACATCGTGCGGTTGAAGCCTTCGAGCGGATCGCCCTTGGTCGGCGTCTGCACGGTCGCGCAACCGCTCAACGCGGCGACTGCCGCCACGGCGAGCGCCGCGTGCCTGATGCGGATCGTCTGCATGGTCATTACCCTCTTGTCGTTCTCTCGTGTGGTTATTGGCCGGCCGACCCGGACACCGCGGACGCCGGCACCGCGACCGGGGCGGGCGCCGCAGGTGCCGCAGGTGCGCCGGCCGCCGGCTTCGCGCCGCCGGCGTCGGCTGCCTTGCTGTACAGGAACTGGCCGATCAGGTTCTCGAGCACGATGGCCGACTGCGTCATCGTGATCGTATCGCCGGCCTTCAGCATTTCGGTGTCGCCGCCCGGATCGAGGCCGATGTACTGCTCGCCGAGCAGGCCCGACGTCAGGATCTTCGCGGACGAATCCTTCGGAAACTGATACTGGCCGTCGACGTCGATCGTCACGACCGCCTGATAGGTATTGGTATCGAAGCCGATCGACTTCACGCGGCCGACCACGACGCCCGCGCTCTTTACGGCCGCGCGCGGCTTCAGCCCGCCGATGTTGTCGAATTTCATTCGGACCGAGTAGGTCGGCTGAAACGACAGCGAGCTCATGTTGCCGACCTTGAGCGCCAGGAACAGCAGCGCAAGGAAGCCCACCACCACGAACAGGCCGACCCAGAAGTCGAGAGCAGTCTTTTTCATCGTCATCCCAAAATTTGGCTTGGCTGAGGCTTAGCTGAACATCAGCGCGGTCAGCAGGAAATCGAGGCCGAGTACGGCGAGCGACGCGAACACGACCGTCTTGGTCGTCGCGCGCGACACGCCTTCGGGCGTGGGCTTCGCTTCATACCCCTGAAACAGTGCAATGAAGGTCACGGCGAACCCGAACACGATGCTCTTGATCACGCCGTTGCCGACGTCGGCCCACACCTGGACCCCGCCCTGCATCTGCGACCAGAACGCGCCCGGATCGACGCCGATCAGCACGACGCCGACGAAATAGCCGCCGAGCACGCCGACCGCGTTGAAGATCGCGGCCAGCAGCGGCATCGCGATGATCCCGGCCCACAGGCGCGGCGCGATCACCGTCTTGATCGGGTCCACGGCCATCATCTCGAGCGCGGTGAGCTGCTCGCCGGCCTTCATCAGACCGATCTCGGCCGTGAGCGACGTGCCTGCGCGGCCCGCGAACAGCAGCGCGGTGACGACGGGCCCGAGCTCCCGCACGAGCGACAGCGCGACCAGCAGGCCGAGCGCCTGCTCCGAACCGTAGCGGTTCAGCGTGTAATAGCCCTGCAGCCCGAGCACGAAGCCGACGAACAGACCCGACACGGCAATGATCACGAACGAATAGTTGCCGAGGAAGTGGATCTGCTTCGTGACGAGCCGCGGCCGGCGCAGCAGCGGGAAGAATTCCAGCACGAGGCGCACGAACAGCCGCGTGCCGTAGCCCGCGCGTTCGAGGCCGCCGATGACGTAACGTCCGATCGCGCTGATCATGCGCGTCCTCCGCCGAGCCCGAAATCCGCTGCGAGCGGCGGGCTCGTGTAATGAAATTTGAACGGGCCGTCCGGCGCGCCGTCGATGAACTGGCGCACGCTCGGGTCGGTCGATGCGCGCAGTTCGTCGGGCGTGCCTTGCGCGAGCACGCCGCCATTGGCCAGAAAGTACACGTAATCGGCGATCGCGAACGATTCGGGCACGTCGTGCGTGACGAGGATCGACGTCGCGCCGAGCGCCTGGTTCAGCGTGCGGATCAGGTTCGCGGTGATGCCGAGCGAGATCGGATCGAGGCCCGCGAACGGCTCGTCGTACATGATGAGCTGCGGGTCGAGCGCAATCGCGCGCGCGAGCGCGATGCGGCGCGCCATCCCGCCCGACACCTCGGACGGCATCAGGTCGCGCGCGCCACGCAGGCCGACTGCGTTCAGCTTCATCAGCACGAGGTCGCGAATCAGGTCTTCGGGCAGGTCGGTGTGCTCGCGCAGCGCGAACGCGACGTTCTCGAACACCGACATGTCGGTAAAGAGCGCGCCGAACTGGAACAGCATGCCCATCTTGCGGCGCAGCGCGTACAGGCCGTCGCGCGTCTGCGCGCCGACATCGGCGCCGTCGAACAGCACCTGCCCGCGGTTCGCGCGCACGAGGCCGCCGATCAGGCGCAGCACGGTCGTCTTGCCGCAGCCCGACCCGCCCATGACGGCGACGACCTGGCCGCGCCCGAAGCGCAGGTTCAGGTTCGACAGGACGAGGCGCTCGCCATAGCCGAAGTCGACGTCGCGAAGTTCCAGCAGTGTGTCGGTAGGAGTGGGGCTCACGGAGCTGACAGTCCTTTTACGCAGAACGCCGAATTATAGGGCCTGCATTGGAATGATGTCGTGAAGCCGTTCCGGGCCCTGCGGTCAATGATTGTCAAATTGTCGGGCAAAACATTGCTGCAACGCAACAATCGCGGCCCGATAATCGTCTGCGCCCGAGATCGCACTGACGACCGCGACGCTGCCGACGCCCGTCGCCAGTACGTCCGGCAGCGCGTCGAGCCCGACGCCGCCGATCGCGACGAGCGGCGCGCGCGCGCCCGCGAAGCGCACATAGCGTGCAATCCGGGCGAGCCCCTGCGGCGGGGCAGCGACCGCCTTCGTCGCGGTCGCGTAGACCGGGCCGAGCGCCAGATAGCTCGGACACTCGTGCAGCGCTCGCAACATCTCGTAATAGCCGTGGCTCGACAGCCCGAGCCGCAGGCCGGTGCGCGCGATCGCGGCCAGGTCGGCCGTTTCCAGGTCTTCCTGACCCAGATGTACGCCGTACGCACCCTCTTCTACTGCGATCTGCCAGTGATCGTTGATGAACACGCGCGCATCGGGATAGCGGCGCCCGGCCGCGACCGCGCGTGCGATTTCCCGGCGCAGCGCGTCCGGGCCCGCGCCTTTCACGCGCAACTGCACGGTACGCACGCCGCACTCGAGCACACGCTCGACCCAGTCGGCGTCAGGGACGACCGGATAAAGGCCGAGCTGCGCCGGGCACGGCGGAAATGCCGGTTCGGGCGCCGCGGCCAGGCCGGCAATGCGCGGGAACCGCGCGGCGTCGACGGGCCACGCGTCGGCATCGCGCGTTTCGTCGCCATCGCGCCACGCGAGCGCGAGCACCAGCGCGTCGATCGGCGCGAAACCGCAGTCGAGGAATGCGGCGAGCGCGGCGATCCAGTCGTCGGCGAGCGGATGCGCGGCTTCCAGCGCATGGCGCACGCCCGCGGCATGCAGCGTCGCGCCGCGCTCGTCGAATTCGATCGCGACGGCGTCCGGCGAAGCGGGACGCGACACGGCGGATGCACGTGCCTGCGCGGCACGGTCGCCGGCCGACACGATCAGCACGTCGCCGTCGGCCGGCACGTCGGGCGCCGCGACGCAGAGCCGCCACCGCGTCGTGGCGGCCGGCCAGTCGCCGAGGCGCGCGCGAATCCGCTCGGCCGCTTCGGCCAGCTCGTCGGCCGGCGGCCAGAACGCGTCGGCGAAGCGCGCGCTCATGCGCCGCCTCCATCCTGATGCCAGAACGGCATCCCGACGACCGGCGTGCTCGCGTGCGCGGTTTCGCGCGCGTCCATCGGCCCGGCGAGGTAGGCCGCGCGGCCAGCCTCGACGCCCTGCGCGAACGCCCGCGCCATGATTTCCGGATGCGTGGCCTGCGACACGGCGGTGTTCAGCAGCACGCCGTCGAAGCCCCATTCCATCACCTGGCATGCGTGCGACGGCACGCCGAGCCCGGCGTCGACGATCAGCGGCACGTCGGGCAGCCGCTCGCGCAGCACGCGCAGCCCGTACGGGTTCACGACGCCCTTGCCGGTGCCGATCGGCGCGCCCCACGGCATCAGCGCCTCGCAGCCGGCATCGAGCAGCCGCCGGCCGATCACGAGATCCTCGGTGCAGTACGGCAGCACCTTGAAGCCGTCCTTGACCAGTTGCGCGGCGGCGTCGATCAGGCCGACCGGGTCGGGCTGCAGCGTGTAGTCGTCGCCGATCAGTTCGAGCTTGATCCAGTCGGTCTCGAACACCTCGCGCGCCATGTGCGCGGTCGTCACGGCTTCGGCGACGGTCTGGCAGCCGGCCGTGTTCGGCAGCAGCGGCACCGCGTGGCGCTTGAGCAGCTCGAAGAAGCCGGCTTCGGCGGTGCCGCCGGTCATCTGGCGGCGCAGCGCGACCGTCACCATCCCCGGACGCGACGCGGCGATCGAATCGGACAGCGACTGCAGCGACGGATAACGCGACGTGCCGAGCAGCACGCGGCTTGCGAAGGTTTCGCCGTACAGCGTGAGCGCGTCGGCGGAAGTGTGGGACGTCATGTCGTGTTCCTGGAAGAGCGTGGGCGAACCGGCGGCGCTCAGCCGCCCGCGACGGGGTGCACCACGTCGAGCTTGTCGCCCGCCGCAAGCGCGTGCGCCGCATGCTGCGTGCGCGCGACGAAATTGCCGTTCAACGCGACCGCGTACGGCGGCCGCGCGCCGTACGCGGCGAGCGCGTCGGCCACCGTCGCGCCGTCGGGCAGCGTCAGCGTCTGTTGGTTGATCTGGATGTCCATGAGGCTTGATCGAATTCGGTTGGCGGCGCGCGCTCAGGCCGGCTGGCGCGCGTCGTCGCGGTGATGAAGGAGCGTCGGCCAGCGCGCGGCATCGCGCCACGCGCCGAACGCGTCGGCATCGGGCAACGCGCCGGCGAGCGCGGCTTGCGCGAATCCGGCCGCCGCATGCGCGACTTCCGGCGCGATCATGAAGCCGTGCCGGTACAGGCCGTTGACAGCCAGCGTCGTCGCGCCGTCCCAGATCACCGCCGGCCGATGATCGGGCAGCGTCGGGCGGCACTGCGCGTTGAGCTCGAGGATGCGCGCCTCGCCGAAGGCCGGATGCACGGAGAACGCCGCGCTCAGCAGTTCGAGCGCGGAGCGCACGCTGACGGGCGACATGTCCTCGCCCTCGACCTCGGTCGCGCCGATCACGTACAGGTCATCCTGCTTCGGCGCGATGTACAGCGGATAGCGCGGATGCAGCAGCCGCACGGGCCGCGTGAGACCGATGCCCGGCGCTCGCACGCGCGCGACCTCGCCGCGGATGCCGCGCAGCGCCGGCAGCGCTGATTTGGCGCCGAGCCCGCGGCAGTCGATCGTGAAATGCGCGTCGGGCCGGTTCCCGTCGTCGATCGTCGCGTGCCAGTGCAGCTCGACGCCGCGTTGCGCGAGGCCCGCCGCGAGCGCGCGCAGCGCCTGCCGGTTGTCGAGCTGCCCTTCGCGCGGCAGCATCAGCCCGCGTGCGAAGCGCCCGGCGAGCGCGGGCTCCGCCGCGTCGACCTGCGCACCGGCCAGCGCGACGAAGCCGCCGTCGAACAGCTCGGCCGGCGCGTTCGCGCGCACGCGCCGCTCGAACAGAGGCGCCTCCGCGCGATCCGCGTGATGCCACACGACGAGCGTGCCGCGATGCTGGAAGAACACCGGTTCGGGCAACTCGGCGAGCCATTGCGGCCAGCGCGCGAGCGACGCGGCGCCGAGCTCGGTGATCAGCAGTTCGGCGCTCGCCGCCTCGGCGAGCGGCGCGAGCATCGCGGCCGCGACCCATGCGGCCGACTGCTCGCCGTCCGGGCCGCCGCGCTCGTACAGCGCGACGCGGTGCCCGTCGCCCGCGAGCCGCCACGCGATCAGGCGGCCGACGAGGCCGCCGCCGAGTACCGCGAAATCGGGCCGGGAAGCGTGGACGCTCATCGCGCGCCCTCCCCGCGAACCGTGCGGACGTGCGCGACGGACGTCGACGCACGCGCACCGTCCCGTGCAGACGCACACGGCAGCGAATCGGGAACAGCGCAAAAGACTGAAGATTGAGCGGTCATCATTCCTTCCGTAACGCGCGACGCGCGTACCCAAAAGGACGAAACCGGCAGCAAAGGCCGGCCGGGCGGGACTCGGGCGCTGACCATGTGGGATGGCGGCCAGCGCGGCCCGGCGGGATCAGAAACTTCCCTCGCCGGTATTACCCGGATCGGGTGCGAAGGGTCTTTCTCAGCCTCGCCGCGTCGCCCGGAACTACCCGCTGGCCGCGCTCGAAGCACCCCTGTTTCGTCGTCGGCCATTAGACCATAAAAGCGGAAAACGCCGCAAACTGTCCCCCATGCGGCAAATTCGCCGGCGTGCCGCGCCGCTCTGGCACAATGCCCGCAGGCCGGCCGCGCGAGCGGCCGGTTGCCGCGTCACCGCCGGTTTTTAAGTGCCGTTTAAGACGTGCAGGCCACCATCCGGACGCCCGCCGTCAGTCGGCACGCCGTGCCGGCATGTCGTACCGCGGCGCGCGCCCGGCCTCGCCGGGCCCGCGCGCCGGCTACTCATCAGGAAGCACATGACCCAATCGATCGATCCCGTCCGCTCCGCCTCCGCCGCGCCGCAGGACGAGCGCCCGGTATCCGCATGGAGCCTCATCAAGCCCTATTGGGTGTCGTCGGAATGGAAAGTCGCGTGGGGGCTGCTGATCACGATCGTCGCGATCAACCTCTGCGTGGTCTGGATCAACGTACAGTTGAACAAGTGGAACGCGGCGTTCTACAACGCGCTGCAATCGAAGAACGTCCACGACTTCCCGAACCTGCTGATGCAGTTCTCCGCGCTCGCGTTCGGCTTCATCATCCTCGCCGTGTACGGCCGCTACCTGCGCCAGATGCTCGGGTTCCGCTGGCGCCAATGGCTCACCGACCGCTTTCTCGGCCAGTGGCTCGGCGATCGCGCGTTCTACCGAATCGAACGCGACCGCCTTGCCGACAACCCCGACCAGCGGATCACCGACGACCTCCAGTCGTTCGCGACGACGACGCTCGCGCTGTCGCTCGACCTGCTGTCGACGGTCGTCACGCTCGTGTCGTTCATCACGATCCTGTGGTCGCTCGCGGGCGCGCTGACGTTCTCGCTCGGCGCGACACCGATCACGATTCCCGGCTACATGGTGTGGGCGGCCGCGCTGTATGCGGTGGTCGGCTCGCTGATCATCCAGAAGGTCGGCCATCCGCTCGTGTCGATCAACTACCAGCAGCAGCGTGTCGAGGCCGACTTCCGTTTCGGCCTGATCCGCGTGCGCGAGAACGCCGAACAGATCGCGTTCTACGACGGCGAGAAAACCGAGACCGCCAACGCGCAGAGCCTGTTCATGCGCATCCGCGACAACTGGTGGCGCGTGATGAAGTACACGAAGCGCCTCACGTTCGTGCTGAGCTTCTACGGGCAGATCGCGATCATTTTCCCGCTCGTCGTCGCGGCGCCCCGCTACTTCGCGGGTGCGTTCTCGTTCGGCGTGCTGATGCAGATCTCGTCCGCGTTCGGCACCGTCAGCGATTCGTTCTCGTGGTTCATCAACAGTTACTCGACGCTGGTCGAATGGCGCGCCACCGTCAACCGTCTGCGCGAATTCAAGCGCGTGATGGGCACGTCGCATCTGAAGGAAAGCCTGTCGCCCGCGACCGAGCACGGCGGCATCAACCTGCACTACGTCGATGCGGCCAAGCTGTCGACGTCGTCGCTGAAGCTCGCGCTGCCGAACGGCAACGCGCTCGCGAACATCGGCAACGTGACGATCGAACCGGGCTCGCGCTGGCTCGTGATCGGCAAGTCGGGCTCGGGCAAGAGCACGTTCATGCGCGCGCTGGCCGGCCTGTGGCCGTTCGGCGACGGCGCGATCGACGCGCCCGTCGGCGCGCGGATGATGTTCGTGCCGCAAACCAGCTACCTGCCCATCGGCACGCTGAAGGCCGCGCTCACCTATCCGGCCGCGCCCGACGCGTTCACCGACGACGCGTGCCGCGACGCGCTGCGCGCGTGCCGTCTCGAAGACTACGTCGAGCGCCTCGACGAAACCGGTCACTGGACGCGCGTGCTGTCGCCGGGCGAACAGCAGCGTCTCGCCGGCGCGCGCGTGCTGCTGCACAAGCCGGACTTCCTGTTCCTCGACGAAGCCACGAGCGCGCTCGATGCCGACAACGAAGCCCGCCTCTATCACCTGTTCGCCGAGCGGCTGCCGAAGGCCGCGATCGTCAGCATCGCGCACCGCGAGTCGCTCGCCGCGTTCCACGTCGGCACGATCAACGTCGAGCGCGTGAACGACGACGACAAGGTCGCCGCGTAACGCCGGCAAGCAAAAAGCCGGCGCGCGCCGCGCCGGCTTTCTCCCCGTTCCCCTACCCGCCTTCCCGTGCCGCCGGTGCAATCGGCACCGATACGATCGGCACGTGCGACACGCCTTCGCGCGACAGCCTGCTTTCGAACAGCGTCAGCGCGTCGAAGCGCAGCGCGACCGGCCGGCCCGTCGCGCCGCCGTGCGCAGGCTGACCGTCCGCGTCGCGTGGCAGCCGCGCGAGTGTCACATGCGGCCGGAACGGCCTGCGGTCGGCCGGCACGCCCAGATCGCGCAGCAGCGCCGACAAATCCGCATTCAGCGCCGCACACGCGGGATCGGCCGCAAGTTCCGCGACGATCAGCCTCGCGCGCGGCAGGCTCGGCCACCACGCGATCCGCTCGACCGGCTGCAACGGAAGTGCATGCGCGGCGGCGAGCGCCGGCAGCCGTGCAGCCAGCGCGTCGCACCGTTCGCGTTCGATCGCACCGATGAACGCGAGCGTCACATGCAGTTGCGCGGGCAGCGTGCGCCGCGCGCCGCGCGTGACCGGCAACGCATGCAGCGCGTCGCGCGATGCCGTATCGGGCATCAGCGCGATGAATGCGCGAAGCCGGTTGCTGTTGAGGGCGGCGACGGTCCCATGCACGTGTGCTTCCATCTGGTGTCCTCGCAAACAGAGACCGCGAAAAATCGGCCCTGAATGTCACTAGGTTAGTTGTGTTGCGATCCACGCCGCTCTTCGTTTGCAATCTGTAGCATTTCAATCCGCTGCGTAGCCACGCCTGCTCGTAGATCCGCCCCACCCTCGGAAATCTCAAAAAAGATGCGCTCAATCAGCGCATTACCATCGTTTCTTTCATTTTCATTTCAATATCAGAGGAACGATGCGCGAGGACCATGATGGTGAAGTTCGAATCGTACTGAGTGCGGCCCAGTTGGCTGCCGTCCTGAAGCGCCAGACGATCAGTCCGGGCGAGATGTTGAGTAATCGGTTATGGGGCGGCCTGCAGGTCGTCGGCGGCGTGCTGGAGATGACGGGGGCCGCAGCGTTGTGCATCGCGCCGGAACCGACGGGTCTCACCAAACTCGGTTGTGTCACGTTCGGCGTACACGGCGCGGACACCGCGGCAGCCGGCCTTAACCAGATCTGGACCGGGCGACAGACGAGCGCACTGCTGCAGCAAGGCGTGAGCAAGCTGGTCGATACAGCGAAAGCGCCGCCGGAATTGGCCGATCATGTGGGAGTGTCGCTGGATCTTGCGGTACCGCTCGGACTCGCAGGCACGATCAAGGCGATTCGAGCGTCGAGTATCACGGCAGGGCGGATCGATCTGATCCGGCATGAGGCGACAGCGGCAAACCTGCGGTTGGGCGGACATACGATCGCCAAGCATGTCGGCAAAACCGAAGATCAATTGAAGAAAAGGCTGATGCTGGAGCCCCATCTTCGCTTCGCATCATCATTTATCGATCTCCAGACAGCGGAGCGCGCCATTTCGGAAGTCATGCGAGCTCAGGCGCTTCAAATCGAGCGGTGGGCAAGCTCGGCCACGCGCAACAGCACGTTTCGGATCACTGGCGATGTCGGTCGCACGGTCGGATACACGCTCGCACGAGGAGCGAGCACCGTTTCCAATTCAACAAAAATAATGATCGTCACCAAAATGACCGCATACAACGAGATGCCATACTTCATCCTGACCGCTTTCCTGTTATGAGGAGCCCCGATTGGACACGAAACACGTCGAACTCGATCAGTTCATTTCCATCTACTTCGGTCAGGACTTCGATCTATTTGGAAATACGATCCCGGAAATCGTTGCCGATTACGTCAGCTCTTCGACCGAGGCGGAAAGAAAAAAGCTGCTTTTTGACATAGACGAATTCATTTCACTTCATCCCACCGACATGGAAGATGCTTTTGAAAATCAATTCGGAAAATGGTTCGGTGTAGACCTATGGGGCCATACGGCGAAATCGTTTCTCGAAGAGATTAAAAGACTGCTGCCGTGACGGTCGGCGGTCGGCCGGCACGCCCAGATCGCGCAGCAGCGGCGACAAATCCGCATGGAGCGCCGCGCACGCAGGATCGGCCGCCAGTTCGGCGACGATCAGCCTCGCGCGCGGCAGGCTCGGCCACCACTCGATCCGCTCGACCGGCTGCGACGGCAGCGCATGCGCGGCGGCGAGCGCCGGCAGCCGTGTGGCCAGCGCGTCGCACCTTGCGCGTTCGGCGCCGATGAACGCGAGCGTCACGTGCAACTGTGCGGGCGGCGTGCGACGCGCGCCGCGGGTGATCGGCAACGCACGCAGCGTGTCGCGCGATGCCGTATCGGGCATCAGCGCGACGAATGCACGCAGCCGGTCGGCGTTCATGACTCGCGCACCGCCAAGCGTGCTTCTGCCGCCGATTCGGCCGACGCCGGACGCTGCGGCAGCGGACCGTGCTCGCCCCACACGAGCAGCTTCATGCTCGGAAACAGCACCTTCGGCTGGTTCATCCGGAATCGCAACGTGAACCACGCGCCGGAACCAGGCAGCAGTGCGATCGGCACGTAGTTCCACGGCACGCCGTGGATGGCGTCGATCAGCCGTTACGCGAACGCTTCCATCCAGAGTCCCTTTAGATAAGGTCATTCATATGCGACCACCGCACAAACGCGGCCGAAGGGGGGCGGCACGCTATGACGGTTTTCAATGATTATTACAAAGCGAACCGAAGCGAGGAACGCGGAAAATCGATGCCCGATGCGATCAGGTTAGCCGACGCTTCGGGAAAATGGCGGCGTCTGCAGTAACAACCACCGGCTCGGCGGCGGCTCGGTGATTGCCGGCCACAAAAAAACCGGACGCCCTTTCGGACGCCCGGCTTTCGTCAAAACCCGCTCGCGCTTCAGCTCAGCGCGGCAATTCCGAATGCCCCATCAGGTACTCATCGACCGAGCGTGCGCACTGGCGGCCTTCGCGGATCGCCCATACGACGAGCGACTGGCCGCGGCGCATGTCGCCTGCCGCGAACACCTTGTCGACCGACGTGTAGTACGAGCGCTCGCCTTCGGTCGCCGCACGCGCGTTGCCGCGCGCGTCCTTTGCGACGCCGAACGCGTCGAGCACCGGCGCCGCCGGCTGCGTGAAGCCCATCGCGAGCAGCACGAGGTCGGCCTTCATCTCGAACTCGGAGCCCGGCACTTCCTGCATCTTGCCGTCCTTCCACTCGACGCGCACCGCGATCAACTTCTCGACCTTGCCGTTCTTGCCTTCGAGGCGCTTCGTCGCGACCGCCCAGTCGCGCTCGCAGCCTTCCTCGTGCGACGACGACGTGCGCAGCTTGATCGGCCAGTACGGCCACACGAGCGGCTTGTTTTCCTCTTCCGGCGGCTGCGGCAGCAGCTCGAACTGCGTGACCTGCTTCGCGCCATGACGGTTCGACGTGCCGACGCAGTCGGAACCCGTATCGCCGCCGCCGATCACGATCACGTGCTTGCCCTTCGCGAGCAGCTGATCGGTGAGTTTGTCGCCCGCGTTCACGCGGTTCTGCTGCGGCAGGAAGTCCATCGCGAAATGGACGCCGGCGAGCTCGCGGCCCGGCACCGGCAGGTCGCGCGGCGTTTCCGAACCGCCCGCGATCACGACCGCGTCGAATTCTTCCTTCAGCGTGTCCGGCGAAATGGTTTCCTTCGCGAGGTTGCCGATCGATTCGGGCAGCGGATCCTTGCCGATGAACACGCTGGTGCGGAACGTCACGCCTTCCGCTTCCATCTGGCGCATGCGGCGATCGATCAGCCACTTCTCGAGCTTGAAATCGGGGATCCCGTAACGCAGCAGGCCGCCGACGCGATCGTTCTTCTCGAACACCGTCACGTCGTGGCCCGCGCGCGCGAGCTGCTGCGCGGCGGCGAGGCCCGCGGGGCCCGAGCCGACGATCGCGACCTTCTTGCCCGTCTTGTGCGCGGCCGGTTGCGGCTTCACCCAGCCTTCGGCCCACGCCTTGTCGATGATCGCGTGCTCGATCGACTTGATGCCGACCGGATCGTTGTTGATCCCCAGCGTGCACGCCGCTTCGCACGGCGCCGGACAGATGCGGCCCGTGAACTCGGGAAAGTTGTTGGTCGAATGCAGGACTTCGATCGCCTGCTGCCAGTCCTGGCGGTAAACGAGATCGTTGAAGTCCGGGATGATGTTGTTGACCGGGCAGCCGTTGTTGCAGAACGGGATGCCGCAATCCATGCAGCGCGCGCCCTGGATCTTCGCGTCCGCGTCGGTCAGCGCCGCGACGAATTCCTTGTAGTGCTTCACGCGCGTGAGCGGTGCTTCGTACGCCTCGTGGCGGCGTTCGAACTCCAGAAAACCGGTTGCCTTGCCCATAAGGTGCTCTTCTGTTCGGTGTATCGGGTGGGGGAGCCGCGCGCGGCCATCAGGCGCGCGCGGCAGTCGCTATGTCGTTCGTCGCTCAGGCGGCCAGCACTTCCTTCGCCGCCTTCTTCGCACCGATCTCGCCCAGCGCGCGCTTGTATTCGTGCGGGAACACCTTCACGAACTGGCGGCGCGCCGCGTCCCAGTTTTCCAGCAGCGACTTCGCGCGCGGCGAACCCGTGAACTGGAAATGACGCTCGACGAGCCCCTTGAGCAGCGCTTCGTCCGTCGTGCCCTCGTGCCAGAGCGCGCGGTCGACCGTGCGCTCCTGCTCGGCCTGCTGCAGCACCGGCTCGAGCGCGACCATCGACTTGTTGCACTTGGCCGCGAACGTGCCTTCCGGATCGTAGATGTACGCGAGACCGCCCGACATGCCGGCCGCGAAGTTGCGCCCGGTTTCGCCGAGCACGACGACCGTGCCGCCCGTCATGTATTCGCAACCGTGGTCGCCCGTGCCTTCGACGACCGCCGTCGCGCCCGAGTTGCGCACGCAGAAGCGCTCGCCCGCCACGCCGCGGAAGAAGGCTTCGCCTTCGATCGCGCCGTACATCACCGTGTTGCCGCAGATGATGTTTTCCTCGGACTTGCCGCGGAAGTCGTTGGTCGGACGAATGATGATCCGGCCGCCCGACAGGCCCTTGCCGACGTAGTCGTTGCCGTCGCCGACGAGGTCGAGCGTCACGCCCTTCGCGAGGAACGCGCCGAAGCTCTGGCCGGCCGTGCCCTTCAGCTGGATGTGCACCGCGTCGTCCGCCAGGCCATCGTGGCCGTGCTTCTTCGCGATCACGCCCGACAGCATCGCGCCGACCGTCCGGTTCACGTTGCGCACCGGCTGGATGAACGACACATGCTCGCCGTTCTCGATCGCGGCCTTCGCCTTCTCGATCAGCACGTGGTCGAGCGCGCGCTCGAGGCCGTGATCCTGCACGTCGACGTGACGGCGCGCGACGTCCTCGCATTCTTCCGGCTGGTAGAACACGCGCGAGAAGTCGAGGCCCTTCGCCTTCCAGTGCTCGATGCCCTTGCGCGTATCGAGCAGGTCGGCGCGGCCGATCAGGTCGTCGAACTTCGCGATACCGAGCTGCGCCATGATCTCGCGCACTTCCTCGGCAACGAAGAAGAAGTAGTTCACGACGTGCTCGGGCTGACCCTTGAACTTCGCACGCAGCACCGGATCCTGCGTCGCGACGCCGACCGGGCACGTGTTCAGGTGGCACTTGCGCATCATGATGCAGCCCTCGACGACGAGCGGCGCCGTCGCGAAGCCGAATTCGTCCGCGCCGAGCAACGCGCCGATCACGACGTCGCGGCCCGTCTTCATCTGGCCGTCGGCCTGCACGCGGATGCGGCCGCGCAGGCGGTTCAGCACCAGCGTCTGCTGCGTTTCGGCCAGGCCGAGTTCCCACGGCGTGCCCGCGTGCTTCACCGACGACAGCGGCGACGCGCCCGTGCCGCCGTCATGGCCGGCGATCACGACGTGATCGGCCTTCGCCTTCGCGACACCGGCCGCGACCGTGCCGACGCCGACTTCCGACACGAGCTTCACCGAGATGCTCGAGCTCGGGTTCACGTTCTTCAGGTCGTGGATCAGTTGCGCCAGATCCTCGATCGAGTAGATGTCGTGGTGCGGCGGCGGCGAGATCAGGCCGACGCCCGGCACCGAGTAACGCAGCTTGCCGATGTATTCGGACACCTTGTGACCCGGCAGCTGGCCGCCTTCGCCCGGCTTCGCGCCCTGCGCCATCTTGATCTGGATCTGGTCGGCCGATGCCAGGTACTCGGCGGTGACGCCGAAGCGGCCCGACGCAACCTGCTTGATCTTCGAGCGCAGCGAATCGCCGTCCTTCAGCGGAATGTCGCTGACGATCTCATCGCCGATCACCGACTTCAGCGTCTCGCCCGACTTGATCGGAATGCCGCGCAGTTCGTTGCGGTAGCGCTTCTCGTCCTCGCCGCCTTCGCCGGTGTTCGACTTGCCGCCGATCCGGTTCATCGCGATCGCGAGCGTCGCATGCGCTTCGGTGCTGATCGAGCCGAGCGACATCGCGCCGGTCGCGAAGCGCTTCACGATTTCCTTCGCCGGCTCGACGTTTTCGATCGGGATCGCCTTGGTCGGCTCGACCTTGAACTCGAACAGGCCGCGGAACGTCATGTGGCGCTTGGTCTGGTCGTTGATCAGGTGCGCGTATTCCTTGTACGTCTGGTACGAGTTGCTGCGCGTCGCGTGCTGCAGCTTCGCGATCGAGTCCGGCGTCCACATGTGATCCTCGCCGCGCACGCGATACGCGTACTCGCCGCCTGCGTCGAGCATGTCGCGCAGGACCGGGCTGTCGCCGAATGCGTCGCGGTGCAGGCGGATCGCTTCTTCCGCGACTTCGAACAGGCCGATGCCGCCGACCTTCGACGCCGTGCCCTTGAAGTACTTCTCGACGAGGTCGCTCGACAGGCCGAGCGCTTCGAAGATCTGCGCGCCCGTGTACGACATGTACGTCGAGATGCCCATCTTCGACATCACCTTCTGCAGGCCCTTGCCGACCGCCTTCGTGAAGTTGTAGACGGCCTTCTCCGGCGACAGGTCGCCCGGCAGCCCTTCGGCCATCTTCGCGAGCGTTTCCATCGCGAGGTACGGGTGCACGGCTTCCGCGCCGTAGCCCGCGAGCAGCGCGAAGTGGTGCGTCTCACGTGCGGAGCCCGTCTCGACGACGAGGCCCGTGCTCGTGCGCAGCCCTTGCTGGACGAGGTGCGTGTGGATCGCCGACGTCGCGAGCAGCGCCGGAATCGCGACGTGCTCGGCGTCGGTCTTGCGGTCCGACACGATCAGGATGTTGTAGCCGGACTTCACCGCGTCGACGGCTTCCGCGCACAGCGACGCGAGGCGCGCCTCGATGCCTTCCTTGCCCCATGCGACCGGATAGCAGATGTTCAGCTCGTACGCGCTGAATTTGCCGCCCGTGTACTGGTCGATCGCGCGGATCTTCGCGATGTCCTTGAAGTCGAGCACCGGCTGCGACACTTCGAGGCGCATCGGCGGGTTGATGTTGTTCGTGTCGAGCAGGTTCGGCTTCGGGCCGATGAACGACACGAGCGACATCACCATGTTCTCGCGGATCGGGTCGATCGGCGGGTTCGTGACCTGCGCGAACAACTGCTTGAAGTAGTGATAGAGCGTCTTGTTCTTGTTCGACATCACCGCGAGCGGCGAGTCGTTGCCCATCGAGCCGACGGCCTCCTCGCCCTGCTGCGCCATCGGCGCCATCAGGAACTTCAGGTCTTCCTGCGTATAGCCGAACGCCTGCTGGCGGTCGAGCAGCGCGGCGCCCTGCGTGCGGCCGGCCGCGACTTCCTCGGCCTTCGGCTCGATCTCGTCGAGCTTGATGCGCACGGCGTCGATCCAGCTCTTGTACGGCTTCGCGTTCGCGAGGTTGTCCTTCAGCTCCTTGTCGTCGATGATGCGGCCGTGTTCCATGTCGATCAGGAACATCTTGCCCGGCTGCAGGCGCCACTTCTTGACGATCTTCGATTCGGGGATCGGCAGCGTGCCGGCTTCCGACGCCATGATGACGAGGTCGTCGTCGGTCACGATGTAGCGCGCCGGACGCAGGCCGTTACGGTCGAGCGTCGCGCCGATCTGGCGGCCGTCGGTGAACGCGATCGCGGCCGGACCGTCCCACGGCTCCATCATCGCGGCGTGGTATTCGTAGAACGCGCGGCGGTTCTCGTCCATCAGCGTGTGCTGTTCCCACGCTTCCGGGATCATCATCATCACCGCGTGCACGAGCGGGTAGCCGGCCATTACCAGCAGTTCGAGACAGTTGTCGAACGAGGCGGTGTCCGACTGGCCGGGGTAGATCAGCGGCCACAGCTTCGGCAGGTCGTCGCCGAGCACGTGCGACGCGATCGCGCCGGTACGCGCGTTCAGCCAGTTCACGTTGCCCTTCACGGTGTTGATCTCGCCGTTGTGCGCGATCATCCGGTACGGGTGAGCGAGCTCCCACGCCGGGAACGTGTTGGTCGAGAAGCGCTGGTGCACGAGCGCGAGCGCCGACACGACGCGCTCGTCCTGCAGGTCGCGGTAGTACACGCCGACCTGGCCCGCGAGCAGCAGCCCCTTGTACACCACCGTGCGCGCCGACATCGACGGCACGAAATATTCCTTGCCGTGCTTGAGCTTCAGCGCCTGGATGCGGTGGCTCGCGGTCTTGCGGATCACGTACAGCTTCCGCTCGAGCGCGTCCGTCACCATGATGTCCTTGCCGCGGCCGATGAAGATCTGGCGGATCAGCGGCTCGCTCGCCTTGACCGTCGGCGAGATCGGCATCGCGTGATCGACCGGCACGTCGCGCCAGCCGAGCACGACCTGGCCTTCGGCCCGCACCGTCCGCTCGAGCTCCTGCTCGCACGCGAGACGCGATGCGTTTTCCTTCGGCAGAAAGATCATGCCGACCCCATATTCGCCGGCCGGCGGCAGCGTCACGCCCTGCTTCGACATTTCCTCGCGATAGAACGCGTCCGGAATCTGGATCAGGATGCCGGCGCCGTCGCCCATCAGCGGATCGGCGCCGACCGCGCCGCGGTGATCGAGGTTCTCGAGGATCTTCAGACCCTGCTGAATGATCTCGTGGCTCTTCTTGCCCTTGATGTGAGCGACGAAGCCGACGCCGCAGGCGTCGTGTTCGTTTTGCGGGTCGTACAGACCTTGTGCGGCGGGCACCGCGGCGAGCGGCTGCTGGTGGTCGTTCATGGGGACACCGTCGTAAAGGGGCCTCGAGGGCCGTTGAACCATTTTTTATTGCCGTCGCTCCCGCTCCCGACGGGAGACGGCACGGCCGACAGTGGGTGGGCGCAGTTCGCCCGGGGCCACCGGAATTCGGAATATACGCGACGAATCAAAGGAATAGCAACAAAAACCGCTTGATCGAACCCCAATTAAATCCACGCCTTGAACTGGTGCCGTTTTATTGGGGGCGTATCATTTTGGTGCAAAAAGAAGCGGCGCCCGCAGCGCCGCCTCCTGGCCCGCCTCTCCCGGCTTACTGCTGGATCGGCGGTGTGTTCTCACGCACCTTTCTGGGGCGTCCGCGCGGCAGCGGCGACACGCGGCGATTCGCGGTGCGCGCCGCCCACTCGCGGTAGTTTTCGCCGCCCAGCACCCATCCCTTCAACGTCGCCTGCTGGAGCTGGTCAGCCTGCCGCTCGTCGAGCGGCTGCTCGCACAACTCCTTGTACGCACGCTGACGGTCGAACGGCGTGTTGCCGAGCGCCCAGTAGAGCGGATGGTCGGTGATCAGGCTGTCGACGGTGAGCCCGACGTGGTGCCGGTAGCTCGACCAGCGATAGGCGTCCGGCGTTGCGACGAGCTGCGAGCGTACCGGGCTCATCTCGACCACGCGGCTCGCGAGCAGGAAATAGCGCTCGCCTTCGATGACGGTCGCGCGATAGCGGCCTTCCCAAAGCGTGCCGCGGCGCGAATAGCGCCGATTGAAATGCGCGACGTAGCGGCGGCCGACTGCCTGCATCGCCTTCGGCAGGCTTGCTTCGTCGCTCGGCGTCACGAGGAGTTGCACCTGCCGCGGGAGCAGCACATAGGCATGCACCGACAGGTGGTGATCGCGTGCCGCGGCCTTCAGACAATCGATGAAGAGCTCGTAGTCCTGGTCGTCGACGAACGCGGGTTGCTGATCCAGGCCGCGCAGTATCACGTGCTGCGGCTGGTCGGGAACGTAGAGTCGTGCTAACCGTGCCATGCTGAATGTCCGTTTGAACGCGTTAGGAAATACCCGGAGGTCCGAAATTGCGCACCTGCGTAGAATGCCTGTCCCTGCGGCGCGCGAAAGCGTACGGTCGTGCGAATCCTAGGGTGAAAGCTCTAACTTACGAGCTTGTTTGGTTTTAAACGCAGTCGTCATAATGAGCACGCCTTTGATCGGAGGAGACACAATGAAACGAAAACTGGCCATTACGGGGGCCGCGGCGCTCGCGTTCGCATTCGCGGGCGGTGCGGCACACGCACAATCTGCAGGTGATTTCTACGTCAGCACCGGCTGGCTGCACCTTTCGCCGCAGGACAGCAGCGACCCGCTGTTCGTCTACGGCGTGGGCGGCACGCCCATCAATCAGTCGATTCCCAACACCGGCGCCGGCATCAACGACGCCGATACGCTCGGGCTCGCAGCGGGTTACTTCGTCACCGACCATATCTCCACCGAGCTCGTCATGGGGATACCGCCGAAGTTCGACATCACCGGCAAGGGTCAGTTCGAAAGATTCGGCGTACTCGGCCGTGCGTACCAGTGGAGCCCCGCCGTACTGCTTCGCTACCACTTCAACGACGCCAATGCGAAGTTCCGTCCGTATGTCGGCATCGGCGCGACGTACGTCTGGTTCACCGGCGCAAAAATCACCAACGGCGCGTTCGAGAACGGCGTGCTCGGCGGCCCGACCAGCGCCACCACCAGCAACCAGTGGGCGCCCGTCTTCAACGCCGGCTTCACGTACAACTTCACGAAACACTGGTTCGCGGGCCTGTCGCTGTCGTACATCCCCGTCAGCGTGACCGCGACCTTCACGACGGCCCGCCGCACGCCGGTCGGCACGCTGACGGAGACGTCGAAGGCCCATATCTCGCTCAACCCGATCGTCACGTACCTGAACGTCGGCTACCGCTTCTAAGCGTAGTCGAATATTTGGGGAATGGTTAATCCTGCTGCAATTTGTAGCGGATTTTTCCTCGAGTAACGTCGCCGCCATGCGAAACGCCCCGGTCGGAAGCCCGCCGGGGCGTCGTTTTTTCGCGTCTGGCACGTTCCCGGGCACGTTTTTGCCCGATGCGCGGCGTTACACGACGTCGTCGAGCGAGGTCGGGCCGATCAGGTCGATACGGTCGGTGCAGACCGCATCGACGCCCCAACGCACGAGTTCGCGCGCCCGCGCGAGGTCGTTCACCGTGTAAACCAGGATGCGCAGCCCGGCCGCCTTGATCGCGCGCACGAGCGGTTCGTCGAGCGCCTCGTGGTTCGCGTGCAACGACACGCAGTCGAGCGCGCCGACCACCTGCGCGCGCCAGTCGTGCGGAATCGCGTCGTACAGCATTCCGCGCGGCAACGCGGGCGCGGTCGCGCGCGCCTGTTCGAGCGCATCGAACGAGAACGACGACAGCAGCGGCGGCACGGCCGCACCGTGCCAGTACGCGGCCGCGTCCGCCGCCACCCGGCGCCCGGTCTCGCGCTCGCGGCCCGGGCACGGCTTGATTTCGACGTTCGCGGCGAGCCCGTGCGCGATACAGCGCGCGGCGGCCGCCTCGAACGTCGGCATCCGCTCGCCCGCGAAGCGCGCGTCGAACCACGCGCCCGCGTCCAGCGCGGCCAGCGCCGCATAACGCATGCCTGCGGCCGGCCCGCGGCCGTCCGACGTGCGATCGACCGTGTCGTCGTGCAGCAGAAAGGTCACGTCGTCTGCGGACAGCTTCGCGTCGAACTCGACCATCCGGTGGCCGCGCCGCGCCCCCTCGTCGAGCGCGGCGAGCGTGTTTTCCGGCGCGAGCGTGCCGCCGCCGCGATGGGCGACGACGCGCGGATAGGGCCAGTCGGAGCGGGTCGTCATCGTGAGCCTCTTCACGCGTTCAGCGGGTTCGTCAGGGTCAGCCGGCACGCTTGCCGGTCTCTGGGTCGAAGAAATGCAGCCGGTGCGCGGGCAACGCGGCGCCCAGCGCCGTGCCGCGCGCGGGACGATCGGCGTGCGGCAGCCGCACCGCGACGTCGTGATTGCCCCAGCGGCCGTGCGCGAGGTTGTCCGCGCCGAGCAGTTCGCACGAGTCGACCGGCAGCGTGGCCTGCGCGACGCCCGGCTGCGGCGTCATGTGCTCCGGCCGCACGCCGAGCACCCAGTCGCGGCCGGTGGCGATCGCGGTGCCGATGCCGGGCGCGCCGGCGACCGGCAGCGCCGGGCCGCCGCCCGCGACCGTAAACGTCGCGCCATCCTCGGACAGCCGCCCATGCAGCAGATTCATCGCCGGCGATCCGATGAAGCCCGCGACGAACACCGTGGCCGGTTTCTCGTACACGTCGACCGGCGCGCCGATCTGTTCCGCGTAGCCGCGGTTCATCACGATCACGCGCTGCGCGAGCGTCATCGCCTCGATCTGGTCATGCGTCACGTACACGCTCGTCGTCGCGAGCCGCGCATGCAGCCGCTGGATCTCGAGCCGCATCTGCACGCGCAGCTTCGCATCGAGGTTCGACAGCGGCTCGTCGAACAGGAACACCGACGGCTCGCGCACGATCGCCCGGCCCATCGCGACGCGCTGGCGCTGGCCGCCCGACAGCTCGCGCGGCCGCCGCGCGAGCAGTGGTTCGAGTTCGAGGATCTTCGCGGCCGCGGCCACTCGCGCGTCGATCGTCGCACGATCGATGCCGCGGATCTTCAACCCGTAACCCATGTTCTGCGCGACCGTCATGTGCGGATACAGCGCGTAGTTCTGGAACACCATCGCGATGTCGCGATCCTTCGGCTCCAGCGCGTTCACCACGCGCTCGCCGATCGCGATCTCGCCGTCCGTCACCGTCTCGAGCCCCGCGATCATCCGCAGCAGCGTCGACTTGCCGCAGCCCGACGGGCCGACCAGCACGATGAATTCGCCGTCGGCGATCTCCACGTCGATGCCGTGCAGCACGTGCTGCTTGCCGTCGTAGGATTTCCTGACGCCCTTCAAGCTCAGCGCAGCCATACTTGGTCCTTCTCCCGGTTGCCGTCTGTGGTTATTTCTCGGAATCGACGAGGCCGCGCACGAACCAGCGCTGCATCGCCAGCACGACGACGAGCGGCGGCATCATCGCCAGCAGCGTCGCCGCCATCACGTATTGCCATTCGGTCGCGGCGTCGCCGCTCGCGATCATCGTCTTGATGCCGACCACCGACGTCGACAGCGACGCCTCCGTCGTGATCAGGATCGGCCATAGATACTGGTTCCAGCCATAGATGAACGTGATCACGAACAGCGCCGCGATGCTCGTCTTCGACAGCGGCAGCACGACGTCCCAGAAAAAGCGCAGCGGGCCCGCGCCGTCGATGCGCGCGGCGTCCATCAGCTCGTCGGGCAGCGTCATGAAGAACTGGCGGAACAGGAACGTCGCGGTCGCCGACGCGATCAGCGGCAGCGTGAGCCCCGCGTACGTGTTCGTCATGTGCAGCGTCGACACGACTTGCACGGTCGGGAAGATCCGCACCTCGACCGGCAGCATCAGCGTGATGAAGATCAGCCAGAACGCCGTGTTGCGGAACGGGAAGCGGAAATAGACGATCGCGTACGCGGACAGGATCGACACCGCGATCTTGCCGACCGCGATCCCGAACGCCATCACGAAGCTGTTGACGAGCAGCCGGCCGAACGGCGCCGTCGTGCCGCCGCTGCCGTGCCCCCAGATGTACGCGATGTTCTCGAACAGATGCGTGCTCGGCACCAGCGACAGCGGGATCGTGAACACTTCCTGCGCGTTCATCGTCGCCGCGCAGAATGCGACGTACACGGGAAACACGATCAGCACGATGCCCGCGATCAGCACCGCGTGGCAGAACAGGTCGAAGCCCTTGCGATTTTCGATCATGCGTATTGCACCCTGCGTTCGACGAAGCGGAACTGAATCACCGTGAGCACGATGACGATGATCATCAGCACGACCGACTGCGCGCCCGAGCTGCCGATGTCGAGGCCCTGGAAGCCTTCCGTGAAGATCTTGTAGATCAGCGTCTTCGTGCTTTGCGCGGGGCCGCCCGCGGTGGCCGCGTCGATCACCGGGAACGTGTCGAAGAATGCGTACACGAGGTTCACGACCAGCAGGAAGAAGCTCGTCGGCGACAGCAGCGGCAGCACGATGTTGAAGAAGCGCCGCACCGGGCCGGCGCCGTCGATTGCCGCCGCCTCGATCAGCGAGCGCGGAATCGCCTGCAGCCCCGCGTAGAAGAACAGGAAGTTGTAGCTCACCTGCTTCCACACCGACGCGAGCACGACGAGGAACATCGCCTGGTTGCCGTTCAGCGCGTGGTTCCACACGATGCCGCCCTTCGCGAGCGCGTAGGTGACGAGGCCGATGCTCGGATTGAACAGGAACGCCCACAGCACGGCCGCGATCGTCGGCGCGACCGCGTACGGCCAGATCAGCAGCGTGCGGTACACGCGCGCGCCGCGGATCACGCGGTCGGCGCACGCGGCGAGCAGCAGCGACACGACGAGCCCGCTGACCGTCACGAGCGAGCTGAACACCAGCGTCGTGCGGAACGAGTCCAGGTACAGCGGATCGGCGAACAGGCGCGTGAAGTTCGCGAGGCCGACGAACTCGCTCGACGTGCCGAACGCGTCCTGCATCTGCGTCGACTGCCACAGCGCGACGCCGGCCGGCCACAGGAAGAACACGGCGGTGATCGCGAGCTGCGGCGCGATCAGCAGGTACGGCAGCAGGCTCGCACCGAAACGGGAACGGGATTGCATCGCGGGTGTCCGGAGGCGAAACGGAAGGGGAACCGCGCCGCCGGCCCGCACGCGCGCATGCGCGACGCGGCGGCCGGCGGCACGAACGCGATGCGACTCAGCCGCCCGACTTCTCGAAGCGGCGCAGCAGTTCGTCGCCGCGCGACGCGGCCGAATCGAGCGCGTCCTTCGGCGACTTCTTCTGCGCCCAGACCTGCTCCAGCTCCTCGTCGACGACCGTACGGATCTGCGGCATGTTGCCGAGACGCAGCCCCTTCGTGTAAGGCAGCGGCGGCTTGTTGAGCATCTGCTTGATCGCGGTTTCCGCGCTCGGGTTCTTCGCATAGAAGCCCTGCTGGCGCGTGAGGTCGTACGCGGCCGTCGTCACCGGCAGGTAGCCCGTCTCCTGGTGCCACTTCGCGGCGATGGGCGGCGACGCGAGGAACGCGAGGAATTTCGCGACGCCCTTGTAGGTCGCCGGATCCTTGCCGGCCAGCACCCACAGGCTCGCGCCGCCGATGATCGCGTTCTGCGGCGCGCCCTTCACGTTCGCGTCGTACGGCATCATGCCGGTGCCGTAGCTGAACTTCGCGAACTTCTGCACGTTCGCGAGCGCGCCCGACGACGTCGTCAGGATCCCGCAGTCGCCGCTGTAGAACTTCGCCGACGCTTCGTCCTTGCGGCCCGCATACGTGAACGTGCCGTCCTTCTGCATCTGCTGCAGGAACGCGATATGTGCGATCTGCTGCGGCTTGTTGAATTCGAGCACCGCGTCGGTGCCGTCGAAACCGTTGTTGCGGCTCGCGAACGGCAGCGCATGCCATGCGCTGTAGTTCTCGAGCTGGATCCAGCCCTGCCAGCCGGTCGTGAAGCCGCACGCCATCCCGGACTTGCGCAGCTTCTCCGCGGCGGCCTGCACGTCGGCCCACGTCTTCGGCGGCTGGTTCGGGTCGAGCCCGGCCTTCTTGAATGCGTCCTTGTTGTAGTACAGCACCGGCGTCGAGCTGTTGAACGGCATCGACACGAGATGGCCCGTCTTCGCATCGGTGTAGTAGCTCGCGATGGTCGGCACGAATGCCTTTTCGTCGAGCGGCACGCCGGCCTGCTTGAACACGTCGTACACCGGCACGACGGCCTTCTTCGCCTGCATCATCGTCGCGGTGCCGACTTCGTAGACCTGGAGGATCGCCGGCGCGTTGCCGCTGCGATAGGCGGCGATGCCCGCCGCGAGCGCCTGGTCGTAGGTGCCCTTGAAGACCGGCACGATCTTGTAGTCGCTCTGCGACGCGTTGAACTGCGCGGCGATCTCGTTCACGCGCTCGCCGAGCGCCGACTCCATCGCATGCCAGAACTGAATCTCCGTCGCGGCGAGCGCCGCATGCTGCACACCGAACATCAACGCGCCGCCCAGCGCGATCGAGCGAATCATGGTCCCCGCGGGCTTCTTCTTCATCGACCTCTCTCCTGTGAAAACGTTACCAACAGCGTGTGCAACATTCCCGTCGCCATTGAACCGGCGAAGTCTAGTGATCGTTTGTGACAGTCAGTTGTCGTTGACGACGAACAGCCGCTGATACTCCTTCAGCGCGAAGCGGTCCGTCATGCCGGCGATGTAGTGCGCGACGAGGCGCGGCTGCTGCGCTTCGTCGTCCGTCTGATACGGCGGCGGCAGCAGGCGCGGATCGTCGATGAACGCGTCGAACAGCCCCGTGACGACGCGCTGCGCCTTGTTCGCCATGCGCATCACCTTGTAGTGGCGATACAGGTTCTTGAACAGGAAACGCTTGAGCGCGGCCGCCTGCGCGGCGACCGCCTCGCTGTGCGCGACGAGCGGCGGCGCGGCGCGCACGTCGTCGAGCGATGCGGGCGCGACGCGCGCGAGATTGCGCGTGGTCTCGTCGATCAGGTCGACGATCAGCGTGTTGATGATCCGGCGCACCGTCTCGTGCACGAGGCGGCGGCCTTCCAGATGCGGGAATTCGGCAAGCGCCGCGTCGTAGTGGCGCTGCCACAGTTCGACTTCGGCGAGCTGCTCGATCGTGATCAGGCCGGAGCGCAGGCCGTCGTCGACGTCATGGTTGTTGTACGCGATTTCGTCCGCGATGTTCGCGAGCTGCGCCTCGAGCGACGGCTGTCGCCCTTGCAGGAAACGCTCGCCGAGCGCGCCGAGCTTGCGCGCGTTCTCGCGCGAGCAGTGCTTGAGGATGCCTTCGCGCGTCTCGAAGCACAGATTCAGTCCATTGAATGCGCCGTAGTGCTCCTCGAGCTCGTCGACGACGGCAAGGCTCTGCAGGTTGTGCTCGAAGCCGCCGTGCTCGCGCATGCACGCGTTCAATGCGTCCTGTCCGGCATGGCCGAACGGCGTATGGCCGAGATCGTGCGCGAGCGAGATCGCTTCGACCAGATCCTCGTTCAGGCGCAGGTTGCGCGCGACCGAACGCGCGATCTGCGCGACTTCGAGGCTGTGCGTGAGGCGGGTGCGGAACAGGTCGCCTTCGTGATTGACGAAGACCTGCGTCTTGTATTCGAGCCGGCGGAATGCGGTCGAGTGAACGATGCGGTCGCGATCGCGCTGGAACTCGGTGCGCGCGGCCGGCGGCGTTTCAGGATGGCGGCGGCCGCGCGACTGCGACGCGTGCGCGGCATATGGAGCGAGATGGGCTTCCAGCGCCGCCAGCGTCAGCGGCTCGACCGGCGCCACGGCGGATGCGCGGCCGGCCTCGGGCAGTTTGCTGCTGGATGTCTCGCTCACGTCTCCTCCATGTCAGGGGCGCCGGGGCATCCGGAACGCCGTTACCGCGTCGTCTGCGCCAGCGTGGCGAATACGGCTTCGTCCGGCGCCTGCGTGATCACCGTATCGCCGAATCGCTTCAGCAGGATGAATTTGATCGCACCGGCCTCGGCCTTCTTGTCGACGCGCATCAGGTCCATATAGCGCGCATCGCCGAGCGCGGGGCCGCGGACCGGCAGATGCGCGGCGGCAATCACGGCATCCAGCCGCTGCCGCGACGCTTCGTCGAGCAGGCCGAGCCGCACCGACAGGTCAGCGGCCATCACCATCCCGCAGCCGACCGCTTCGCCGTGCAGCCATTCGCCGTAGCCGAGGCCGGCTTCGATCGCATGACCGAACGTATGGCCGAAGTTCAGGATCGCGCGCAGGCCGCCTTCGCGCTCGTCGGCCGCGACCACGCTCGCCTTGATTTCGCACGAGCGCTTCACCGCATGCGCGAGCGCGTCCGGCTCGCGGCGATTCAGCGCGCCGACGTTCGCGTCGATCCAGTCGAAGAATTCCGCATCGGCGATCGCGCCGGTCTTGATGACTTCGGCGACGCCGGCCGCCAGCTCGCGATCGGGCAGCGTGGTCAGCGCGCCGATATCGGCGATCACCGCCTGCGGCTGGTAGAACGCGCCGATCATGTTCTTGCCGAGCGGGTGATTGATGCCCGTCTTGCCGCCGACCGACGAATCGACCTGCGACAGCAGCGTCGTCGGCACCTGGATGAACGGCACGCCGCGCATGTAGCACGCCGCGGCGAACCCGGTCATGTCGCCGATCACGCCGCCGCCGAGCGCGACGAGCGTGGTCTTGCGGTCCGCGCGCTCGGTCAGCAGGCCGTCGAAGATCAGGTTCAGCGTTTCCCAGTTCTTGTAGGCCTCGCCGTCCGGCAGCACGACCGTCGACACGCGCTTGCCGAGCGGCGCGAGCGCCGCGCGCAGCGCGGCACCGTAGAGCGGATCGACCGTCGTGTTCGTGACGATCGTGACCGACGAACCGGTGATGTGAGGGACGAACAGTTCGGTGCGGCCGATCAGGCCGGCACCAATGTGAATCGGATAGGCGCGGTCGCCCAGATCGACGTTGACGGTAATCATGCTTGTAGCGGCTTGGCGATGACGCCTGCGAGTTCGAGTTGCATCAGCACCATGTTGACGAGGCCGTTGACCGACGGGCGACCGGTCTCGATGATGAAGTCCGCGCATTCGCGGTACAGCGGGTCGCGCACTTCGTAGAGCGCTTCGAGACGCGCCTTCGGATCGTCGGTCTGCAACAGCGGGCGGTTCTTGTCCTTGCGCGTACGCAGCCACAGATCATGCGGATTCGCGCGCAGATAAACGACGATCCCGTTGGTTTTCAGGCAATCGCGATTTTCGGGACGCAGCACCGCGCCGCCGCCCGTCGCGAGCACGATGCTCTCGCGCTGCGTGAGCTCGGCGATCACGTGCGATTCGCGGTCGCGGAAGCCGGCCTCGCCCTCCATTTCGAAGATCACCGGAATGCGCGCACCCGTGCGAGCCTCGATTTCGTGGTCGGAGTCGAAGAACGTCCTGTCGAGCCGGCGCGCGACCGCACGGCCCACGGTGGTCTTACCCGCTCCCATAAGGCCGACGAAAAATACGTTTGCATGTGGGTCCCGCGCTTGCAACGGCTTCCTCTGCTTGAATCTTGCTGGTGTGTGGCGCAGCTTACTGGCAAAGCGGCCGCCTTGTCGAGCCTGCGCCGCCGGCGTCTGGCCCCGTTTTTCCCGCATCTGCGCCGCCTGTGTCGGCCGTTTCGCAACGCGCGCCGACGACCGTCGGCGTGATGAAGACGACCAGTTCACTGCGCTGGTCGCGCCGCGCGCGGTGCCGAAAAAGCGCGCCGAGTACAGGTATTTTGCCCAAGAGCGGCACGCGCGTCACATCGTCCCGGTTCAACTGCTCGTAAATCCCGCCGATCGCGACCGTCCCGCCGTCCTCGACTTCCACCCGCGTCTGCACGTGCTTGGTATGAATCGCCGGGCCGGCCGCGGTCGGCTCGCCGACGCTGTCCTTCGTCACGTCGAGATCGAGCACGACACGCCCGTCGGGTGTGATCTGTGGCTCGACCTCCAGCTTCAGCGTCGCGCGGCGGAACTGCACGCCGGTGACGCCATTGCCGACCTTGGCCTGGTACGGCAGTTCGGAGCCCTGTTCGACGATCGCCTTCACGCGGTCGGCCGTGACCACGCGTGGGCTCGAAACGATCTGGCCCCGTCCTTGCGCCTCGAGCGCGCTCAGCTCGATGTCGAGCACGCGGCTGAGCGGCGCGGCGAACAGCGTGAAACCGGCCGTCGCCGCGTCGAATCCGCCGAGCGGGCGCGCGGCCAGGTCGAGCAAGTTGCGCGTGTCCGCTGCCGACGCCGTGCCGTCGGCTGACGCTGGACGGCCCTGCGCGCGCAGCGCGATGCGCGCGCCGAGGTTGCGCGAGAAACCCTGTTCGCCTTCGACGATGCGCGCCTCGATCCGCACCTGCCGCGATGGCCGGTCGATTGCGTCGATCAGGTCCGCGATCTGCGCGATGCGCGGCGCCAGATCGGTGACGAACAGCAGGTTCATGCGCGGGTCGGCCGCCGCGGCGCCGCGTTTCGACAGCAGGCGCTGGCCGGTCGCCCCGGCCAACAGCCGCTGCACGTCCTGCGCGCGCGGGTAATGCAGCGCGAACGTGCGGCTCGAGAGCGGCTCGAGCTCGGCCGCGCGTGCATGCGTTTCGAAGCGCTCGCGCTCGCGTGCGGCGAGTTCGCTCGCCGGCGTGACCCAGATTACGTTGCCGCGCCGGGACATCGCGAGGCCGTGCGTGTCGAGCAGCGTGTCGAATGCATCGCGCCAGCGGACATTGTTCAGACGCAACGTCACGGTGCCGCGCACCTGCTCGCCGACGATGATGTTGAGCCCGGTGAACCGCGCGAGCGCGTCGAACGCGGCTGCCAGGCCCGCGCCTTGCAGATTTAAAGAGATCCGGCGCGCGTCGTCGGCATCGCCAGGGTGCCGCGCGGCGGCGTCGTTCATGCGGGTCGGCGGCGGTAACGGAACGGGCGGCCCTTCCAGGACCGGCGCCGGTGCCGTTGCGGCAGTGGCGGCCGTCAGCGCCGCGCGCGCTGCGTCTCCGAACGGCGGCGCATCGCCCTGCGCTTGATCCTGCAACGGTGCGGCGTCAGACGCCCCGTCGGGCGCGCCCGGCGGCAACGGCACGTCGGTGGTGCGCCCCGGCATCGACGCGATCGGCCACCCGGCGAGCGGCAAAGGGGGCAGCGGCGGCAGTGCGGCGTGGGATACCACCGCGTTCAATCCGACCCAGAACGCGATCATCCACCTTCCGTACCCGATCATCGGCGACCTCCATCGTCCACGACGACACGGCGGGTGCCATCGGCCGTCGCAAGCGTCACGGCACCGGTATCGACCCGCGTCACACGCGCCGCCCCGAGCGCTTCGCCCGGCACGATTGCCGCGAACGTTCCGTCGCCGGAATCGAACAACGCGAGCCCGGTACGCGCGTCGCGGATCGTGCCTGCCAGCCGCGGCGCCGGACCCTCGGATACCGCCGGCGAATCCGCGCCGCCGAACGGATCGCCGCCCGACGCGCCTGCGAGTACCGATACGCCGCCGCCCGGAAGCGGGAGCGCCGGCAGCAAAGGAAATACGTCGAGCGTCATGTCCGCCCGGGCCTCCGGGGCTTTGCGTTCAATGTGCAATGCCACGGGCACCGCGAGCACGCGCCAGCCCGCGAGCCCGTCCATCAACCGCAGCACGGCGGGAAAGCCGCCTTCCGCGACGATTCGAATCGTGCGCCGCCCATCGGCGGCCACGTCGTCCATGCTTCGCGGCTCGATCGATGCAATACGCAATCCGCTCTCGCCGGCCAGGCCCGCCAGTTCCAGCACCAGCGCGGGCCACGTTGGCGCGGGTCGCGAATCGGCGTCGCGCACGGTACCCGGGCCTGTATCGCGCCGCTGCGAGGCATCCGCGAGCATCCGCTGCGCCGCGGCCGCGCGCGCCTGGGCGGTTGCCAGCAGCACGCGACTGCGCGCGAGACCGCTCCAGTCGGCGGCATCCGCCAGATGAATACCGCCCGCCACCGCGGCCGTGAATGCCAGCACGCAGCCCACGGCGTGCACGGTAGCCGGCGACACGCGTGTCACGCGGCCACGCCACCCGGCACCGCCAGGGATCGACCAATGAACGATCGTCGTCATGCGTCGCCTCCTGTTGCGTTCCGCCGAGGCGACCCATCATGCCAGCGGACCTGCACGGAGAACCTGAACGGCGCGGCCAAATCGGCGACCGGCGCGGCCGAAGCCGGTGCGAGTTCGCCGATATCGAACCGCCAGCCGTGCTGCTCGGCCGCGATCCTGGCGAGCCACCGCGCGGCCGCCCTGTAACTCGTGGCGCGCGCGTCGAGCACGGCGCCGGACGACGTCGCACGCAACGCGTCGAGCCGGACGGTGTCGTCGCGCGCTTGCGCCAGTGTCGCCAGCAGCCCGGCGATGCGCCGGTACGGCGCGGCCAGCAAGGCCGCCTGCGCATCGCGTTGCGCAACGTCGGCGGCCGCGCCGGCGGCGCGCCGTGCAACATCGAGCCGCGGTTGCCATTGCCGCAGTTGTGCGTCCACCCGCGTTCGTTCGGCATCCACGCGCCATCGCCATACGGTCGCCGCGCCGGTCCACAGGCCAGCACCGAGCACGCCCAATACGATCGCCGCGCCGCACTGCATCGCGCGGCGCCGCCGCAGCGCGAGCGCGAGCCGCTCCCGGTAAGGCAGCAGATTGAATCCACCAAGTGGGGACGGGACTGCGGCTGTCCGCCTGAAGCCCATGTCGGCCATCATTCCCACACCCCGCGAAGCGCGAGCCCGATTGCAAGCGCAAACGCCGGCCCGCCGGCGGACACTGCCGGACCGCCGGGCAACCCGTCCCACCCGCTGCAGTCGAACGGCACCGCGGCCACGCCGAGCGCATCGCCGATATCGGCGACCGACGTGCCGCAGCGCGCGATGCAACGCTCGTCGCCAGCCACGAGCGCGCAGCGCACCGTCCCGAGTGCGCACTGTCGCAATGCATCCGTAAACGCCGCCTGCACGTCGCCCGACACCGCGAGCACCGGCGCTGCAACCGGCCCGTCGACCCGCCAGCCGTGCACGCCCGTATCGCCGAACCAGAATGCGGCGTACGGGCCATGCGCGTCGTGCTCGAACCGCGCGGCATAGCGCAGTGCGCGCAGCGCGGCCGCCGACTCGCCGTCGACGGCCGTCAGGTCGATGCCGGCCTGCGCCGCCACGTCGATCCGCCGCTCGAGCAATGCCTGCGGCGCGACCGCCACCGCAATTTCGCCCGTGCGCGTGTTGTCGTCCTTGCGCCAGTCGTACGCGAGACTGTCGGGCGCCAGCCCCGAGATACGCTCGGCCGCCTGCCGAGCAGCGTCCGCGACGTCCTCGCGCCCAGCCAGATCGAGCGTCGCGATCCGCATCTCGTCGTCGCGCAGCGCCATCACGCCGCGCGCGTCGCAGCGCACACCCGCCGCCGACAGCCGCGACACGGCCGCTGCCAGCGCGCGCGCCACCGCGGCCCAGCGCGCGTCGTCGGGCCCGCCCGCCAGCCCCACCGGCTCCCGCTCGAGCCCGTCGACGCGCACGTCGGCGACGCGGCCGCGGCGGCTCAGCACGGCCACCCTCACCTCGTCCGCCGCGACGTCGATCCCCGTCGAACGGTGCCTGCCCGGCGCGATCCGCGCCGCCCATCGTCCAGTCATCCCAGCCTCCCGCGATTCGCTGCGGCCCACGCCGCGTTTCCGAGGCCTGATTCTGCAAAGCGGCGCGCGTGTGCGACAGTCGGCCGAACGGCTAGTTGTCGCGCAGGCCGACCGCGCGGACACTATGCCGGCGACACCGCGATCCGCTGCGCGCCGGCCAGCGCCGCTGCGGCGTCAGGACCGGTCATACCGGGCAGCTATAATCGCGGGACTGTTTTCCGGTATGCCTATGCAATCCACGTCTCCTACGTCCCCGCCTCCCGCGCCCGAGCCCAAGAAGCGGCCCTGGTGGCTGAAGGCGCTGATCGGTCTCGCCGCGATGTGCATCGCGCTCGTCGTGGCCGGCGGCCTCGTGCTCGGCTACGCGCTCGTCGTCGCGTGGCCGAACATGCCGTCGCTCGATGCCCTGACCGACTATCGTCCGAAGGTACCGCTGCGCATCTATACGTCCGATCACGTGCTGATCGGCGAATTCGGCGAGGAACGCCGCGACATCGTCCATTTCAAGGACGTGCCGGATTCGCTGAAGAAGGCGATCCTCGCAATCGAGGATGCGCGCTTCTACGACCACGGCGGCGTCGATCTCACCGGCATCGCGCGCGCCGGCTTCGTCGCGCTGACGAACGGCCATGCGTCGCAGGGCGCGAGCACGATCACGATGCAGGTCGCGCGCAACTTCTTCCTGTCGAGCGAAAAGACCTACACGCGCAAGATTTACGAGATGCTGCTCGCGTACCGGATCGAGCGCGCGCTGACGAAGGATCAGATTCTCGAGGTCTACATGAATCAGATCTATCTCGGCCAGCGCGCGTACGGCTTCGCGAGCGCCGCGCGGGTCTACTTCGGCAAGGACCTGAAGGACATCACGCTCGCCGAAGCGGCGATGCTGGCCGGGCTGCCGAAGGCGCCGTCCGCGTATAACCCGGTCGTCAACCCGAAACGCGCGAAGGTGCGCCAGGAATACATCCTGCAGCGGATGCTCGAGCTGAATTTCATCACGCGCGAGCAGTACGACCAGGCCGTCGTGCAGCCGCTCGTCGTCAAGGGCGCGGGGCGCGAATTCAGCGTGCACGCCGAGTACGTCGCGGAAATGGTCCGGCAAATGATGTACGCGCAGTACCGCGAGGAAACCTACACGCGCGGCTTCAACGTCGTCACGACGATCGACTCCGCCGACCAGCAAGTCGCGTACACCGCGCTGCGCAAAGGCATCATGGATTACGAGCGCCGCCATGGCTATCGCGGTCCGGAAGGCTTCATCGAGCTGCCGGCCGGCGCCGACGACCGCGAGCAGGCGATCGACGACGCGCTGCTCGAGCACCCCGACAACGGTGAACTGATCGCGGCAGTCGTCACCGCGGCCGCGCCGCGTCAGATCACGGTTGCATTCATCGACGGCAGCAGCGCGACGATCGAGGGCGACAACCTGCGCTTCGCGTCGAGCGCGCTGTCGGCCAACGCGCAGCCGAACCGTCGCATCCGCCCGGGTGCGATCGTGCGGGTCGTGAAGAACGATGCCGGCAAGTGGTCGATCACGCAGTTGCCGCAGGTCGAAGGCGCGTTCGTCTCGATCGTCCCGCAGGACGGTGCGATCCGCTCGCTCGTCGGCGGCTTCGACTACAACAAGAACAAGTTCAACCACGTCACGCAGGCGTGGCGGCAGCCGGGCTCGTCGTTCAAGCCGTTCATCTACTCGGCGTCGCTCGACAAGGGCCTTGGCCCGGCCACGGTGATCAACGACGGCCCGCTGTATTTCAGCGCCGCGGAAACCGGCGGCCAGCCGTGGGAGCCGAAGAACTACGGCGGCGGCTTCGAAGGCCCGATGTCGATGCGCACGGCGCTGCAGCGCTCGCGCAACCTCGTGTCGATCCGGATCCTGAACCACATCGGCACGAAGTATGCGCAGCAGTACATCACGCGCTTCGGCTTCGACGCCGAGCGCCATCCGGCCTACCTGCCGATGGCGCTGGGCGCGGGCCAGGTCACGCCGCTGCAGATGGCCGGCGCGTACTCCGTGTTCGCGAACGGCGGGTTCCGCGTGAATCCGTACCTGATCGCCGAAGTGACGGACCCGAACGGTGCGATCGTCGCGCGCGCGCAGCCGCTCGTCGCCGAGCAGAACGCGCCGCGCGCGATCGACCCGCGTAACGCATACGTGATGAACAGCTTGCTGCAGAGCGTCGCGCAGCGCGGCACGGGCGCGCGCACCAACGTGCTGAAGCGCACCGACCTCGCCGGCAAGACCGGTACGACGAACGACTCGCACGACGCGTGGTTCGCCGGCTACCAGCACACGCTCGCGGCGATCGCGTGGATCGGCTACGACAACCCGCGCAGCCTCGGCGATCGCGAAACCGGCGGCGGCCTGTCGCTGCCGGTCTGGATCGACTACATGGGTGCGGCGTTGAAGGGCGTGCCGGAATTCAAGCCGACGATGCCGGACGACGTCCAGTCGCTCGGCGGCGAGCTCTACTTCACCGAGTTCACGCCGGGGCACGGCTTCGTGTCGACGGTCGGCGTGCCGCAGGCGCCGGCGGCGGAGAACGTCGACGAAGCGGTGCCGCATGTCGACGAGCAGGAGAAGCAGGACATCATGAACCTGTTCCGCGGCCACTGACACCAGCGGCCCATGCACGAAAAAAGCGCCCCGCGGGGCGCTTTTTCTTTGCGTTTCGATCTATACGGCGCATCCCGCGCATCCGCGCCCGACGAGCCGAGCGCGCGTGCATTACCCCGCGAACGTGATCGGCAGGCCGGCCTGCTGCGTCGCGAAATCGGTGAGCGCGGCGAAGAACTCGGTGCCGGTGCGCGTATCGCGCCATGCGCCGTCGACGAAACGGTAGTGGAATCCGCCCGCCTTCGCGGCGATCCACAGTTCCTTCATCGGCGGCTGGAGGTTGATGATGATCTTCGAGCCGTTCTCGAACGTGAGCGTCAGCACGCTGCCGTTGCGCTCGAGATCGATGTCGTGATCGCCGTCGTTCGCGGCGTCCACGGTGCGCTCGACGGCTGCCAGCACGGCCTCGGCACGGGCCAGGTATTCGGTATCGGACATGCTAAACTCTATCGGTTAAATTGTTCAGGGACGATCATGCGAGTCGTTTTCCGGATGAGCGCGATTGTAGCGGCTTTGGCGATTCTTGCCGGTTGCGGTCAACGCGGTCCGCTCTATCTGCCCACCGTGCCCCCGTTGCCGGCGAAGCCCATCCAGCAGCAGGACACGCCGCCGTCCGACGTCGCGCCGACCGACGAAAACGCGTCGTCCGACAGCATTCCCGATTCCTCCGGCACGCCGCTCACGCTGTCGCCCGAGCTGTCGAGCAATACGTCGAAGGGCGCAACGCCCGCATCCGGCCCCGCTGTCACGCAGTAATTGATCGTGCGCCGCCGCTCGCGCGGTGGCTATCGTGCAAAGGGCGATGACTTCCGGTCATCGCCTTTCGTTCTTTCGGGCCCGTGGTCACGCGCGAATGCGCCGCCAGCCCCAGTCGAGCAGCCGCCAGCCGAGCAGCGCCGCGACGATCGTCGCGTACACCTTCGGCTGCGCGAGATCGTGCTTGCCGGAACGCATCCACCAGAAATGCAGCACGCCGAACAGTGCGATCGCGTAGATCGCCCGGTGCAGCGTCGTCCAGTGACGGCCGAGCCGGCGCACCATCGCGCGCGGCGACGTCGCGGCCAGCGGAATCAGCAGCACGAATGCGGCGAAACCGACAGTGATGAACGGACGCTTGCCGACGTCCTTGAGGATCGCGAGCACGTCGAACCACTTGTCGAACCACAGATACGTCGTGAAGTGCAGTGTCGCGTAAAAGAACGCGAACAGGCCGATCATCCGGCGAAAGCGCAGCAGCGCGGGCACGCGCGCCGCGCGCCGAAGCGGCGTGACGGCAAGCGTCACGCACAGCATTACCAGCGTCCAGAGGCCCGTCGAACGGGTAATGAATTCGATCGGATTCGCGCCGAGCCGGTCGGTCAGCGTGAACAGCACGAGACGCGCGAGCGGATAAAGGCCGGCCGCGAACGCGAGCACCTTGGCCGGCGCAAGCCAACGCGGCGCAGCAGGCCGCACCGCGCCGCCGGTCCTGGAAGACCCGCCGGCGGCGGCCGCCCGGCGCGGGCGCGGTGCGCGTTCGGGCGTCAGCGTCGAAGGACGCATGTCGTTTCTCACCGCAGCCCTCAGAAGTTCTTCTTCAGGTCCATGCCCTGATACATCGACGCGACGAGGTCGCCGTAGCCGTTGAACATCAGCGTCTTGCGCTTCGGCGTGAAAAAGCCGTCCTCGCCGATCCGGCGCTCGGTCGCCTGGCTCCAGCGCGGGTGATCGACGTTCGGGTTCACGTTCGAATAGAAGCCGTATTCGTTCGACGCGTACGTATTCCAGCTCGTCTTCGGCTGCTTGTCGACGAAGCGGATCTTTACCAGCGACTTCGCGCTCTTGAAACCGTACTTCCACGGCACGACGATGCGCACGGGCGCGCCGTTCTGGTTCGGCAGCACCTGGCCGTAGACGCCCATCGTCAGCAGCGTCAGCGGGTTCATTGCCTCGTCCATCCGCAGCCCTTCCGAATACGGCCAGTCGAGCACCGGCGTCGACAACCCGGGCATCTGCGACGGATCGGCGAGCGTGATGAACTGCACGTATTTCGCGTTCCCGGTCGGCTGCACGCGCTTGACGAGTTCGGAAAACGGCACGCCGATCCACGGAATCACCATCGACCAGCCCTCGACGCAGCGCAGCCGGTACACGCGCTCCTCGAGCGGCGCAAGCTTCAGCAACTCGTCGAGATCGAACACCTTCGGGTGCAGTACTTCTCCGTCGACGCTCACGCGCCACGGTCGAGGCCGTAGCGTGCCGGCGTTCTGCGCCGGGTCGCCCTTGTCGGTGCCGAACTCGTAGAAGTTGTTGTAGGACGTGATGTCCTTGAACGGCGTCACCTTGTCGGCCGCGACGAATCTCGGGTTGGTTTTGGCCGCGAGCTTCGCTGCCCGCGCGTCCGGCGACGCATACGCGGCGAACGCCGCGCCGCTGCCGCCAAGCAAGCCGCCCGCCGCCGCGAGGCCCGCGGCCTGCAATACGCGCCGCCGGTTCTCGAACACCGCGCGCGGCGTAATCTCGGTCGGCGCGATATCAGCGCCGGTCAGCGCGGTACGCAAGGGGGTTTTGATCCACATCGTGCTGCTCCTCGTGCATGCGCGGCGCGCACGCTTCATCAGCGTTCGACCGGGCCGGTCCAGCGCCGTTCGACGGCCGGCGCGCCCGCCCGTTACAAAAGAAAACCGCCGGGCACGCAGTGCGCCGGCGGTCATTCGTCGGACCAGCATCGGAAATCTTACAGCTTGCCGTAGCTGTGCAGCCCGGACAGGAACATGTTGACGCCCAGGAACGCAAACGTCGTCACGAGCAGGCCCGTCAGCGCCCACCATGCGGCGACCGCGCCGCGCAGCCCCTTCATCAGGCGCATGTGCAGCCATGCCGCGTAATTGAGCCACACGATCAGCGCCCAGGTTTCCTTCGGATCCCAGCTCCAGTAGCCGCCCCACGCTTCGGCCGCCCACAGTGCGCCGAGGATCGTCGCGATCGTGAAGAACGCGAAACCGACCGCGATCGACTTGTACATTACGTCGTCGAGCACTTCGAGGGCCGGCAGCCGATCGGCGAGCACACCGCGCTCCTTCATCAGGTACGCGACCGACACCATTGCCGACAGCGCGAAGCTGCCGTAGCCGATGAAGTTCGCGGGCACATGGATCTTCATCCACCAGCTCTGCAGCGCCGGCACGAGCGGCTGGATCTGCTGCGCGTCGCGGGCGACCGAGTACCACATCAGGAAGCCGACGGCCGCGCTGATGACCAGCAGCACGAACGCGCCGAGCGCCCGCGTACCGTAGTGGCCCTCGTAATACAGATAGAGCAGCGCGGTGATCAGGCTGAACAGCACGAACACTTCATACAGGTTCGACACGGGGATATGCCCGACGTCGGCGCCGATCAGGTACGACTCGTACCAGCGCACCATCAGCCCGGTGAAGCCCATCAGCACGGCGACCCACGTGAGCTTCTGGCCGATTGCGGAACCCGACTCCGAGCGTGTGAGCAGGCCGATCCAGTAGAAGATCGTCGCGAGCACGAACAGCGCGCTCATCCATAGGATCGCCGACTGGCTCGACAGAAAGTACTTGAGGAAGAACGCCGAATCGGCACGCGCGAGGTCGCCCTGGTAGATCTGGATCGACAGCAGCGACAGCACCGCGATCGCCGCCATCATCAGTCGCGCGGGCTTCCAGCGCCAGCCGAGCACGACAAGCGCCGGCACCGTGCCGATCATCACCGCCTTGTCGTAGTAATCCATGTGCTCGTTGTAGTGCACGAGCGCATAGCCCGCGCCGACCACGAGTGCCAGCGCGAACAACCAGTCGATGACGGACAGGCGCGCGAGGAACGGACGGTCGTCGAACAACGGCGCCGGATTCGGAGCCTTGGCCGGCCCCGGACGGGAAGAGGAAACTTGAGTGAGATCCATGATGTTACCGGGTGGAAGTCTCGGAATCGGCACCGCCGCCTGCTGGCTGGCGGGCGGGCGTGGCATCGCGAGGTGCGGCGCCCAACGCGGCGCCGGCCGCGTCGCGCGTCTGCACGAATTCTTTCTCGAAATCGAAGGTCTTGCGGGCCGTGGACATCGCCATCACGACATCGACGCCCGAGCCGGCATCCTTGATCCAGAACCACAGGCGCCGCTCGCGCACGTAGAACATCGAGAAGATGCCTGCGACCAGCAGCAGGCTGCCAAGATACACCAGATTCTTGCCGGGTGCGCGCGTCAGCTGAAATACCGAAGCTTGCACCTGCTTGAACGAGTCAAGCTGCAAATAGACCGGCGATCCATACAGGAAGCTGTCGGATAGCGCGTTGATCGCGTTCTGCACGAAGCGGATCGTATCGCTGCCCTGCTGGGCGGCCGGCTCGCCGGCGCGCTCGCGCGCGATCTGCCAGACCTCCCACATCGAGCCTTCGAGCATGCGCAGCAGCAGGCTCGCCGCCTTTTCCTGCTCGGCCTTCGGCACCGAACGGTCGATGAACGTGGCGACCGCCTGGAAGCCGCCGACCGGCTGGCCGTCGGCGCCGCGGCCCACGCTGTCGTCGCTCGCCGCGAACAGGGTCAGCACCTTGAACGCACTGTCCTGCAGGCGGCTGCGCAACGCCGCTTCGGTCGTCGGCAGCGACCGCTGCGCGAAGCGGGCGGCGGCATCGGCGCGCACGGCCGGATCCTCGAGCGCAGCGCGCAGGCGCATCCATTCGCCGATCGAATCCTGGCTGTCGGCGGGAATCCGCATGTAGCGGAACGGGTCGTTCGGGCTCGCGCGCACGCCGGCGAGGAACACGCGCGTGCCGCCCATGTCGACGGGCAGCATGTAGTTGTTGAATTCGCGCGCCTGACCGTCCTTACCGCGAATCTTGTACTGCACGGACGGGCCGATGTTGTGGAGCTGCATCGGCTTCGACGTCTTCGCGCCCGAACCGAGCCGCTCGTCGAACACTTCCTTCAGCGATTCCGTCTTCGCGACGCCGCGCACGTCGGGCTTGCCGTTCGCATCGGCCATGTTCTCGACGTTGATCGCGCGGAAGTCGGAGAACTCGATCGTGTCGCCGTCGGCGCCCGGCATCTGCAGCGGCGCGGTGCTGCCGATCGTGCCCTTCACAGCGAACGTCTTCGCGTTGTCGCCGGTCATCGGGTAGGCGGTCATCTGCATTTGCGAGCCGCCGTCCTGGAAGCTCGACTGGTAGATCGACACGCCCTTGTACGTGAACGGCTTGTTGACCTCGACGCGCGCCGGGATCTTCTGTCCCGTCTCGCGATCGATCACGACGATGTCGCTCGCGAACAGCTTCGGCATTCCGGTCGTGTAGTAATCGACGATGAACTTGTTCAGCTGGATCGAGAACGGCAGGTCCTGGATCAGCGAGCCGCTTGGCTGGTTCAGGATCGCGGTCGACACGAACTGGCCTTCCGGCACCCACGCATAGCCGCGGAACGTCGGATTGGACGCGGACAGCCGGTGATCGGGCGAGATCTCGCTGATCGTCGCGCTCGTGTTGACCGGGCTCTTGCCGAACATCCACATCTGGAATTTGATCGGCAGATTGCTGTCGAGCAGGCCGCCGATACAGATCACGACGATCGCAAGGTGCGCGGAAATGTAACCCCACTTCGTCAGTGCGCCGCGCTTGGCGGAGATCAGCGTCGCGCCGTCGGTTTCGCGCACGACGTGCTTGTAGCCGGCCTTGCCGACGAACGCCGCGAGCGTGGCCGCGACGCTTGCGCGCGTGCCGGGCGCCGTGTATTCGGCCTTGTGGTGGAACGCGCGCAGGCTGCCTTCGCGCACCTTGTCCTTCCAGCTCTTCGCGTCCGCGAGCATCTTCGGCGCATTGCGGATCACGCACAGCGAGATCGACACGACGAGGAAGATCAGGATCAGCATGAACCACCACGCGCTGTACACGTTGTACAGGCCCAGCGACCGGAAGATGTCCGCCCAGAACGGGCCGAACTGGTTCACGTAGTTCGGATACGGGTCGTCCTGCGTGAGGACCGTACCGACGATGCTCGCGATCGACAGCACCACCAGCAGCGCGATCGCGAAGCGCATCGAGCTCACCAGCTCGACCGCGCGCTTGGACACGCTCTGACCCGACTTCGACTGCAACCCCGACGTGGTAACGCTCATTCAAACTCCAACTGACAACAAAAAAGGGCAAGGCGGCCGCACTCATGCGGCGCCCCACCCTTTTCTTGTTCTGACTCCGGCCGCCTTTCGGCGCCCGGTCATTTCATTCGCGACTGTCCGTTCAACGCAGGCCTGCGATGTAATCCGCGACGGCCTTGATCTCGGTGTCGGACAGACGCGAAGCGATCTGATGCATCGCCTCGTTGTTGTTGCGCGCGCCGGCACCCTGCTGGAACGCGGTCAACTGGGCGACCGTGTAATCGGCCCATTGCCCCGACAGACGCGGGTACTGGACCGGCATCCCCTGCCCCGTCGGCCCGTGGCAGCTCGCGCAGGCCGGTACGCCCTTCTCCGCGATGCCGCCGCGATAGATCTTCTGGCCGATCGGCACGGTCGCCGCATCGCGTGCGGTGCCGAGCTTCGTCGTCTGCGATCCGTAGTACGCGGCGACGTTGCGCATGTCGTCCGCGCTCAGCGCGCTCGCGAACCCGACCATTACCGGATTGGTCCGCGCCGGCCCCTTCGCGCCCGGCTGGGTCTTGAAGTCGTTCAACTGCTTGACCAGATATTCGGGATGCTGGCCGGCGAGCTTCGGGAAACTGCCCGACGCGCTGTTGCCGTCGGCGCCGTGACACGACGCGCACACCTGCGCGGCAATCGCCTTGCCGCGGTCGAGATCCGGCTTCTTTGCCGCATCCGCCGCGTTTGCCTCTGCTACGAAACCTACGAACCCTGCTGCAACCTGAAGCACCATCAGAGACTTGCACAGTCGATTCATTCGCACACCCTGTTTCGTCTTGTGGGAATTTGAGGTTCTGCAAAAAACGACGTCGACCAGTCTACCGCAGAAGCTGCATAAAAGCGTGAGGCAGGCGCCCGCAGCCCGTCGGCAAAACCGCCGTATTGTACAATATCGCGCTGAAAGCTCCCGCGCCTATCGGGGCTACCCCGCCTCCACCAAGCGGCTCGCGCCGCCCCGTCCCACCGGTTTCCCATGGCCTTTTTGCTCCATCAAGCCCGCTTCTACACGACCGTCAACCATCTGCGCGACCTGCCGCCGACGGTCCAGCCGGAAATCGCGTTCGCGGGCCGCTCGAACGCTGGCAAATCGACGGCGATCAACGTGCTGTGCAACCAGAAGCGGCTCGCGTTCGCGTCGAAGACGCCCGGCCGCACGCAGCACATCAACTACTTCTCCGTCGGCCCGGCCGCCGAGCCCGTCGCGAATCTCGTCGACCTGCCCGGCTACGGCTACGCGGAAGTGCCGGGGGCCGCGAAAGCCCACTGGGAAATGCTGCTGTCGTCCTACCTGGCGACGCGTTCGCAGCTGTGCGGCCTGATCCTGATGATGGATTCGCGCCGTCCGCTGACCGACCTCGATCGCCGGATGATCGAGTGGTTCGCGCCGACCGGCAAGCCGATCCACACGCTGCTGACGAAGTGCGACAAATTGACGCGACAGGAAAGCATCAACGCGCTGCGGAACACGCAAAAGGGGCTCGACGCGTATCGCGACCAGGGCGTGAAGGGCAAGCTGACCGTCCAGCTGTTCTCGGCGCTGAAGCGCACGGGGCTCGACGAGGCGCACGAGCTGATCGAGAGCTGGGTGCGGCCGTCCGTCGCCGACGAAAAAAGCGAGCCTGTAGCACAATGAGCGGGCACCGCGCGGCCCGGATCGGCCGTGCGCACCTGACGGCACCTGCGGATTCGGCCGGCGCATAAAAAAACCCGCCGTTGAACGGCGGGTCAAACAGCCTAATCGAAAAACGACAGGCACCCGCTCAGGGAGGAGAAGCGGGGAGCTGCACGCGACGCGTGCCGCTCGATCGCTATCATATACCAACGATCTCGAAAATGACCCAAGGGTTCCGTAAGGCCCTTCTTGCCCTGATTTCTGCCAAATCGCCATGAGCTTCCATCCGCTTCATCGTCCGCGCCGGATGCGCCGCGACGACTTCTCCCGGCGCCTGATGCGCGAAAACCGCCTGACCACGGACGATCTGATTTATCCGGTGTTCGTCGTCGACGGCACCAACGAACGCCAGAGCGTTCCGTCGATGCCCGGTGTCGAGCGCGTGTCGGTCGATCTGCTGATGCACGTCGCCGAGCAATGCGTCGAACTCGGCGTGCCCGTGCTGTCGCTGTTCCCGGCCATCGAGCCGTCGCTGAAGACGCCCGACGGCCGCGAGGCGGCCAATCCGGACGGCCTGATTCCGCGCGCGGTGCGCGAGCTGAAAAAGCGGTTCCCCGAACTCGGCGTGCTGACCGACGTCGCGCTCGATCCGTACACCAGCCATGGCCAGGACGGCGTGCTCGACGAAAACGGCTACGTGATCAACGACGACACGATCGAGATCCTGATCGACCAGGCGCGTGCGCAAGCGGAGGCCGGCGTCGACATCGTCGCGCCGTCGGACATGATGGACGGCCGCATCGGCGCAGTGCGCGAAATGCTCGAAAGCGACGGCCACATCCATACGCGGATCATGGCCTACTCGGCGAAGTTCGCGTCGGCGTTCTACGGCCCGTTCCGCGATGCAGTGGGCTCGGCGTCGAATCTGGGCAAGGGCAACAAGATGACCTACCAGATGGATCCGGCGAACAGCGACGAAGCGCTGCGCGAAGTGCGCCTCGACATCGACGAAGGCGCCGACATGGTGATGGTCAAGCCCGGCATGCCGTACCTCGACATCGTGCGTCGCGTGAAGGACGAGTTCCGCTTCCCGACCTACGTGTACCAGGTGAGCGGCGAATACGCGATGCTGAAGGCCGCCGCGATGAACGGCTGGCTCGATCACGACAAGGTCGTGCTCGAATCGTTGCTTGCATTCAAGCGCGCAGGGGCCGACGGCGTGCTCACGTACTTCGCGCTCGACGCCGCGCGTCTGCTGAAGGCGCAGCGCTGAGCCGCACGACTGACGGCATCAAGCAAAACGGCGGGACACTTCGGTGTCCCGCCGTTTTTTTACGTGGAGCCGGCGCGGAGGCAGCCGACGCGCGCACGCGATTGCGCGTTACACCGTCGGCACCGCCGCGCGATCGAGGCTGCGCAGGAACGTGTCGGCCGCCTGATAGCCGACCACACGGCCGATCTCGTTGCCGTTGCGATCGAAGAAGATGATCCCCGGTGGCCCGAACAGGTTGAAGCGCTTGAGCAGTGTCTGATCGTCCGCATTGTTCGCGGTCACGTCCGCGCGCACGAGGTGAAGCTGCGCGAGCCGCGCCTGCACGCGCGAGTCGGTGAACGTCAGATGCTCCATTTCCTTGCAGCTCACGCACCAGTCGGCATAGAAATCGAGCATCACGGGGCGGCCCGACGTCTTCAGCAACGCATCGAGTTCGCCGCTGGAGCGCACCGGCGCGAACGCGGGGCCCGCCTGCGCGGAAGCCGCGCCGTTGGCAGCTGCATCACCCGCCGCAACGGTGCGCGCCGCGAGAACGGCGAGCGGCTTGATCGGGTCGTTGGAGCCGGCGGCAAGACCGACGAGCAGCGTCGCCGCCCAGATCGCGAGCGCGGCGCCGAGGCCGCGGCCGAGGCGGCGCCAGATCGACGCGACGCCGGCATGCGGCGTGAAGAGGCCGAGCGCCGCGGCCGCGACGAGCAGCCACAACGCGGCGAGCACCATCTTCAGACCGCCCGCGAGCACCGGCCATACGATCCACAGCGCGGCGGCGAGCAGCACGATCCCGAAGAACACCTTCACGCCGTCCATCCACGCACCGGCGCGCGGCAGGACCGTGCCCGCGCCGACACCGACGACGAGCAGCGGCACGCCAAGGCCGAGGCCCATCGCGAACAGCGCGGCACCGCCGAGCAGCGCATTGCCGGTGTGCGCGATGAACGCGAGCACCGCGAACAGCGGCGCCGTCATGCAGGCGCCGACGACCAGCGCCGACAACGCGCCCATCGCCGCGACCGCGACGAAGTGGCCGCCCTGGCGCGCGCTCGATGCCTCGGCAGCGCCGTTCTGCCAACGCGCGGGCAGCGCGATGTCCTTGCCCGAGATCAGCGATACCGCGAACGCGGTCAGCAGCACGCCGAACGCGCCGAGCACCCACGGATTCTGCAGCCACGCGCCGAGGCTCTGGCCAACCAGCGCGGCGGCGATGCCGAGCACCGTATAGACAAGCGCCATGCCGACCACGTACGTGAGCGACAGCGCGAAGCCGCGCGCATGCGTCGCGCGCGTGCCCTGGCCGATGATGATCGCCGACACGATCGGAATCATCGGATACGAACACGGCAAGAGACTCAGCACGACGCCGGCGGCGAAATACAGCGCGACGATCGTGAAGAAGCCGTGGCCCTCCAGCAGCGACTGCGCGAAATCGGCGCTCGTCACCTTGTCGAGCCAGCTACCCGAAGCCGCTGCGCCGGCAGCCGGCGCAGCCGCGCCCAAGGCCGCGCCGTCGACCTTCACGACGTGCTCGGCGGGCGGATAGCAGATGCCTTCGTCCGCACACCCCTGCGACGTGACCGCGAGCTCGAATGGCCCGGCAGCCTGCTTGACCGGCACGTGTATCACGACCTCGTCGCGATAGGTCTCGACTTCCTTCTGGAACGTCTGGTCGAATTTCACGTGACCGGCGGGGAATTGCGGGTCGCCGAGCGTCGCCTGGCCGTTCTTCACCGCGAACGCGAATCGCTCACGGTACAGGTAATAGCCGTTCGCGACCTTGAAGCGGACGTCCACCTGCCCCGGCGCTTCGGTCGCGCTGAACTTGAACGCGACCGACGGATCGAGGAAATCGTCCGCCGCGCGCGCGACCGACAGGCCGCCCAGCCCGACCATGAACGACAACAGGACTGCGAGGAACCGCAGCGCGCGCACGCGTACGGAAAGCGCCATACCGTTAAACATGAAATAGACGTTGTGTTTCGCTGGTCACCCACTGGCCGTACGCGGCCGAGGCCGTCGCCTGCCACGAGACGATTTCGGGCGTCTCGTACGGATGATGCGCAAGAATAAATCGCTCCAGTTCGAGCGAGCGCACGGGGCTCGTCTTGAACAGCAACTGGATCTCGTCGGCCGTTTCGACCTTGCCTTGCCAGTGATAGCGCGACTTGATCGCCCCGAGCTCCGACACGCATGCCGCAAGCCGCGCGTCGAGCGCGCCGCTGGCCAGTGCCTCGGCCGTCGCCGCATCAGGCACCGTCGTCAGCATCAGCACCACCACCATACGCGCCCCCCCGACTGGTTTACTGGCTTCTCGTCGACGTGGATCGCCCACGCCGGTTGCCCCGTATCGTAGCGCAGCCGGCGCGACTCTGCCGGCTTCGCAGGCGCTCGAGTTTTGTCTAGCAGGCGTACCGCGACGTGATGTGTGATCGCGCTTCAACGTTTGCGCCGTCGGGGGTTGATGCCGTTTTGCTCCAGCAGCTTTCGCAGGCGCGCATTGTCGCCGAGCAGTGTTGCGACGGAGAGGATAAGCAGAATCGACGGGAACCACTTACCGGTCAGCCGGATGACCATCCAGCTGACCGCAAGACACACGAGCGCAGTCACGAGCAACAGGAATCGGTCAGTCAGCCACTTCATCGCGCGGCACCTTTGAGAGCCGCACGCTTTCGCTGGTCAAAATTACTATAAGGGGCAGGTTCGAGGATTTCAGGATGGCGTAGCAATTGAGTCAACACGAGGGGATGAATCGTCAACCCGTGGCGAGCGGCCCATCGGGTAATCTCGATCGTGGCACTGGCCCCCGGCTTGCACGACGCGATTGAATCAGTCGCCACGATCAGACTGCCAATGACCGCGCCGATATAAGCACTCGCCAAGATGCTGCCCGCTACGCTAAGCATTTCGAGCTTGGTCGTTGCACCTGCGAGCTCAGCGACGGATGCATTCGGACCCAACGTCTTGAGCGTCGTCATCATGGACGTAACGCTCGCTAGAGAGGTTTGCAACGTTGCGAACAACGTGGTCGGAACAGGCAGATGCAGCGCGGCCATATTGGCCTCGAATGCCGGGAAAAATTGGAACATGTCTGCGTCGTCACCGGGCTTTCTCCTGAAGAATCCCCCACTCTATATGCAGCAGGCGGCCTTTAACACTCGTCCGGATTTGGGAGCACCCGGAATACGGGCATCCACCTCGGGATGGCCCGCGACACACACTCCGGGCAGTTCATTGCCCGAGCGACGGCAGTGTAGCGAACTGTGAATACTGAGCACTTCGACATCGCGTCCGTGTGCCGCCTTAACGGGAGCACGACTCCCGCCCCTTCGTCTGCGGCAATCGGTCGCAGCGGATCTCCAAAAACAAAAAGGGCCAAGCAATTGCTCGGCCCCTTTCGGTTACTGCTGCGTACTGGAAGCTTACTCGGCTTCTTGCACGTTTTCCGTTTCGTCGACTTCCGGACGATCGAGCAGTTCGACCAGTGCCATCGGTGCGTTGTCGCCGACGCGGAAGCCGAACTTCAGCACGCGCAGGTAGCCGCCCGGACGGTTCGCGAAACGCGGACCGAGCACGTCGAACAGCTTCGCGACCGAGTCACGATCGCGCAGGCGGTTGAACGCCAGACGACGGTTTGCCAGCGACGGCTTCTTGCCGAGCGTGATCAGCGGCTCGACGACTTTACGGAGTTCCTTCGCCTTCGGCAGCGTCGTCTTGATGACTTCGTGCTCGATCAGCGAGTTGGACATGTTACGGAGCATAGCCAGACGGTGGCTGCTCGTGCGGTTCAGTTTCCGCAGACCATGACGATGGCGCATTTCAGTTTCCTTGATTCAAAGTTTTGATCCAGCTCTTCTATCGCACCCTTGAGGGCGCACGGGCCGGTAACGAAAAAAAGCAAGATGCGGATTTTAAAGGAAAATCCGCATCTTTGCCAACTACCACCATAGCAACGCTACAGGCGGGCTTACTTGTCGAGACCAGCCGGCGGCCAGTTCTCGAGCTTCATGCCGAGCGTGAGGCCGCGCGAAGCGAGCACTTCCTTGATCTCGTTGAGCGACTTGCGACCGAGGTTCGGCGTCTTCAGCAGCTCGTTTTCCGTGCGCTGGATCAGATCGCCGATGTAGTAGATGTTCTCGGCCTTCAGGCAGTTCGCCGAACGAACCGTCAGCTCGAGATCGTCCACCGGACGCAGCAGGATCGGATCGATCTGCGGTGCGCGCGACGGCGCCTCGGCAGCCGTTTCCGTGCCTTCCAGCGCCGCGAACACGGACAGCTGGTCGACCAGGATCCGGGCCGATTGACGGATCGCCTCTTCCGGGGTGATCACGCCGCTCGTCTCGATGTTCATCACGAGCTTGTCGAGGTCGGTACGCTGCTCGACACGTGCGCTTTCCACCGCATAGCTCACGCGGCGAACCGGCGAGAACGATGCGTCGAGGACGATGCGGCCGATGATCTTGGCCGTGTCTTCGCCGTAGCGGCGGACGTTGCCCGGCACGTAGCCGCGGCCCTTCTCGATCTTGATCTGAACGTCGAGCTTGCCGCCCTTCGACAGGTGCGCGATCACGTGATTCGGGTTGATGACTTCGCAATCGTGCGCCAGTTCGATATCGCCGGCCGTGACGACGCCTTCGCCTTCCTTGCGCAGGGTCACCGTCACTTCGTCACGGTTGTGCAGCTTGAACACCACACCCTTCAGGTTCAGCAGCAGGTTGACGACGTCCTCTTGCACGCCGTCAAGCGTCGAGTACTCGTGCACCACGCCCGCGATCGTCACTTCGGTCGGCGCGTAGCCAACCATCGACGACAGCAGCACGCGGCGAAGCGCATTGCCCAAGGTGTGGCCGTAACCGCGTTCGAACGGTTCCATGACCACCCTCGCGTGGTTCTCGCCAAGCGATTCCACGGCGATGATCTTGGGTTTCAGCAAACTGGTTTGCATGGGCTTTCCTTTTCAATACCCTCGGCTCGTTACACCGATAAGGCTGACCGGTAACAACCAGAAAATAAACAGCCGAGGCCCCTCCTTGCATGACGCAATCGGGGTACCTCGGCCGTCAATCGGATTAACGCGAATACAATTCGACGATCAGGCTTTCGTTGATGTCGCCTGCGATGTCAGCGCGTTCCGGCATTTGCTTGAACGTGCCTTCGAACTTCTTCGCATCGACTGCAACCCAGCTCGGCATGCCGCCTTGCTCGGCCAGCGACAGCGCTTCGATGATACGCGCCTGCTTCTTCGCCTTTTCGCGGATCGCGACGACGTCGCCAGCCTTCACTTGCTGCGACGGCACGTTCGCGACGACGCCGTTCACGGTGATCGACTTGTGGCTCACCAGCTGACGCGCTTCAGCGCGGGTCGAGCCGAAGCCCATGCGATACACGACGTTGTCGAGGCGCGACTCGAGCAGTTGCAGCAGGTTTTCACCCGTGTTGCCCTTGCGGCGGTCGGCTTCGGCGAAGTAGCGGCGGAACTGACGCTCCAGCACGCCGTAGATACGCTTGACCTTCTGCTTTTCGCGCAGCTGCGTACCGTAGTCGGACGTACGTACACCCGAGGTACGGCCGTGCTGGCCCGGCTTGCTGTCGAGCTTGCACTTGTCGGCGAGCGAGCGGCGCGCGCTCTTCAGGAACAGGTCGGTGCCTTCACGGCGGGACAGCTTGGCCTTAGGGCCGATATAACGTGCCACTTTGCATTCCTTTATCAATCGGTCACGCGGATCGGGATCCGCGCTAGTTCGCGCCCTTTGGGGCGAACGGTGGGCTTAGTCAATCAAAAAAGCAACGCCCGTCGACGCTGCGCGGCGACAGGCAATGCGCCAGCACGAACGTGCCAGCAACATCCTTAGATACGACGGCGCTTCGGCGGGCGGCAGCCGTTGTGCGGAATCGGGGTGACGTCCGAAATCGCGGTGATCTTGATGCCGAGGCCGTGCAGTGCGCGCACCGCCGACTCACGACCCGGGCCCGGGCCCTTGATCCGCACTTCCAGATTCTTCACGCCGTATTCCATCGCGACGCGACCGGCCGACTCAGCAGCAACCTGAGCAGCGAACGGCGTCGACTTGCGCGAGCCCTTGAAGCCCTGGCCGCCCGACGTCGCCCATGCCAGCGCATTGCCCTGGCGATCGGTGATCGTGATGATCGTGTTGTTGAACGACGCGTGAACGTGAACCACGCCTTCAGCGACGTTCTTCTTAACCTTCTTGCGAACGCGTTGCGCCGCGGTGTTCGAAGCCTTAGCCATTACGTTTTCCTGTAACTGTCAGTTCCGCTTACTTCTTCAGCGCTTGCGCTGCACGACGCGGACCCTTGCGGGTACGTGCGTTCGTACGCGTACGCTGACCGCGCATCGGCAGGCCCTTGCGATGACGAACACCACGGTAGCAACCGAGGTCCATCAGGCGCTTGATGTTCATCGTCACTTCACGGCGCAGATCGCCTTCGACGATGAACTTGCCCACTTCTTCACGCAGCTTTTCGAGGTCTGCGTCGGTCAGGTCCTTGACCTTCTTCGAGAATTCCACGCCAGCTGCCGTGCAGATGCTGCGCGAGCGCGTGCGGCCGATACCGAAGATTGCCGTCAGGCCGATCTCGGTATGCTGGTGATTCGGGATGTTAACCCCTGCGATACGAGCCATTGTTTTTCCTCAAACAAAAAGCGCAAACAAACGCGCGGTCAGCCTTGGCGCTGCTTGTGGCGCGGATCCGAGCTGCAGATCACGCGAACGACGCCTTTGCGCTTGATGATCTTGCAATTGCGGCAAATGCGCTTAACCGATGCCATCACTTTCATGATAATACCCTTTTTTCAAATCACTTCGCCCGGAACACGATCCGCGCACGAGACAGATCGTAAGGCGTCAATTCAACCGTCACCTTGTCGCCCGGCAGGATGCGGATGTAGTGCATCCGCATCTTCCCGGAGATATGCCCCAACACGACATGGCCGTTTTCCAGCTTCACGCGGAAGGTCGCATTCGGGAGGTTTTCGATCACCTCACCCTGCATCTGGATTACATCGTCTTTGGCCATAGTCCTTAATTAACGCATTGGGATGTTGCCGCCCTTGAAGTTTGCCTTCTTGAGCAGCGACTCATACTGTTGCGACATAACGTACGACTGCACCTGCGCCATGAAGTCCATCGTGACGACGACAATGATCAGCAGCGACGTTCCACCAAAATAAAACGGCACGTTCCAGCGCAGCACCAGGAATTCCGGCAGCAGACACACGAAGACGATGTAGATCGCACCGGCCAGCGTCAGACGCGTGAGGATGCGGTCGATGTACCGTGCGGTCTGATCGCCCGGACGGATGCCCGGAACGAACGCGCCGCTCTTCTTCAGGTTGTCCGCGGTTTCCCTGCTGTTGAACACCAGTGCGGTGTAGAAGAAGCAGAAAAACACGATCGCCAGCGTGTACAGCAGCACATAGACCGGCTGGCCCGGCTTCAGCGCCTCCGCGACGTTATGCAACGTGTTGGAGATCCAGCTTCCCGACGGCTGCCCCGTGCTGAACCAGCCGAGAATCGTGGCCGGGAACAGGATGATCGACGATGCGAAGATCGGCGGAATCACACCCGACATGTTCAGCTTCAGCGGCAAGTGCGACGACTGCCCACCGTAGATCTTGTTGCCGACCTGGCGCTTCGCGTAGTTCACGAGGATCTTCCGCTGACCGCGTTCGATGAACACGACCAGGTAAGTCACCGCGGCGATCAGAACGACGATGATGATCGCCGAAATGATGCTCATCGAACCCGTGCGCACCAGCTCGAACAGCCCACCGACGGCATTCGGGAACCCTGCTGCGATCCCGCCGAAGATGATGATCGAGATGCCGTTGCCCAGACCGCGCTCGGTGATCTGCTCACCGAGCCACATCAGGAACATCGTGCCGGTCACCAGCGTCACGACCGTCGTCAGCCGGAACAGCATGCCGGGGTCGATCACGAGGCCAGGCTGGTTTTCCAGCGCCGCCGCGATACCGAACGCCTGGAAGGTCGCGAGCACCACGGTGAAATACCGCGTGTACTGCGTGATCTTCCGTTGCCCTGCCTGCCCTTCCTTCTTCAGCGCCTCGAGCTGCGGCGACACGATCGCCAGCAACTGCATGATGATCGACGCCGAGATGTACGGCATGATCCCCAGCGCAAAGATCGTGAAGCGGGAAAGCGCGCCGCCCGAGAACATGTTGAACATGCCCAGGATGCCGCCCGCCTGGCTCTGGAACAGCTTCGCCAGTTGATCCGGATCGATGCCCGGCACGGGGATGTGCGCGCCGATGCGATAGACGATCAGCGCCAGGAGCAGGAACATCGCTCGCCGACGCAGATCGCCGAATTTCGCCGTGCTTCGACCGGGTTTTGCAAGACTCGGGCTGTTAGCCAAGTACCTTCTCCGATGAATGCAAGTAACGACGCGCTACGCGTGTCACTCGGCGAACGAACCGCCAGCCGCTTCGATCGCAGCGCGCGCACCCTTGGTGGCACCGAGACCCTTCACGACGATCTTGCGCTTCAGTTCACCCGTCGCGATGATCTTTGCGCTCTTCGTCAGCTCGCCGACCAGGCCGGCTTGCTTCAGTGCGAGCAGATCGATCTCGTCGACCGGCAGCTTCTCGAGGTCGCCCAGGCGCACTTCACCGACGAATTCCTTCGTCAGCGACGTGAAGCCGCGCTTCGGCAGACGACGTTGCAGCGGCATCTGACCGCCTTCGAAACCGACTTTGTGGAAGCCGCCCGAACGCGATTTCTGACCCTTGTGACCACGGCCAGCCGTCTTGCCGAGGCCCGAACCGATGCCGCGGCCGACGCGACGCTTGGCGTGCTTTGCACCAGCGGCCGGCTTCAGGTTATTCAATTCCATATCAACTCCTTGATCCGTAGGGCCGCTTACGCGATGACCTTAACGAGGTACGAGACCTTGTTGATCATGCCGCGGACCGCCGGCGTATCCTGCAGCTCGCTAACCGAGTTGAGTCGGCGCAGGCCCAGGCCACGCACGGTCGCACGGTGCGATTCGCGGGTCCCGATCAGGCTCTTCACGAGCTGAACCTTGACAGTTTTTTCAGACATGGTGACCACCCGGGCTTAGCCCAAAATATCTTCGACGGACTTGCCGCGCTTCGCCGCGATGTCTGCCGGGGTCGACTGCTTGCGCAGACCGTCCAGCGTGGCGCGAACGAGGTTGTACGGGTTCGTCGAACCGTGGCTCTTCGCCACGACGTTCTGAACGCCCATCACGTCGAACACTGCGCGCATCGGGCCGCCGGCGATCACGCCCGTACCTGCCTTCGCCGGAGCGAGGAGGACAGCGGATGCGCCATGCTTGCCGTGCACTTCGTGCTGCAGCGTGCCGTTCTTGAGCGGCACCTTGAACATGTTGCGGCGAGCTTGTTCCATTGCCTTCTGGACAGCGACCGGCACTTCCTTCGCCTTGCCCTTGCCCATACCGATGCGGCCATCGCCGTCGCCAACCACGGTCAGTGCGGCGAAGCCGAGAATACGGCCACCCTTCACGACCTTGGTCACGCGGTTGACCGAAATCATCTTTTCGCGAAGGCCGTCGTCGCGCTCGTCAGCCTGAACTTTCGCTTGCATCTTTGCCATGACGAATTCCTTCCTTAGAACTTGAGCCCAGCTTCGCGAGCTGCCTCAGCCAGCGCCTTGACGCGGCCGTGGTAGCGGAAGCCCGAGCGGTCGAAGGCGACGGATTCGATGCCGGCAGCCTTTGCCTTTTCGGCAATACGCTTGCCGATCAGCGTCGCGGCGTTGACGTTGCCGCCCTTGCCCGACTTGTCGGCCAGTTCTGCGCGCACTTCTGCTTCGAGCGTCGACGCGCTGGCGAGCACCTTGGTGCCGCACGGCGAGAACACTTGAGCGTAGATGTGCGTGTTCGTGCGATGCACGGCGAGACGCGCGACCTGCAGCTCAGCGATCTTGATACGCGTCTGGCGAGCGCGGCGCAGGCGAGATTGAGTCTTATCCATGATTGCGCACCCTTACTTCTTCTTCGTTTCTTTGAGGATCACAACCTCGTCGGAATAGCGCACGCCCTTGCCCTTGTACGGCTCCGGCGGACGGTAACCGCGGACTTCCGCAGCCACTTGACCGACTTGTTGCTTGTTGATCCCCTTGATCACGATTTCGGTTTGCGTCGGGGTTTCAGCCTTGACGCCTTCCGGCATCTGGTGCACCACCGGGTGCGAGAAACCCAGCGACAGGTTCAGCTTGTCGCCTTGCGCTTGCGCACGATAACCGACGCCAACCAGCGTCAGCTTGCGCTCGAAACCCTTGGTCACGCCGTGCACGGCATTCGCGATGATCGCGCGCATCGTGCCCGACAGTGCGTTTGCTTCGCGGCTTTCGTCGACCGGCGACAGATTCAGCGTGCCGTCGTTGTTCGCCACGTTCACGAGCGGATTGATCGCTTGCGTGATGGTGCCCAGCGGGCCCTTGACGGTGATCGCACCGTCGGCCAGCTTGACTTCCGCGCCTTGCAGCGCGATCGGGCTCTTACCTACTCGAGACATGTTTCTCTCTCCTCGGCTTTAAGCGACGTAGCAGATGACTTCGCCGCCGACGCCGGTAGCGCGCGCCTTGCGGTCGGTCATCACGCCCTTCGGCGTCGACACGATTGCCACGCCCAGGCCATTCATGACCTGCGGAATGTCGTTACGGCCGCGGTACACGCGCAGACCAGGCTTCGACACGCGCTCGAGGCGTTCGATGACCGGGCGACCCGCGTAGTACTTCAGCGCGATATTCAGTTCGGACTTCGCACCTTCCGCCTTGACGGCGAAATCGTCGATATAACCTTCGTCCTTCAGGACTTGCGCGATTGCAACCTTGACCTTCGACGAGGGCATCGCGACCGATACCTTCTCGACCATCTGCGCGTTGCGGATGCGAGTCAGCATATCGGCGATAGGATCACTCATGCTCATTTACGTTTCTCCTATTACCAGCTCGCCTTGGTCAGGCCAGGAATCTCGCCACGGAATGCGATTTCACGAATCTTGTTACGCGCGAGGCCGAATTTACGGAACGTGCCACGCGGACGGCCCGTGATCGCGCAGCGGTTACGCTGGCGGGTCGGGTTTGCGTTGCGGGGCAGTTGCTGCAGCTCAAGGCGTGCTTCGTAGCGCTCTTCTTCCGACTTGCTTTGGTCTTCGACGATCGCCTTCAGCGCTTCGCGCTTTGCTGCGAACTTCGCGACCAGGCGGGCGCGCTTCTTTTCACGTTCGATCAGTGCCAGTTTAGCCACGGTAACCTCAGTTTCTGAACGGGAACTTGAAGCTGGCGAGCAGAGCCTTTGCTTCGTCGTCGGTCTTCGCAGTCGTCGTGATGCTGATGTTCAGCCCACGCAGTGCGTCGATCTTGTCGTAGTCGATTTCGGGGAAAATGATCTGCTCTTTCACACCGATGTTGTAGTTGCCGCGGCCATCGAAGGCACGACCCGACACACCGCGGAAGTCACGCACGCGGGGCAGGGCAACGGTCACGAAACGGTCGAGGAATTCGTACATCGCACGGCCGCGCAGCGTCACCATCGCGCCGATCGGGTAGCCCTGACGGATCTTGAAGCCTGCGATTGCCTTGCGTGCCTTCGTGACGACCGGCTTCTGACCAGCGATCTTCGTGAGGTCGCCGACGGCGTTCTCGATGATCTTCTTGTCAGCGATCGCTTCGCCAAGACCCATGTTCAGCGTGATCTTGGTGATGCGCGGCACTTCCATGACCGACTTGTAACCGAACTTCTCGATCAGGCCGGGCACAACCTTTTCTTTGTAAAACTCTTGAAAACGAGCCATTTTTTACTCCGCTGCGTCAGGCGCTCAGTACGGCACCGGTCGTCTTCAGGAAGCGAACCTTCTTGCCTTCCTCGACCTTGATGCCAACACGCGACGCCTTGCCATTCGCGTCGACCAGTGCGACGTTCGAAATATGCAGGGGCATCGTCTTCGCTTCCACGCCGCCCGTCGTACCCTTCATCGGGTTCGGCTTCACATGCTTCTTGACGAGGTTGATACCTTCAACCGTCACATGTTCTGCACCGACAGCCAGCACGACGCCGCGCTTGCCCTTGTCCTTGCCAGTGACGACGATAACTTCGTCACCTTTGCGAATCTTGTTCATCGCGACTCCTTACAGCACTTCCGGCGCCAGCGAAACGATCTTCATGAATCGTTCGCTACGCAGCTCACGCGTCACCGGCCCGAAGATACGGGTGCCGATCGGCTCAAGCTTGTTATTCAAAAGCACAGCGGCGTTGCCGTCGAACTTGATCAGCGAGCCGTCTTGACGGCGAACACCCTTGGCGGTGCGGACCACCACGGCGTTGTAGATTTCGCCTTTCTTCACGCGCCCGCGCGGCGTTGCTTCTTTGACGGTCACCTTGATGATGTCGCCAATGCCGGCATAACGACGCTTCGAGCCGCCGAGCACCTTGATGCACATGACTTCACGCGCACCCGTGTTGTCGGCTACTTCGAGCCGAGATTCGGTCTGGATCATGGTTTGTCTTTCCCAACTTAATCCGGATGCACCACCATGATGCATTCGGTCAGTCTTGGTCCCGTCAGCCAATCGGCTGCTTGGGTTGGAACAGCAGCGACGGCAAACGAAACCCGCCATCGCAATTCGGTGAATCTTTCGGACAGGCTGGCGCCAGTCCGCTTCCCCCACCAACTTCGCCCGCGACGGGGCTCCCATAAAGAGGGAAGACCGGGATTATAACAAATAATCCCGGTCACGCAAGCAAAAACTTTGCGATTTCAAGCACTTCGTGGCGAAGTGCCCGTTACTGCCTACTGCTCTGCCCGCTTAGATGACGCGAGCTGCTTCGACGAGGCGCGACACCGTCCAGGCCTTCGTCTTCGAAACAGGACGAGTTTCCTGGATTTCGACGAGATCGCCTTCGTTGCAGGTGTTCGCTTCATCGTGCGCGTGGTACTTCTTCGAGCGCACGACATACTTGCCGTAGATCGGGTGCTTGACGCGGTGCTCGATCAGCACGGTGACGGTCTTGTCCATCTTGTTGCTGACGACCCGACCGACCAGCGTCCGCTTCAGCGAGGTTTTCACGCTATCGTTCATTTCTGGTTCGCCTTCTGAGTCATGACGGTCCGCACACGTGCGATGTCGCGACGAACCTTCTTCAGCTGGCTCGTGTTCGTGAGCTGCTGGGTCGCGAGTTGCATGCGCAGGCCGAATTGCGCCTTCAGCAGGTCCGCCAGCTCCTTGTTGAGCGCGGCCTGGTCTTTCTGGAGAAGTTCGGAAGCCTTCATGTTTTCTCCTTAGGCGCCGAGCTGACGCACGATGAACGTCGTCTTCAGCGGCAGCTTCGCTGCAGCCAGACGGAACGCTTCGCGTGCCAGTTCTTCGGATACGCCGTCCATTTCATAGAGCATCTTGCCCGGCTGGATTTCGGCGACGTAGTACTCCGGGTTACCCTTACCGTTACCCATACGCACTTCTGCCGGCTTTTGCGAAATCGGCTTGTCCGGGAAGATACGGATCCAGATACGGCCGCCACGCTTGATGTGACGCGTCATTGCACGACGCGCCGCTTCAATCTGACGTGCGGTCAAACGACCGCGACCGATCGCCTTCAGGCCGAATTCACCGAACGACACGGCGTTGCCGCGCGTCGCCTTGCCGGTGTTACGACCCTTCTGCTCTTTGCGATACTTCCTGCGTTTCGGTTGCAGCATCGTTATTCTCCAGTCTTGCCGTCTTCCGGCTTGCCGGCGCCACGGCGCGGTGCGCCACGACGAGCACCCGGAGCGCCGCCTTCGCCGTCACGGCGCGGACGACGGTCGCCCGGACGCGCATTGCGACGCGGACGCTTGTCTTCGGCTACTTCTTCGACCACCGGCGCGTCATTGCGGCCGAGCGTGTCGCCCTTGTACACCCACACCTTGACACCGATGATCCCGTAGGTCGTCTTCGCTTCCGAAGTCGCGTAGTCGATGTCGGCACGCAGCGTATGAAGGGGCACGCGACCTTCGCGATACCACTCCGTACGAGCGATTTCGATACCGTTCAGACGGCCTGCGCTCATGATCTTGATGCCTTGGGCACCCAGACGCATCGCGTTCTGCATCGCACGCTTCATCGCGCGACGGAACATGATCCGGCGCTCGAGCTGTTGCGTGATCGAGTCAGCGATCAGTTGCGCATCGGTTTCCGGCTTGCGGATCTCTTCGATGTTGACGTGAACCGGCACGCCCATGCGGCGTTGCAGTTCCGTCTTCAGCTGTTCGATATCCTCGCCCTTCTTGCCGATGACGACGCCCGGACGCGAGCTGTAAATCGTGATGCGCGCGTTCTTGGCCGGACGCTCGATGACGACCCGACCGACCGAAGCGTTCTTCAGCTTCTTCTTCAGGTATTCACGAACACCGATGTCTTCCTGCAGCATCGCCGCGAAATTGTTGTTGTTCGCGTACCAACGCGAAGCCCAATTGCGGCTGACAGCCAGGCGGAAGCCAGTCGGATGAATTTTCTGTCCCATCGTATGGCTCCTTAATTCCCGACCGTCACAGTGATGTGACAGGATTGCTTCTCGATGCGATTACCGCGGCCCTTGGCGCGCGCGGTGAAACGCTTGAGCGATGCAGCCTTGTCGACGTAGATGCTCTTGATCTTGAGCTCGTCGATATCGGCGCCTTCGTTGTGCTCCGCATTCGCGATTGCCGACAGCACAACCTTCTTCACGATGCCAGCCGCCTTCTTCGGCGAGAACGTCAGAACGTTCAGCGCCTTGTCGACCGGCAAACCGCGGATCTGGTCAGCCACAAGGCGCGTTTTTTGCGCCGAGATGCGGGCACCGCGATGAATTGCTTTCACTTCCATCTTGATTGCCCCTTATTTCTTGGCCTTCTTGTCGGCTGCGTGACCCTTGAACGTACGGGTCAGTGCGAACTCGCCAAGCTTGTGGCCGACCATGTTTTCCGAGATGTACACCGGAACGTGTTGACGGCCGTTGTGAACAGCGATCGTCAGGCCGATGAAATCCGGCAGAATCGTCGAGCGACGCGACCAGGTCTTGATCGGCTTTTTGTCGCGCGAAGCTGCAGCCGCCTCAACTTTCTTCAGCAAATGGGCGTCGCAGAACGGACCTTTTTTTACAGAACGTGCCATTGCCTACTCCTTAACGCTTGTGACGGCGCTGGACGATCATCGTCGTCGTGCGCTTGTTGCTGCGGGTGCGGTAACCCTTAGCCGGCGTACCCCACGGGCTCACCGGGTCGCGACCTGCAGCCGTCTTGCCCTCACCACCACCGTGCGGGTGATCAACCGGGTTCATCGCAACGCCACGCACCGTCGGGCGGATACCGCGCCAGCGGTTCGCGCCAGCCTTGCCGATCTGGCGCAGGCTATGCTCTTCGTTGCCGACTTCACCGATCGTTGCACGGCACTCGATGTGCACGCGGCGGATTTCGCCCGAACGCAGACGAACCTGCGCGTAGACGCCTTCACGTGCGAGCAGCATGGCCGACGTGCCAGCCGAACGCGCCATTTGCGCGCCCTTGCCCGGCAGCATCTCGATGCAGTGGATCGTCGTACCGACCGGAATGTTGCGGATCGGCAGCGTGTTGCCTGCACGGATCGGCGCTTCCGAACCCGACATCAGCTGTTGGCCGACAGTCAGGCCCTTCGGGGCGATGATGTAGCGACGCTCGCCGTCTGCGTAGAGCACCAGCGCGATGTTCGCGCTGCGGTTCGGGTCGTACTCGAGACGTTCGACCTTTGCCGGGATGCCATCCTTCGTGCGACGGAAATCGACGATACGGTAGTGCTGCTTGTGACCACCACCCTTGTGACGCGTGGTGATACGACCGTTGTTGTTACGGCCGGCGGTCGAGCTCTGCGAGTCGAGCAGTGCCGCGTACGGCTTGCCCTGGTGCAGGTTCTTGTTGACCACCTTGACCATCGCGCGGCGACCCGGCGAAGTCGGTTTAACTTTCACGATTGCCATGATTACTTGGCCTCCGCTTCAAAGTTGATTTCCTGGCCGGGCTTCAGGCAAACGTACGCCTTCTTCACGTCCTTGCGGCGGCCCATCGAACGGCCGAAGCGCTTTTGCTTGCCCTTCTGAACCAGCACGTTGACCGAATCAACTTCAACCTTGAACAGCAGCTCGACAGCCGCCTTCACTTCCTGCTTCGTGGCATCCGGTGCGACTTCGAACACGACTTGCTCGTTCTTGTCGGCAACCAGCGTCGCCTTTTCCGAGATCACCGGTGCGAGCAGGACCTGCATCAAACGATGATCGTTCTTGCGAATCTCGCTCATGACAGCAACTCCTCGATCTGGGCGACCGCAGCCTTCGTGACCAGCACTTTCTTGAAGTAGATCAGCGACAGCGGGTCAGCGTAGCGCGGCTCGACAATCGCCACGTGCGGCAGGTTGCGCGAAGCCAGGTACAGGTTCTCGTCGACCGTGTCCGTGATGATCAGAACGGAGTCGAGACCCATGGTCTTGAATTTGTCGGCCAGCAGCTTGGTCTTCGGCGCCTCGAGGACGATGTCCTCGACGACCGACAGACGGCCTTCGCGGGCCAGCTGCGAGAAGATCGAGCAGAGGCCTGCGCGATGCATCTTCTTGTTGACCTTGTGCGAGAAGTTTTCTTCCGGCGAGTTCGGGAAGATGCGACCACCGCCACGCCACAGCGGGCTCGACGACATACCGGCACGAGCACGGCCCGTACCCTTCTGGCGCCACGGCTTCTTGGTGGTGTGCTTGACTTGCTCGCGGTCCTTCTGTGCGCGGTTACCCTGGCGAGCATTCGCCTGGTACGCGACGACGACCTGGTGGATCAGCGCTTCGTTGTAGTCACGACCGAACACGACGTCCGACGCGTTGACCACTGCACCTTCCTGACCATTTTCGTTCAGGAGCTTGAGTTCCATTATTTCGCCCCCTTGGTCTTGACGGCCGGCGTCACGAAAACCTTGCCGCCCTTCGCGCCCGGAATCGCACCCTTGACGAGCAGCAGCTTGCGCTCTGCGTCGATACGAGCGATTTCGAGGTTCTGCACCGTCACCGTAACGTCACCGAGGTGACCCGTCATGCGCTTGCCCGGGAAAACGCGACCCGGATCCTGCGCCATACCGATCGAGCCCGGCACGTTGTGCGAGCGCGAGTTACCGTGCGTGGCACGGCCGGAGGAGAAGTTGTAACGCTTGATCGTACCGGCGTAGCCCTTACCGATCGACACGCCCTGCACGTCGACCTTCTGGCCTACTTCGAAAAGATCTGCACCGACCACGGCGCCATTCGACAGCTCGGCTGCCTTGGCCGCGTCAATGCGGAATTCCTTGAGGATTTCACCGGCTTCGACACCGGCTTTGGCGAGATGACCTGCCAGCGGCTTCGTCACGCGCGATGCGCGGCGGGAGCCGAATGCAACCTGCACGGCCGTGTAGCCGTCGGTTTCAACAGTCTTGATCTGCGTCACGCGGTTGTCCGACACGTCCAGCACGGTGACGGGAATCGAATCCCCTTCAGCCGTGAAGATACGGGTCATGCCAACCTTGCGACCTACGAGTCCAAGGCTCATCATTTTCTCCATTCCCGACTGCGATTGGTCGGGGCTGATTTACAAAATGCCGGGCACGCAAGGCCCAACTTTTTTACGCGAATACGCGAAAAGCCAAGCAGTATAGCCCGACTTTTCGATTTCCGCAAGCAATACAAAGACTTAGCACCGGCCGGCAGGCCGGTCGGCGCCGAAAGCCTTACTGCAGCTTGATTTCCACGTCGACGCCTGCCGGCAGATCGAGCTTCATCAGCGCGTCGACCGTCTTGTCGGTCGGATCGACGATGTCCATCAGGCGCTGGTGGGTACGGATTTCGAGCTGATCGCGCGACGTCTTGTTGACGTGCGGCGAACGCAGGATGTCAAAACGCTGAATGCGCGTCGGCAGCGGCACCGGGCCACGGACGATTGCGCCAGTCCGCTTCGCGGTATCGACGATCTCGGCAGCCGATTGATCGATCAGACGATAGTCGAAAGCCTTCAGGCGAATGCGGATTTTTTGTTGCTGCATGACGATTCCTTGGAAAGAGCGAGGCGATGTTGCATCGCCGGACACTAAAAGAACGCGAAACCTGTTGCCTGCGGGGAGCGAAGCGCCCGGTTCCGAACGGTACTTCCACTGCTAAGCCCGCGATTCTACACGAAAATTCAAGGCGGTGGTGGGCGTTTGTCAATACGACGATCGACTCGCCACAAAGAAAAACCGGGTGCCAGATCGAACTGGACACCCGGTTTCGACGGTACAACGGCGTACCGCGGGAATCGCGGGCCCCGTCGGAGCCCGCGGATCGTCGATATTACTCGATGATCTTGGCGACGACGCCTGCGCCGACGGTACGGCCGCCTTCGCGGATTGCGAAGCGCAGACCTTCTT